>NZ_CP094238.1:0-520000 GCF_022749555.1 Comamonas sp. 7D-2 | reverse complement strand
GCACCATGGGCAATGGCTTCGCGGGGCATGCCGAAGACGATGCAGGTGCTCTCGTCCTGCACCAGGTTGTAGCTGCCGGCATCGCGCATCTCGCGCATGGCGGTGGCGCCATCGGCCCCCATGCCGGTGAGCATGATGCCGTAGGCATTGCGCCCGGCGCTGGCGGCAACCGACTTGAACAGCACTTCCACCGAGGGCTTGTGACGGTTGACGGGCGGCGCATCATCGACCACGGCCACATAGTTGGCACCGCTGCGCGTGATGGAGAAATGCTTGCCGCCAGGGGCGATATAGGCATGACCGGGCAGCAAACGCTCGCCGTGCGTGGCCTCCTTGACCGTCATCTGGCACAGGCTGTTGAGCCGTGCCGCAAAACTGGTGGTGAAGCCCGGCGGCATGTGCTGGGTGATGACGATGGCCGGGCAGTCGGCCGGCAGATGCGTGAGCACCTCACGAATCGCTTCCGTCCCCCCCGTGGAGGCGCCGATGGCGATGATTTTTTCGGTCGAGATGCGACCCAGCAGGCTGGGGGCCGCCGGCGTACGCGGCGCTGCAAGCTTGGCGCCCGCACTCGCTGCCGCAGCTACGCCGTGCGGCACCACCGGCAGGCGGTGCACCTGGGCCACGGCAGCCACGCGGATCTTGTCCACGATCTGGCTGGCCAGCTCCTGCAGGCCGTTGGCCACGCCGACGCGGGGCTTGGCCACAAAGTCGATGGCACCCAGCTCCAGGGCGCGCATGGTGACTTCGGCACCGCGCTCGGTCAGCGTGGAGATCATCACCACCGGCATGGGACGCAGGCGCATGAGCCGCCCGAGGAAATCAATGCCGTCCATGCGGGGCATTTCCACATCCAGCGTGATGACGTCGGGGTTCAGATCGCGGATCATTTCACGCGCAATCAAGGGATCATTGGCCGAGCCGATGCACTCCATGTCATGCTGGCGATTGATGATCTCGGCCAGAAGACTGCGCACCAACGCAGAGTCGTCCACCACGATCACCCGGATTTTTGGCTTTAACAACGCTCAACCTTCCTCAAAACAGATCCACCGAGCCGCCCGCCGTATTGCGTGCCACCGCAGCCGCGCTGCCGCGACTGATTTCCTGCTGCACCAATGCCTCGGGATGGGCGTGTGCCAGGCGCTTGACCATGGCCTTGCCCGTGGATGGAAAAAACACCACCTTGCGCGGATAGATATCCAGCACGTCCTCGGAGACGATGGGAATGCGCTCGGTTTGCAGATACTCTGTCACAAAACTGGTGTTGCGCTCGCCCACATTCATGGTCGTGAAATTGGCCATGACCTGGGCGCCACCAAAAATCTTGGCCTGCATGGATTCGCGCCGTGCGCCCAGCTTGAGCATCTCGTTGATCAGCAGCTCCATGGCGTACGAACCATAGCGCCCCGAGACATCGCTGCTGTCGCCATCGGGCAGCATGAAGTGGTTCATGCCGCCAATGCGCATGAATCGATCCCAGAGACAGGCCGCGATGCAGGAACCCAGCACGGTGACGATGGCCATCTCGTCGCGCGAGACAAAGTACTCGCCCGGCAACACCTTGGCCGAATTGAGCTGGAAGTGCGGGTCGTAGTAGAAGAACGAGGCCTCGCCCGGCTGGCGCGGCTGGCGCTTGAGCTGCTCCAGCGATGAGACCGGCGCCGGCATGGCCGGATCAGGATAGCCCTGGGGCACGAAGCTGTTGCCGCGCAGGGGTCTGGCTGGCAGATCCAGCGGAGAGCTCAGATTCCTCATGACTTGCAGCCCTGCCCTTCAGCTTCATTGGCGCTCATAGACGGTCTTGCCCTTGAGCGCGAACAGATCGCGCGAATCGCTGAAGTTCTCGGCATGACCGACAAACAGCAGCCCGCCCGGACGCATCACCTGATGAATGCGCTCCAGCACGCGACGCTGAGTCGGTGCATCGAAATAAATCATCACGTTGCGGCAGAAGACGATGTCGAAGCTCTCCCGGAACGGCCAATCTCCGGCGATCAGGTTGACGTTGAGAAAGTCCACCATGCGGCGCAGTTCCGGCTTGACCCGCACCATGCCCGAGTTGGCCGAGCGCCCGCGCAGGAAAAAGCGGTGCAGCCGCTCGGTGCTCACGCCCTTGAGATTCTCTGCCCGGTACACGCCGCGCGAGGCGGTATCCAGCACGCGCGAGTCGATATCGCTGGCCATGAGCTGAAAGCTGGCCGAGCTGCCCAGACTCTCCACGGCCGTCATCAGGATGGAATAAGGCTCCTCCCCCGTGGAGGCCGCGCTGCACCATACCTTCCAGCCATTGCCGCCGGGTTTGTGGCTGCGCAGATGCTGGGCCAGGATGTCGAAGTGATGCTGCTCGCGGAAGAACGAGGTCAGATTCGTGGTGAGAGCATTGACGAACTCCTGCCATTCGGGCCCGTCATTGATGCTCTCCAGCCAGTCCAGATAGCTGACAAAGCTCTCATGCCCGGTCTCGCGCAGGCGGCGCGACAAGCGGCTGTAGACCATGGCGTGCTTGCCGTCATGCAGGCTGATGCCGGCACGCTTGTAGATCAGGGCCTGGACGCGGGCAAAGTCGCGGTTGGACCAGACGAACTCGCGCCCCTGCGCCAGCGGGCCGGACATGCCGCCCGGCAGCGCATCATCGTCCTGCTCAAGCCTGGCAGGAGAGGCTGCGAATGAAGCGCTACGTCCCAGGTTCAGCACACGGACCTCTGGCGCACTCAGGCTTCGGAGGCCACCAGGCCCATGTCGACATTGCCCATGAGCTTCTCGATGTCCAGCAGGATCAACATGCGCTCGCCCACAGAACCCAGACCCAGAATGCAGCCGCTGTCGATGGCGCTTTCGATATCGGGTGCGGGACGCACGGCATCGGCGGGCAGCTCCATCACATCGCTGACCGAGTCCACCACAATGCCGACCACGCGATTGCGCAGGTTCAGGATGATGACCACGGTAAAGGCGTTGTACTCCACCTCGGAGCAGTTGAAGCGCAGGCGCATGTCCACGATGGGCACGATGGTGCCGCGCAGATTGACCACTCCCTTGATGAACTCGGGTGCGTTGGCAATGCGCGTGGGCTGCTCGTAGCCACGGATTTCCTGCACCTTGAGGATATCGATGCCGTATTCCTCCTCGCCCAGGCGGAAGGTCAGATATTCGCGGGCACCGGTGGCCACGCCTTCGGCAGTCTTGTTGATGATGTTCATGTCAGCTCTCTCTGCGTTGTTCGGGTCGGCGACGGCTCAGGCCAGCGGCCTCAATGGCGGGTACGGCGCACCAGAGCGCCCGTATCCAGAATCAGCGCAACGGATCCGTCGCCCAGAATGGTGGCGCCCGAGACATTGGGCACCTTGCGGTAATTGCTTTCCAGGTTCTTGACCACCACCTGGTGCTGGCCCAGCAACTCGTCGACCAGCAGCGCCACGCGGCTGCCTTCGGCCTCGACCACCACCATGATGTTGCTGGTCTGGCTTTCGTCGGCGCGCGGCACCTGGAAAGTGCGCTCCAGCGCGATCACCGGCATGTATTCGTCGCGCACCTTGACCAGTTGCGTGCCATTGGCCACGGTGTTGACATCGTCGGCCTTGACCTGGAAGGACTCGACCACTGAGGACAGCGGCAGGATATAGACCTCTTCGCCCACCCCGACGGACATGCCGTCCATGATGGCCAGCGTCAGCGGCAGGCGCACGGCCACCTTCATGCCCACGCCGGCAACGGACTCGATCTCCACCGTGCCGCCCAGCGAGGTGATGTTTCGCTTGACCACGTCCATGCCCACGCCGCGGCCCGAGACATCGGTGACCACATCGGCCGTGGAGAAGCCGGGCGCAAAGATCAGCTGCCAGACATCGCTGTCGGGCATGCTGTCGGAGACATCCATGCCGCGCTCGCGCGCCTTGTTCAGAATCCTCTCGCGATTCATGCCCTTGCCGTCGTCGCGCACCTCGATGACGATGGAGCCGCCCTGATGGGATGCCGCCAGCGTCAGCGTGCCATGCTCGGACTTGCCTGCAGCGATGCGGTCCTCGGGCATCTCGATGCCGTGGTCCACGCTGTTGCGCACCAGATGGGTCAGCGGATCGGTAATCTTCTCGACCAGGCCCTTGTCCAGCTCGGTGGCTTCGCCCAGCGTGACCAGATCGATCTTCTTGCCCAGCTTGCCCGCCAGGTCGCGCAGCATGCGCGGGAAGCGGCTGAAAACCGTGGACATGGGAATCATGCGGATCGACATCACGGACTCTTGCAGGTCGCGTGTGTTGCGATCCAGATCGGCCAGACCGGCCAGCAGCTGCTGATAGGTCGTCGGGTCCAGCCCCTGGCTGTTCTGCGCCAGCATGGCCTGGGTGATGACCAGCTCGCCTACCAGATTGATGAGTTGGTCCACCTTCTTCACATCCACGCGGATGCTGGTGGACTCCATATGCGCAGCGGCAGCCTTGGGTGTGGCCTTCTGCACCGTGCTTCCAGCGCCGCCAATCACGGCATGCTCCTGATTTTGCTGAGCCTCGGGGCTGCCTGGAGCACCCGCAAAGAAACCGTAGGCTTCTTCGGCCGGCAGATTGTGGGGCGGCATGGCGGCTTCTTCATCCACCACGGCTTCCAGCTGCTCGACCACGGGCTCGGTTGCGTTCTGCGGTTGGGCGGCATCGCTGATCTGCACCTGCTCCTTGGAGACATGGAAGACAAACAGATCGCGCAGCTCGTCATCGGTGGACACCGTTCTGACCTTGAACAGGCGGTGATCGGCCTTGGTGCCGACCTGATCCTGAATCGTGCCCAGACCCGGAATATCCCGGAACAGCTCCTTGATGGCATCGCCCAGCTCCAGCCTGGACAGCGGGCCGATCTCGATCATCAGCTCGCGCGCACCCTCGGGAGGCTCGGTACCGATCACAGGGCCTGGCTCTGCCACCTGGGCTGCCGCAGGGGCCGGAGCTTGAGCGGGCGTATCCGCCACCACCGCGGCAACAACGGCAGCTGACTGCACAGGCTCGGCAGCCGCGGCACTGCGGTTGACCTGGGGAATCTCGGTCAAGCCCTGAGCCAGAGCCTCGATGCGCACCACCAGTTCCGCCGTGGAAACCGGTTCGCCCTCATCACCGGACTGGTGACGTGCCAGCAGGCTGCGGCTGGCGTCCGCCGACTCCAGCAGCACATCGACCATTTCGGGGATGGGCGTGATTTCATGGCGACGCAGGCGGTCCAGCAGGGATTCCATGCGGTGCGTGAGCTCGGTCACATCCGAGAAGCCGAAGGTCGCCGCACCGCCCTTGATGGAGTGAGCGCAGCGGAAAATACCGTTGAGCTCTTCATCGTTGGCGGCCGAAAGGTCCAGGCTGAGCAGCATCTGCTCCATCTGGTCGAGGTTCTCGCTGGCTTCCTCGAAAAAGATTTGATAGAACTGGCTAAGGTCGAAGTCTGCGCCCGAACCTGCGCCATCCTGGTGTGTATCCGCCATGGTGTTTCCTGCTGTGATTCGTTGTTATCGGCTTAACGCAGCACTTTTTGAATAACTTCGATCAATCGATTGGGATCGAAGGGCTTGACCAGCCAGCCCGTGGCACCTGCGGCCCGGCCCGCCTGCTTCATCAGGTCGCTGGATTCCGTGGTCAGTATCAAGATGGGCGTGCCCTTGAACTTCGGGTTTTCACGGAGCTTGCGCGTGAGACCGATGCCGTCCAGGCGCGGCATGTTCTGGTCGGCCAGCACCAGATCGATGTTTTGCGCCTGTGCTTTTTCCAGCGCATCCACACCGTCGACGGCTTCCACCACCTTAAAACCAGCACTGCTCAACGTGAAAGACACCATCTTTCGCATCGAGGGGGAATCATCAACAGCCAGAATCGATCGCATGTACAGCTCCAACAGACGGGCAACGGAAAACAGGGTAGAAGTTCAAAACAGCTCCACAGAGCCTGCATCCATCTCGCTTTGCGTGACGGGATTGGGCTTTTCGGGCAGGTTTGGCAGGCTGATGGCGGACTCCGCCTCATCCTCATCCCTGCCCATGGCGGCAGCCCCGAGCCTGAAAGCGCAGGCTTGCAAGGTATGTGCCATATGGGCAATCAGCTGAGACGACATATCGTGAAACTGGAGCTCGGTCACGGCCAGCCGCAACGACTCACGTGCTGTAGCCAGCGCAGCCGAATCGGGCAAGGCCGGCTGCGACAATTGCCCGTTGACTTGCTCGAAGCGCTCCAGCAGATTGTGCGTGGCATGGTCCAGCAGCCCCTCAAGACGCTGCAGATCACGCAGTGTGACCAGCAAGGCATCCTGCAGCTCCGCAGCCACCATCACCGGCACGGCAACTGCAGGCACACCCGAAGGGTTTTGCATCGTCTGCATTGTTACTCCAACTGCGTAAAACCATCATGACAGCCACGCCGCCATGCTCCACGAAATGAACCGCCCAGCAGCCTGCCCCGTGACCACATGGCCACACTTGACGACTACCCTCGATGTTCCAAAATGTATCCAATGATAGCGTCCTTGGCGATATGCAATTCCGGAATCAGACCTTGAAAATCCTTCATATTGAAGACTCTGTCGCAGATCAGGCTCTGGCACGCCTGAGCCTCAAGCGCGGGCAGTTGCCCTGCACGCTCACGACCGTGGACAGTCTGCAGGAGGTACGCGACGCCCTTGAGGCACAGGATTTCGACCTGATTCTGGCTGACTATCATCTGCCCGGCTTCACAGCTCTCGACGTCTGGGACCTGGTGCGAACCCGTGCCGATGCCCCTCCTTTTGTGCTGTTGTCGGGCGCCATCGGCGAATCCGCCGCCGTGGACATCATGCGGCTGGGCATCAGCGACTATCTGCTCAAGGACCAGATCAACGGCCTGCCCCATGTCATCAAGCGCGCCATGGAGGTCCATGAGGCGAGGCGAGCCCGCCGCCGCGCCGCACTGCAGCTGGCCGAGTCTGAAAAGCGCCTGGCCGAGCTGACCGAACATCTGCATACCAGCATCGAGCAGGAGCGCGCCAATATCTCGCGCGAGATTCACGACGACATAGGCGGCTCGCTCACTGCCGTCAAGTTTGATCTGGCCTGGCTGATCCGCAACAGCCCCGAGGGCAAGCAGCGCGAGCATGCCAGATCGGCACTGGAGATGCTGGAACACGCCCTGGGCGCCAGCCAGCGCATCATGCAGAACCTGCGCCCGCCCGTGCTGGATCAGGGACTGGTGGCCGCCGTGCAATGGCTGGCCCAGGACTTCGAGCGTCGCACAGGCATACCCGCCCGGCTGCACACCAGCCGTGAGCATATGGAAATAGCACCCGCGCAGCAGGTGGTGGTCTACCGTACGGCACAGGAATCCTTGACCAATATCAGCAAATACGCACAGGCCAACCAGGTGACGCTGGATTTGTCCGACCACGAGGGTTTTTTGACACTGGAAGTAACAGATAACGGGGTAGGTCTGAGCCAGGATGATCGCAAAAAGCCTCAGTCTTTTGGACTTAGAGGGCTAAGTGAGCGCGCGCGAACAATTCAAGGCTGGCTGGATGTGAGCAGCCACCCCGGCCGAGGAACCTCTATCATTCTCACCATTCCTCTGGCAGAGACCCAGGCATGAGCCATCCAACCACGCGCTTGTCCGGTCTGCCATCTGACTTCCTGGGAGAGCGACCTTGATTCACGTGGTGCTGTGCGACGACCATGCCATTTTGCGCCGGGGCATACGCGACACCCTGGCGGAGGCGACGGACATCAGCGTCACCGCAGAAGCCGGCAGCTATGCCGAACTGCGTGAGCAACTGCGCGACGCAGCTTGCGATGTGCTGCTGCTGGACATCAACATGCCGGGCCGCAGCGGCCTGGAAGTGCTCGCCAGCGTGCGCGAAACGCATCCGCAGATCCGCGTCATCATGGTCTCCATGTACCCCGAAGACCAGTACGCCTTGCGCAGCATCAAGGCTGGCGCGGCCGGCTATGCCAACAAGGCGGGGGATCCGGTGCTGCTGATCGACGCCGTGCGCACCGTCCACAGCGGACGCAAATACCTGACTGCCGAAGTGGCCCAGATGCTTGCCGACAGTCTGGCCCAGCCAGCCGCCCCCGTGCCGCATGAAACCCTGTCCGAGCGCGAGATGCAAACGCTGCTGAAGATTGCCAGCGGTCAGCGCCAGACCGAGATTGCGCAGGAGCTGATGCTCAGCCCCAAGACGGTGAGCGTATACCGGGCACGGGTGCTGGAGAAGCTGGGCATGGGCAGCAACGCGGAGCTGACCGCCTATGCCATCAAGAACGGACTGATAGATACACCCTGAGCCGCGCGGCGGGTCATCACTGGCTTGCGCGCCCGCATCGAGTCAGTTTTTCGCTTAAGGCCAAAAGCGGCCTTATTCCTTTGCCATAAAGCGCACTAAGCTATCAAACAGATAGTGCTTCGCACTAAACCCCGAAGACTGCCATCCCCTTTTGGAGCAAGGCCACCAGAGGCTGCTCCAGCAAAGGCAGAGTCGCCGTCAGGCCCAGCAGCCCCACAGTCAAGGTGACAGGAAAGCCCACGGCATAGATATTCATCTGTGGCGCGACACGGGAGATGATGCCCAGCACCAGGTTGACGAAGAGCAGCATGGCAATCATGGGCAGGGCAATCCAGAAAGCGCTGGCAAAGACGGCGCTGCCCATCTCGTGGATCCGCATCTGGGAGATGGCCTGCAGAAAGTTGCCATCGACGGGAAATGCCTCAAAGCTCTTGAGAACCGCCATTAGCACCAGCAGATGACCGTTGATGACGATGAACAGCAAGGTGGCGATCTGCACCATGAAGCGCGCCACGGCACTGAGCTGGGCATTGCTGGTCGGATCGAAGAAAGACGCGAAGTTCAGGCCCATCTGAAGGCCTATCACTTCACCTGCGACCTCGATGGCCGCCATCACCAGACGCACGGCAAAGCCAACGGACAGACCGATCACCACCTGCTGCACCAGAGTGCCCAGTGCCTGGGCCGAGGCAATGCTGACCACCGTCTGCTCGCCCAGCACCGGCTGCGCGCAAAGCGCAACCAGAAAAGCCAGCCCCACCTTGAGCCGCATGGGAATGGCTTTCTGAGAAAACACAGGCGCCGTGGTGAACAGCGCCAGCACGCGCACAAACGGCCAGATCAGTGGCGAGAGCCAGGCGGCAATCTGCGCTTCGCTAAAGGAAATCATCCCACCGAACCTGGAATGCTCTCTATGGTGCGACGAATGAAATCCACCAGCGTGGACAGCATCCACGGCCCGGCCACGGCAAACACCAGCACGGCGGCGATGAGCTTGGGCACAAAAGCCAGCGTGGCCTCATGCACCTGGGTCACGGCCTGAAAGACGCTCACCAGCAGACCCACGCCCATGACCACGCCCAGCACAGGCATGGAGATCATGAGCAGCAGGGTCAGCGCCTCGCGGCCAAAGGTCAGAACAAACTGAGAGGTCATGACGTTCTCTTAAAAATTCAATGAATCCAATACGCTTGCAACCGCCGCGGCTCAATGTACGAGACACCAAGGAAGGACCACCCCGTACCGAAGGTGTCGTCCCCTTGGGGGAAGGCGCGGGGCCGCCTAGGCAAGCGCCTCAGGGGGTATCTCATGTCGCAAAGCTCGCCGCCAGAGAGCCGATGATCAGGTTCCAGCCATCGGCCAGCACAAACAGCATGAGCTTGAAAGGCAGGGCCACCAGCACGGGCGAAAGCATCATCATGCCCAGCGACATGAGGATGGAAGACACCACCATGTCGATGACCAGAAACGGAATGAAGATCATGAAGCCGATCTGAAAAGCCGTTTTCAGCTCGCTGGTCACAAAGGCCGGCACCAGCACACGCAGAGGTGCTGTTTCTGCCGTGACATTCGCATCCAGCTTGGCCAGGCGCTTGAACAGCGCAAAGTCCGACTGGCGCGTCTGCTTGAGCATGAAGCCGCGCATGGGGGCTTCGGCCTTTTCCATGGCTTGCTCGAAGCTGATGCTGTTTTGCGTATAGGGCAGATAGGCGTCCTGATAGACCTTGTCCAGCGTCGGCCCCATCACAAACATGGTGAGAAACAGCGACAGACCGATCACCACCTGATTGGGCGGCGCGGACTGCGTGCCCAGCGCCTGGCGCAGCAGGCTCAGCACGATGACGATGCGGGTAAAGCCCGTCATCAACAGCAAGATGGCGGGCAGGAACGACAGCGCCGTGAAGAACAGCAATGTCTGGATGGGCACCGAATAACTGGTGCCGCCCGCGCCCTGGCCTACCAGCAGCGGCAGACTGGCGGGTGCGCCCTGGGCTGCGGCCATCAGGGGCATGGCCAGCAGGACAGCGGCAGCAGCACGAGAGACGAATTTAGACATTTCCAGAATTCCGGGCCGCTTCGTCGGCCTGCGCGCGCATCAGCGAGTCGGTGAACGATGAGACGGCAGGTGAATGGGCTGCACGGGCGGATTGCAAAGATGCGGACGGGTCTTGCAGCACATGCAAACATTGGATCTGCTGCGCCGTCACACCAAGCACCAGGCGCACGGCCTGCTCCCCTTCACCCAGTTGCACGGTCACCACCCGCTGCTGCGGGCCAATGGCCAGCGTGCCCAGCACCTGCGCCGGAACTGAGGCGACACCACGGGCCATCCCCATGCCACGGGGCAGGAGGTTTTTTTGCTGCAGACGACGCACCAGCCAGGGCAACGCTGCCATGACCGCCACAAACAGGACGACCAGCAGCAGCGTGGGCCACATGGAAGGGGCCGCTGCCGCAGAGTTTGCCGCGTTATCAACCACGGCTGACCCGGCGCAGACGCTCGGACGGTGTCACCACGTCCGTCAGGCGGATACCGAACTTGTCATTGACCACCACCACCTCGCCCTGGGCGATCAGGTAACCGTTGACCAGCACGTCCATGGGTTCGCCGGCCAGAGCATCGAGCTCCACCACCGAGCCCTGGGCCAGTTGCAGAATGTATTTGATGGGCACTTTGGTGCGGCCCAGCTCCACGGACAGCTGAACCGGAATGTCCAGCACCATGTTGATATCGTGCACCGGCACATCGCCATAGCTGCGTGCGGCGTCGCCCGCCAGCGGCCCGCCCTGGTCGGACAGCTCGGGGCCTTCGACGGCCTGGTCATGCTGACGCTGCTCTTCCAGCGCCTCGGCCCAGCCGGAGAACGGATCGTCACCCGCGGGCTTGTTGTTGTCGTCAATTGCCATGCTTCTCTCCCATCCAGCTGGTCTCGCCGCCGCGCAGGCTGCGTTCCACGCGGATTGCATATTTGTCGTTGTGCGTGCCGTACTGGCACTCGAAAACCGGCACCCCACCGATGGAGGCGCGAATCAGCGGCTCGCGGTCGAGCTCGATAAAGTCACCCGGGCGCATGGCCAGCAGCTGCTCCACCGTGGCATCGGCGCGGGCCAGCTCGGCCACCAGCGTGACCTCGGCGGCCTGAATCTCCCGCGTCAGCACCTTGACCCAGCGGCGATCCACCTCGATGGCATCGCCCTGAGTCGACGAATACAGCACATCGCGAATCGGCTCCAGCGTCGCATAAGGCATGCAGATGTGGATGGAGCCCGAGATATCGCCGATCTCCAGCTGAAAAGCCGTGGAGACCACGATTTCGCTGGGCGTGGCGATGTTGGCGAACTGCGGCTGCATTTCCGAGCGCTGATAGGCCAGCTCCAGCGGATAGATGCCGTGCCAGGCTTTTTTGTATTCCTCGCAGATCACATTGACCATGCGATTGATCACGCGCTGCTCGGTGGTCGAGAAGTCGCGCCCCTCGATGCGGGTCTGCAGACGGCCCGTGCCGCCGTACAGCGTGTCGATCACGCCGAACACCAGCGAGGGATCGCAGACGATCAGACCATTGCCGCGCAGTGGGCGAATGGCCATGATGTTGAAATTGGTGGGAACGGCCAGCTCGCGCAGGAAAGCGCTGTAGCGCTGCACCGTCACCGTGCCGACGGAAACCTCGGGGCTGCGGCGGATGAAGTTGAACAGGCCGATGCGGAAGTTGCGGGCAAAGCGCTCGTTGACAATTTCCATGGTGGGCATGCGCCCACGCACGATGCGTTCCTGGCTGGAGATGTCGTAGCTGCGGACCTGGCCGAGATCGACCTCCACCACCTCGGAGCGCTGGCTTTCGCCGGTAACGCCTTCAAGAAGAGCATCAACCTCTTCCTGGGAGAGAAAAGAATCGCTCATGCACTCCCCCCTGCTTACTGAATGATGAAGCTGGAGAACAGCACACGACGCACAGGCCCCTTGCGATTGGCACGCGGGCTGTCTTCGTCGGCGTCCTCATCGTCGCGCGAGCGCTTCTTGGCGCCCGGGCCAAAGCCCAGCGGCGCGGAGACCTCGGTGAGAATGTCGGCGGCCAGTTTTTCCTTGCCCTCGCGCGCCAGCAGCTCGTCGGCCGTGCGCTGGGACACCAGCATCAGAATGCCGTTGCGGATGCTGGGCAGGTATTGCTTGACAGTGGAAGCCGTCTTCTCATCGGCCAGCTCCAGCGTGATGCCCAGTTGCACAAAGCGATCGCCGCCGGGGTCAGCCAGATTGGCCACCATATTGTCCAGTGGCAAGAAAGTGGGCACTGTGGCTTTGGCGCTGACTTCTTCTTCGCCATCGGCGCTGCTGTGCTGGCGCTGCATCATCAGCACATAGGCTGCGGCAGCCACGATGGCCAGCACGGCAACGATGGCCACGATGACGATCAGCTTCTTGCTTTTGGCAGGAGCAGGTGCAACAGGGGCGGCATTGGGATTGGCTGACACGGCGGGTATTCCTCAAGAGTGGGGGACTGCATCCACCCCGCAGCCATTGCCGCGACACGGAAGATCCACGCCTGAATTATTCGCCGCCCGCCCTTCCTACCATTGCCCGAATAAAAGCGCGAAACCCGGCTTCATTCCGGGTTTCGCACCATGTCCAGCTCACCGTTTCCGTGAGCCGGCACCGATCATTTACACGAAAAGGTCCACGCCGGACTGCACTGGCCGCGCGCCATTGCCTGCGCTGGCCGCACTCATGGGCAGCTCGGCAGCATTGACCGAGACCCGGGCCACCCTGGCCTGGCCGCGCTGGGCATCCTCGCCCTGGCTGTCCCCCCCGGACCGGGCGCCGGCACTGCCCGCATCCACGCTGACGCCGCTCAGATTCAGCCCCTGGGCCTGCAAAAGCTCGCGCAGCTGGGCCTGACCGTCGGCCAGCAGCTGGCGTGCCTGCTCATCGCCTGCGGCAAAGCGCACCTGAGCCTCCTGGCCGTTCAGCTGCACCTGGACCTGGATAGCCTTGCCCTCATGCTGGATCGACAGCGCGGCATTCTGCGTTTTCTGATGCACCCAGAAGGCCACCTGCTCGGACACTTCCTGCTCACGCTCTGTAGGTGCGGCATCCTGCCCCGCCAGGCTCTGGCCGAAGTCGGAGCTGTTCTGACCGCCGCCCTGCATGCCCGCGCTCGCTGCTCCCATGGCTGCCCCGACGGCAGCCGCTACGGCCTGCAGGTCGGCCCCACCCTGCACTGCCGCCGTCTTGCCCTGTGGCGCAGCTTCATCCTGCTGGGGCGAGCGGGCCGCACGCAGCAAATCCTTGAGACCTTCCAGGGCCTGGGGCTGCACAGCCGTCATGCCCTGCAGGCTAATGCCCTGCTGCAGCAATGCCTGCGCCTTGTGCACAGCAGGCTCGACGCGCGCAGCAGGCACATCTTCAGTCACCGAAGCCAGCGCGCTGTGCCCGCTGTCCTGCCCCTGCGCGACTGCGTCCTGCTGCGGCTGCAAGACAGCCGCATCAGAATTAATAGCTGCTTGCGTTTGCGTCGTATACGTTTGGGCTTGATTTGATTGAAAATCCTTACCCATGAATGCGGCATGCGCCTCCCCGGACCCGGGCTGCAAAGCCTGGCGATGGGCCAGTTGCGCGGCATGGCCTCTGCCTGAAAGAAAGTCGGTGGCCACGCCCTGGCGCAGATCGGCATCGCCCTGCCCGTCCAGCTGGGCGGTCTGCCCGACCAGGCTCATCCACGGCGCATGGCCTTGAGCGATCAGCAGCGCATCCTGCTCACCGGGCGCCAGTTTCACATCCGATGTCTCGGCAGGCTGCTGCGCCGCCTGCGGCAGGCCTGCAGTCACGAATCCGTCCAGCGAAGCCAGCAGCGATGAAAAGCCCTGGCCGGGCTCGCCTGCCGCAGCCGTAGCGCTTTTGGCCGAGCTCATGGACTGCGCCATGGCCTTGCCGGTGCGCGATTCGCCGCTGCGCGGGCCATCAATTCTGGTTTCTGCCATGCTCAGGCCTCCTGAAGTTGCAGGCCGAAGCTGCGTCGAAAAAATGCCATGGTGGCGCGCTCGTCGGTATCTTTTTGCTCGCGCCGCATCTGGGCCAGTGCCACATCACGGCGGCGGGCCTGCACCACCTTCTGCAGGCTGGTCACGCGCAACTCTGCCGCCAGCAGGGCCTGACGTGCGGTCTCCAGCCGAATGTCCTGGTCCGCCACCACACGGGTCTGCAAACCGATGGCGTGCTGCAGGCGCTCCATGAACTGATACTGGTGATGCATGACCTCGGGCTGCACGGCCAGCCCTTCCTGGGCCCCCCAGCGCGCCTGCATCTCCAGGACATAGCCCTGCAGCTGATCCATCTGGGCCTGCGCCGCCTGCTGAGCACGCTGGCGCTCCTGCATGGTGGTGCGGGCCGCGTCACGCTTGCGCTCTGCGGCTTCAATGGCGACGTTCAAGGCATTCAAGGACGACATCTGCGACTCTCCCTCTGGCTAACCCGTTGATGCTCAGCCCCGCTGCATGGCTTGCGCCATGCCGGCCAGGCTTTGCTCCATGCTGGAGCTTTCAAACATGCTTTGCTGCAGAAACCCGGTCATGGCGGGCTGCAGCGCAATCGCCTCGTCCAGCTGCGGATCGGAGCCCGGCACATAGGCGCCGACCTGCACCAGATCGCGCCCCTTCTGGTAGCGCGAATAGACGGCGCGAAAGCGGCGTGCCAGCTCGAAATGCTCGCGCGAGACCACGTTGTGCATGACACGCGAAGCCGACTGTTCGATGTCGATGGCCGGGTAATGTCCGGTCTCGGCCAGCGCCCGCGAGAGCACGACGTGGCCGTCGAGAATGGCGCGGGCCGCATCGGCAATCGGATCCTGCTGATCGTCACCTTCGGACAGCACGGTGTAGAAGGCCGTGATCGAGCCCACTCCATGCAGACCATTGCCGCTGCGCTCCACCAGCGCTGGCAGCTTGGCAAAGCACGATGGCGGATAGCCCTTGGTGGCCGGCGGCTCGCCGATGGCCAGGGCGATTTCGCGCTGGGCCATGGCATAGCGGGTCAAGGAATCCATGAGCAGCAGCACATGCTTGCCCTTGTCGCGGAAATGCTCGGCGATTGCCGTGGCGTAGCTGGCGCCCTGCATGCGCAGCAGCGGCGGCGCATCGGCGGGAGCGGCCACGACCACGGCACGGCTGCGGTCCTGGGCGCCCAGAATGTCCTCGACGAACTCCTTGACCTCGCGGCCACGCTCGCCGATCAGCCCCACCACGATCACATCGGCCTGGGTGTAGCGCGCCATCATGCCCAGCAGCACGGACTTGCCCACACCCGAGCCGGCAAACAGACCCAAACGCTGGCCGCGCCCCACGGTCAGCAGCGAATTCAGCGCCTTGACACCGGTATCCAGCGACTCGCGCACGGGGTCCCGGTCCATGGCGTTGATGGGGTTGCGATCCAGCACTTCGGGCACCACGCTGCCCAACTCGCCCGCATGATCCAGCGGAATGCCTTGCGAATCCACCACCCGCCCCAGCAAGCCATCCCCCATGGGCAGGCGCAGCACGCCCACGGTCTGGCTGACCTTCTCGGTCTCCACCACGCCCAGCTGGGGCACGGGAACAAAGGGGGCAGCCGGCGTCACCATGGCGCCGCTAGACAACCCCTGAATATCGCCCGCAGGCATCAGAAAGGCGCGCTCGCCGGCAAAGCCGACCACCTCGGCCAGCACAGGCTCCTGCCCATGCTGATGAATATGGCATTGCGCCCCCACGGGCACGCGCAGCCCCGAAGCCTCCAGCACCATGCCGGTCAACCGGGTCAGACGGCCCTGGCATTCCAGCGGCACTGGCTCGGCATAGCGTGCGCGCGCCTGGCTCATGAACTGCTGCCAGGGGTTCATGCCTTGTCTCCGTCATACCAGGTGGAGACCAGGCCCAGAGCCGCCACGGCACGACGCCAGCGCTTGTCCAGGCCACCGTCGATCTCGGCACCACCCGACTCCACCTTGACATCGCCTGGGGCAATCGAGGCATCGCCCAGCCACTGAATACGGCTGTGCGCGCCATGCTCGGTACGCAGGGCCTCGTCGAGCAGTTCAAAGTCAGCGGGGTTCAGACGCACAGTCACTGGGCGGCTCTCGTCGACCAGCATGTCCAGCGCCTCGCGAATCACAGGCAGCAAGGCCTGGGGCTGGCTGCGCAGCTCCTGGCGCACCACCTGACGTGCGATGTCGCAGGCCAGGTTCAGCAGCTCCTGGGCCATGCCCGACTGCAGCTGCTTGAAGTTGTCTTCCAGGCCCTGCAGCACGCCATCGACGCGCTGCGCACTCTCGCGGCCCGCACCGTTGATATGGTCGTCCAGGTGTTGCTGCCATTGCTGCTGGGTCTGGGTGCGGCCTTCGGCCAGGCCCTGTGCATGCCCCTCGGCTCGTGCCTGCTCCAGCATCTGCTGCAGCTGCTCCTCGTCGAAAGCCGGGGCGGCTGGCTCCACGGGCTCCACAGCCTGCACCTCTGGCTGCGCCTGCGGTTGATGGGCAATCGAGGGGGAAAAACCGTTGAAATGCTCTACCCCAGCCGGTATGAAGGCAGCTTGCTGTGCTGGCGCGAAGACGCCTCGATCCTGTGCATCCACCGCGCCGAAGCGCCATTGCACCACGGTGCTGTCGTCGATCTCTTCCTGCGGGATAAAGCGCGAGTGCGAGCGCGGGGGCTGGCCCTTAGACATAGCTGTCCTCCGGACCGCTGCCGATGGTTACCTGGCCTTCCTCGACCAGACGACGCACGACCTTGAGGATTTCCTTCTGCTGGGCTTCCACTTCGGACAGACGCATGGGGCCACGGCCTTCCAGGTCCTCGCGCAGCGACTCGGCCGCACGCATGGACATATTGGCCAGGATCTTGTCGCGCACTTCCATGGAGCCGCCCTTGAGCGCCACGATCAGCGTCTCGGATACCACCTCGCGCAGCACCAGCTGCACCGAGCGGTCGTCGAGCTTGACCAGGTCGTCGAAGACGAACATCTTGTCCATGATCTTCTGCGCCAGCTCGGGGTCGTAGTTGCGGATGGTATCGAGCACCGCCACATCGGCATTGCCGCCCATCTGGTTGAGCATTTCGGCTGCAGTCTTGACGCCGCCCAGCGAGGTCTTGCGCACCTTGTCGCCGCCCGCCAGCACCTTGAACAGCACCTCGTTCAGGTCCTTGAGCGCCGTGGGCTGAATGCCTTCCAGCGTGGCCACGCGCAGCATGACCTCGCTGCGCGCGCGATCGGGGAACTGCATCAGCACGGCCGCAGCCTGCTCATACTCCAGGTGCACCAGAATCGCCGCCACGATCTGCGGATGCTCGCCGCGCAGCAGCTCGGCCACCGACAACGGATCCATCCACTTCAGGCTTTCAATGCCCGAGATATCGCCGCCCTGCATGATGCGGTCGATCAGCAACGCCGCCTTGTCATCGCCCAGGGCACGCTTGAGCACCGAGCGCACATAGTCGCTGGCATCGTCGACCAGCAGACTCTGCGACGCGGCATCGCTGGTGAAGCGGTCGATCACGAAATCCACCTTTTCCCGCGTCACGCCACGCATGCGGGCAATCGTCTCGCCCAGCTTCTGCACTTCCTTGGGCGTGAGGTGCTTGAACACCTCGGCAGCCTCTTCCTCACCGAGGGAGACCAGCAAGATGGCAGCGTCGTTCAGACCTCTATCGTCCATATTCAAAACTCTCTATTCAATGATCCAAAACCGGGCCAGCTCATCACCTGCTTTGCCACCGACTCTTTCGCCAGTGACAGCAAGCAAGGGCCTAGGCGGCCCCGCCGCCCCGCAGCAAGGCTGTCGTCCCCCTCGGGGGGGATGCGGCGCAGCCGCTCAGGGGGCTAGCCTTCTCCGTTAATCCATGTCTTCACGATGTTCGCCACCGCGATCGGGTTCTGCTTGGCCAGATGACGGGCCTGATCCAGTCGCTCCTGCTCCTTGGTCGGAGACAGCTCCTTCGCAGGGGCGGGCAGAGCGGGGCGATCCAGCGCCTCGGCTTCAATGGCATTGAGCTGGCCGCCGGGGCCGGTATTGCGTCCCTTGAGCAAGGGGCGCACCAGGCCCAACAACACCAGGGCTCCAAACAGCGCCAGCGCAATCGGCACGCCCAGGCTCTTGGCCATGGCCTGAATTTCGGGGTCCTTCCACATCGGCAGCTCGACTGGTGCGGCACCGCTGTCCATGAAGGGAGCGCTGACCAGATTCACCGAATCGCCGCGGTCGGCGCTATAGCCCACGGTTTCGCGTACCAGTGTGAGCAGTTGCTCCTGCTGCTGGGCTGTCAGTGGGCGCAGGCCGGAGCTGACAGCGGCTGCCGTTGCCGCTGTCGCGGCATCGGTGCCGGCCGCAGCAGCCAGCGGTGCATTGACCACCACCGCAGCCGTCAGGCGCTTGACGGTGCCGGTGCTGCCGCGTGTGACCCTGACGGTCTTGTCCACTTCGTAATTGGTGATGGACTCGCGCTTGTTGCCCTGGCCGTTGCCCTGACCTGCACCAGCACCAGCAGCCTGCGGCGCAGGATTGGCACCGTTAATGGGCGCGGTGGAGTTCTGAGGTGGCTGGTTGCTGGTCGCGCCAGGCACGCCGGTAGGCGGAGTGGCCGTCTTCTCGCCATTGGTTTCCATCACCTGCTGGCTGCGCACGGCCCCGCCGTCTGCAGACTGGTTGGGACGATGCTGTTCGGAAGTCGATTCGGTCTGGCTGAAGTCCAGCTCGGCCGAAACCTGGGCCTTCACATTGTTCTTGCCGACCACGGGCTCCAGAATATCCAGAATGCGGCGCACATATTGCTGCTCCACCTGCTGGGTGTAGAGGAACTGCTGCATGTCCACGCCGCCGGCATTGCCGTCAGGCGACTGCGAAAGCAGCTTGCCAGTGTCGTCCACCACGCTGACGGCAGCAGGCTCCATCTCGGGCACGCTGGAGGCCACCAGATGCACGATGCCCGCGATCTGGGCACGGTCCAGCATGCGACCCGGATGCAGGCTCAGCAGCACGGAAGCCGAAGGCTTTTGCTGCTCGCGAAAAAATCCGTTCTGATTGGGCAGGGCCAGATGCACGCGGGCACTCTGCACGGCATTGAGCGCCAGGATGGAGCGCGTCAGCTCTCCTTCCAGACCGCGCTGGAAATTGAGGCGCTCCTGAAACTGGGTGATGCCGAACTTGCTGTTCTCCATCAGCTCGAAGCCCGTCACCGAGCCCTTGGGCAGACCTTGCGTGGCCAGCTTCAGGCGCACATCGTGCACACGGTCTGCGGGGATGAGAATGGCGCCGCCGCCCTCGCTGTACTTGTAGGGTACGTTCATCTGCGTCAGCTGCGCCACGATGGCACCGCCATCCTTGTCGCTGACGTTGGAGAACAGCAGCTTGTAGTCAGGCTGGCGATAGAACACCGCCGCCGCCACCAGGCCCACTGCGACCAAGGCCGCCAGCGCGCCCCAGCGAAGACGTTGGCCACGGTCGAGCGCATTCCAGCGCTGCGCAAGCGCAGGGCGGGGTGCATACGTGGCACCGGGCGCGGCATTGGGGACAGGTACTTCAGCTACAGCAGACATCTTGATTCCATGGTGTCAGACCCCACACGAGGTCTAGCGTCCAGTGGATTATTCGGACTCGGACCGGCGGCGTTCCCCCGATAAGCAAGCCGATTCACCCACTTATTGCCCGTCTGCGATCAGGCGAAAAACCTACGATCACCTCCAACTCACCAAGCCAGTTGGATAAATATATGGACCTGAAGATCCCAGCAATCAACCCCGCCCAGCTGGGCAACCAGCTCACCAAGGTCGGCAGCGCCGGCACTGCGCCCGTGGCCGGCGGCTTTGGTCAGGCTCTGCAAAATGCCCTGCAATCGGTGAGCGCCGCTCAAAACCATTCCGGCCAGCTGCAGCGCGAAGTGCAGCTGGAAAACCCCGCCGTCAGCCTTGAGCAGACCATGGTGGCCATGCAGAAATCGCAGATCGGCTTTCAAGCCACGCTGCATGTGCGCAACCGCCTGGTGCAGGCCTACTCCGATGTGATGAATATGCAGGTGTGATCGGCGCAACGCCGCACATCGCTCAAAAGGCAGATTGCCCTCCAAGGCTTGCCCGCATGTTGTGATGACATGCGGGCTTTTTGCGCCCTGCCCGCCCAGCTGTGCCCAATAAAAAAGCCCGATCCATTCAAAAGATCAGGCTTTTCAGGCTCAAACGCTTATCTGCAAAGCGCAGGCAGCTATATTTTTTAAAAGCCAAGACTGGCCAGCAGATCATCCACCTGGGACTGCGAGGTCACCACGTCTGCCGTGTTTTCGGGATCCACCACCGGGCCGGCCAGCTTGGGCTGCGCGGCTTCCACAGGCGCCAGGGCCGGTGCCTGCGCAGCATCCGGCGAAGTCTGGATCAGCAGCTCCAGCAGTTGCGACTCCAGATCGGCCGCCAGCGCCACAACGCGCGCGATCACCTGGCCGGTGAGGTCATGGAAGTCCTGCGCCATCATGATCTCGGTCAGATGGCTGTTGGTCTGCTCCGTGCCCTCTTCCACCTCCTGCAGATAGTTCATCACGCGCCCCTTGGCCACCGCGGCCACCGGATCCTTGATGAGTTCTGCACGCATGGCTCGAGTGCGCTCGGCCAGCGCATCCTGGCGGTTCTGAGTCACCTCGACCTGACCCAGCACCTTGTTGGCAGCTTCCCCCGTCAGACGGGCGATATAGGACAGGCGGCTTTGCGCATCGGGAAGCTCCCCCGCACTGCCGCGCAAACGATCCGCATAACCCAGCTCATTGAGCGAGTTATGCAACTGGCGCGTGAGCACGCCAATCTTGTAGTGGACGTTGGCGGAAGCCTGGTCGCTGCTCATGGCTCAGAGATCGAGTTTCTTGATGATGAGATTGACCTTCTCTTCCAGCGTGGCCTTGGTGAAGGGCTTGACGATATAGCCGGCCGCTCCGCCCTGGGCGGCAGCCACGATATCTTCCTTGCGTGCTTCGGCGGTCACCATCAGCACCGGCAGATGCTTGAGCTTTTCGTCCTGCTTGATTTCGCTCAGCAGCTGAAAGCCGTTCATGTTCGGCATATTGATGTCGGTCACCACAAAGTCGAACTTGCTAGCACGCAGCTTGGTGATGGCAACCACACCATCTTCGGCTTCATCGGCATCGGCAAAGCCACTCTCCTTGAGCAGATTGCGCACGATGCGGCGCATGGTGGAGAAGTCGTCAACAATCAAAAATCGCAGGGCATTAGCCACGAGAGGCCCTTTCGGTCGGAATAGGTGCGTGGGAACAAGTTTTCAGCCGTGATGGTAACAATTTGTCAACCTCCCGGCATTGGACGTGCATTGTCAGGCTTTTCGACAGTCTCCGTGGCAACTTCAGGGTTTGTTACAACAAACTCTTCCTTGGCATCCAGAGACTGCTTGTCGGCAGCGCTGGGTACTGCGCGCCGGGCCTTGGGTTGGTTGATCGTGCTGGCAGCTTCCTCGGCACTGGTCACCTGCTCCGTGCTGCGCTCCTTGTCGTTGCCCAGCACACGGCGCTCGGCCTCCTTGGTCAGCACGGTAATGGTGATGCGGCGGTTCTGCGCAGCGCGCGGCTCCTCGGGCAGCAGCAGGTCGCTGCTGGACATGCCCACCACGCGTGCCAGCTTGTCCAGCGGCATGCCGGCAGCCACCAACTCGCGGCGCGATGCGTTGGCGCGGTCGGCCGACAGCTCCCAGTTGCTGTAGCCGCGATCGGCATTGCCGTAGGGTGCGGCATCGGTGTGCCCCGAGAGACTGATGCGATTTTCCGCATTGCCCATGGCCGCCCCAATCTCGCGCAGGATGTCGCGCATATAGGGCTTGACCACGGCACTGCCGCTATCGAACATGGGGCGGTTCTGATCATCGACGATCTGGATCATCAGGCCGTCATGCGTGATCTCCGTGCGAATCTGCGAGCGGAACTCGTTCAGGCGCGCATTATTGGCAATCATGCTGTCCACCTTGGCCTTGAGCGCATGCAGGCGCTGTGCGTCGCGTGCGGACTCATCGGCCCGGCCCATGGCCTGGCTGGAGCGGCGGTTGGCATTGTCTTCGGACTCGGAGCGGCGCACCTGGCCGTGCACCTTGGACAGGTCGTTGCCGCCTCCGGGCACGATGCTGGAGCTGTTACCCGCACCGCTGCCGCCCGACATGGCCACCTTCAGCGGCGAATTGAAATACGCGGCAATCCCCTGCAGCTCCCCCTGAGCTGTCGAGCCCAGCAGCCACATCAGCAGGAAGAAGGCCATCATCGCCGTCACAAAGTCGGCATAGGCAATCTTCCAGGCACCACCATGGTGGGCATGGGCGGTCTTCTTGACGCGCTTGATGATGATGGGCTGCAGCTTCTTGTCAGCCATGGCTGCGCTCCATCACTAGATCCTGGCGAGAGCAGGTACTCATCACTTCTTACCCTTGACGTGCGACTCCAGCTCCAGAAATCCTGGGCGCTCGGTGGAGAACAGCACCTTGCGGCCGAACTCGATGGCCGTGCCCGGGTTGTAGCCCTGCATGCTGGCCAGCAGCGTCGCCTTGATGCACTCAAACTCCTTGGCCGCATCCTGGGCACGCTGCTCCAGTAGGGCCGCCATGGGCTCCACCAGCGCATAAGCCAGCAAGATCCCAAGGAAGGTACCCACCAGCGCCGAGGCAATCATGCCGCCCAGCACCGCAGGGGGCTGCCCCACGAAAGCCATCGTGTTCACCACACCCAGCACGGCCGCAATAATGCCGAAGGCAGGCAAGGCGCCCGCCAGACGATTCAGTGCCATTACCGGCGCGTGGGCCTCGGCATGATGGGCTTCGATTTCGCTATCCATCAGCGCCTCGATCTCGTGCGAGTTGAGATTGCCCGAGACCATCATGCGCAGATAGTCGGTCAGGAACTCGACGACATGGTGGTCGGCCATCAGTTGCGGATAGTTCTGAAACACCGTCGAGGACTGCGGATCTTCCACATCGGACTCGATCGACATCAGGCCTTCCTTGCGCGCCTTCTGCAGCAGCTCGTACAGAAGCGCCATCACTTCCATATAGCGCGCCTTGTTATAGCGCGAGGGCTTGAGCGCCGAGGGAATCGCCTTGGCCGTGGCCTTGAGCACCTTGGGCTGGTTGCTGACGATGAAAGCGCCCAGGGCGCCACCGCCAATGGTCACCATCTCGAACGGCAGCGCCTTGACAAGAACGCCCACGCTGCCGCCGTGCAGCACATACATGCCGAAGATGCAGCCGAAGGCGACGATATAACCGATGAGAACAAGCATGGTGCCGATTGTGAAGTTGCAGAAGCCCCGCCATAGGTGCAAAAAGCTGGGCGTTTGGAAGCTAGATCGGCAGCTAGCCGCCGTTATGTAGGGTAATTCCGAGCCAAGCAGCGACGTGAAGGCGCCTGCGGCATGCAAGCAAAGCAAAGCTCCAGCAATCGTTACATCCCGAAAAATATTTGCAGAACTCTCTAAAGTTTTGGAGGGATCGCTCCGATAACAGCTTCAACAGGGAAACAAAGCCCTGTCACCAGCGAGCCACAGCAGCAAAACATAAGGAACTGCAGGCTGGGGTGCTGGATTGGGCTGCCGCCGCCGCCCACCCTGAATATTTCAGGTCACTGTGGCGGCGACGTTTTGATCGCATCAAGGAGTTCGCATCATGGCAATGACCATCAACACCAATATCCAGTCGCTCAACGCACAGCGCAACCTGGGCACCTCGCAATCTTCGCTGTCGACTTCCATGCAGCGCCTGTCGTCCGGCATGCGCATCAACAGCGCCAAGGACGATGCAGCTGGCTTGGCCATTGCCGAACGCATGAGCGCCCAGGTTCGCGGCCTGAACCAGGCACAGCGCAACGCCAATGACGGTGTCTCGCTGGCCCAGACTGCTGAAGGCGCACTGAGCACCATCGGCAGCAATCTGCAGCGTATCCGCGAACTGGCGGTGCAATCGCGCAATGCAACCAACTCCACCGAAGACCGTGCTGCCTTGCAAAAGGAAGTGACACAACTCAAGAGTGAGATTGACCGCGTTGCCACCGACACCTCGTTCAACGGCACCAAGCTGCTGGATGGCTCGTTTACCGCACAAGAGTTCCAGGTCGGTGCAAACCAAGGCCAGACCATCAAGGTTGACAACATTGTTAACGCCAGTGTGTCCACACTTGGCTCTTGGAATAGCGTAACTCAGCCTGCAGCTGCAGAGTCCTTCGACGCTGCCGCAGGCACAGCGGCGACCGTAGCAGTGAAAGGTAGCGCAATTGTTGGCGCAGGCCTTGAAGCAGCAGGCACAGCAAACAACTGGAAGGTAAATGGGACCTCAGTTTCGTTTGTGACTGGTGCAGACGATGATGCAACTGCAGTTAATCTGAATCAGGCATTGAAGGATGCAGGACTAGACTCTGTCTTCACTGCTGCAAAGACCGCAACGGCAGGAGAAATGAAAATCGAGGCCAAGGTTGAAGGCACGATGATTCCTCCTAAAGTTGAGGGCATTAAGACTGGTGGCACTGTTACTCAAGCCGCTGGAGCCAGCATTGGCGACAAAGTCTATGCAGCCGCAGATTTCAAAATTAACGGAACAGTCATCAATGTTGGCGTAACCGTTGGCTCTGTCAATCGCATGAATGATATGGTGAGTGCCATTAATGCACAGACAAAAGCAACTGGAGTTACTGCATCTGTAGATGGTGGCAAGCTCAAACTGTCGACTGAAAACAATCTGAAAATTGAAGTCGGCGCCAAAACCACATCAGACACCGCCGCTGAGCTCACCGCAGAAACCGGTTTGACATTAATGTCCAAGGTAGCTACGCCAGCATCCCAGCAAACCGGCTTTGACAATCTGGATATTTCGACTGTCGCTGGTGCTGATAACGCCATCTTGGCCATGGATGCTGCTCTGAAATCGGTGAACTCCGCACGCGCCGACCTGGGCGCCATCCAGAACCGCTTTGAATCCGTGGTTTCCAACCTGAGCGTGAACAGCGAAAATCTGTCGGCCTCCAAGTCCCGCATCACCGATGCAGACTTCGCCGCAGAAACCGCCAATCTGAGCCGCTCGCAGATTCTGCAGCAAGCCGGCACAGCGATGGTGGCCCAGGCCAACCAGCTGCCCCAGGGCGTGCTGTCCCTGCTGCGTTAATTGCGTCAAGCAGCTGCGCCAGCCATGCGCCGGTGCAGTCAGCGCCATTCCAGACCTCCCTCGGGAGGTCTTTTTGTTGTCCTGCAGCACCCTATATGTAACCGTCAATTGTAAAAATGGCAGGACTTTAGGCCTCTTATCGGTCTTATGTCCTGCATGGCTTGCTCCAACAATCCTCGTACCCGGAATACCAGACTTCGTCCGTGTTTCCGGTCACGTGGGCCAGCGCCGTCGCTGGTCGTGAAAACGGCTAGTACGTCGCCGGTTTACTGGCTTGAAACAGGAGCACACGCCATGGCAGCCATCATCAATACCAATATCCAGTCGCTCAATGCGCAACGCAATCTGAGCTCATCCCAAAGCCAGCTGGCTACCTCCATGCAGCGCCTGTCCTCGGGCTTGCGCATCAACAGCGCCAAGGATGATGCAGCCGGTCTGGCCATTTCCGAGCGCATGTCCACCCAGGTGCGCGGCCTAACGGTTGCCATGCGCAATGCCAATGACGGCATCTCATTAGCGCAGACAGCTGAAGGAGCTCTTGGCTCTGTGGGCAGCAATTTACAGCGAATTCGAGAGTTAGCCGTTCAATCTCGCAACGCAACCAACTCCGCAGAGGATCGCGCGGCTTTAGATGCCGAAGTGCAGCAACTCAAAGCGGAAATCTCGCGCATTGCTCAACAAACTAGCTTTAATGGAACACAGTTGTTGGACGGTTCGTTCACCAACATGGCATTCCAAGTAGGAGCAAATCAGGGACAAACGATCGACGTAAGTGCAATCGTTAACGCGAATACTGATGCACTGGGAACGTGGACAAGCGTAACGCAACCTGCAGGAGCTGAGTCGTTTGACGCTGGTGCAGGTACTGCCGCTACCGCACCTGAGAAGGCTAGCGCTACAGTGAACCCTGCTGGTGTTGAAGCCGCAGGAATCACGAACAACTGGAAAGTCAATGGAGTGTCCGTTTCCTTTGTTACAGGGCCGGACGATGCAACCACAAAGACAAATTTAGACAAAGCACTCAAAGATGCAGGCTTGGAGAGTGTTTATGACACAACTGTAGGCGCTACCGGTATCGCGATTACCGCCAAGGTCGAAGGAACCATGCCCCCTCCCAAAGTCGAGGGGATCAAGGCTGCAGGAACGATCACTCAAGTTGCTGGCGCCAACATCGGAGACAAAACATATGATGCGGCAGACTTCAAGATCAACGGCGCCGTCATCAGCGTTGGAGTGACTGTTGGCTCTGTTAATCGCATGAATGACATGGTCAGCGCTATTAACGCCCAAAGCAAGGCAACAGGAGTTACAGCCTCAATCGAGTCTGGGAAACTCAAGCTAACCACCGAAAACAATCTAAAGATTGAAGTAGGTTCACCCCCGACAGCAGCGGATTTCACTAAGGAGACTGGTCTTACTGTAATGTCCAAGGTGGCGACTCCTGCATCGGAACAGACTGGATTCAAGGACTTGAACATTTCAAGTGTATCCGGCGCAGACAACGCGATTCTTGCCATGGATGCGGCACTGAAGGCCGTCAACGGTGCACGTGCAACTCTGGGCGCCATCCAAAGCCGTTTTGAAACCACCGTAGAGAACCTGAGCGTCAACTCGGAAAATCTCTCTGCCTCTCGCAGCCGCATCATGGATGCCGACTTTGCCGCAGAAACCGCCAACTTGAGCCGCACCCAGATCCTGCAGCAGGCCGGCACAGCCATGGTCGCACAGGCCAACCAGCTGCCACAGCAAGTGCTCAAGCTGCTGCAAGGCTGATATCAGCACTTGGTATTTAGTACTCAAGTTCTGCTTCGGCCTGCCGAAACACAATGCGTAGTACTGTCCATAAAGACGGCGCGAAGGCGCCGTTTGTTCAATGACGCAGACCAGGCGTACCAAACGCCCGCTGTCTTGCGCAGAGGGAGTTTTGTATGGCAATCAGCTCAATCGGTATTGGCAGCGGCCTGGAAGTAGAAACCATTGTCAAACAACTGGTGGCGCTGGAGTCCAAGCCCATCGCGGCACTGCAGACCAAGGCCACTGGTATCAATACCCAGATCTCGGCCTTCAGCCAGCTCAAGTCGCAAATCTCCAATCTGCAGGATCAGCTGGACAAGCTGACCAAGCCTGCCACCTGGCTTGGCAATACGCTGACCTCTTCCAACTCCGCCCAAGTGACAGGCTCGGCAACATCCAGCGCCGTGCAAGCCACTTATGACGTGGAAGTGTCGCAGATGGCAGCGGGCCAGACCATTGGCTCCGGCCTGGTGGCCAGTGGCACCACTCTGGGACCTGGCAAGCTGACCATTTCCATGGGAACCTATGGCGCCAATGGACTGACACCCAATACCAAGGATGGCAAGAACGTGAGCTTCAGCGTGGATATCACTGCAGAAGACGACTCTCTGGCCAAGATTGCAGCCAAGATCAATGCCGCCAAGGGCGATGTCAGCGCCACCGTGCTCAAGGACCACACGGGCGAGCGCCTGGTGCTGCAATCCAAGACCACGGGCGTGAACTCTGCCTTCTCGGTGGAGGCTGAAGGCGCTGGGCTGCAGCAATTCGCCTACAACGGCACCGACGGAACCATGAAGCGCTCCGTCAAGGCGCAGGACACTCTGGCCAAGATCAACGGCATCGACATGGCCTCGCACACCAATGTGTTTGAAGACGTCGCCGCGGGTGTGACGTTGACAGTAGCGCAGAAATCGGCGGCAGATGCCGCCCCTGTGCGCATCACCATTGCCAATGACACGGCGACGGCCAAGACAGCGCTGAAAAATCTGGTGGAGTCCTATAACGCACTCAGCAACGCCCTGAAGACCATGACCGCCTATGACAAGGACAGCAAGACCGCTGGCACCTTGCAAGGCGATTCAACCGCCATCAACCTCCAGTCTGCAATGCGCCGTTTGCTATCAGGCCCCGGGGGAGAAGGTGGCGCGTTCACCAGCTTGTCGCAGATGGGCATTGCCTTTCAGACAGACGGCACCCTCAAGATTGACGACACCAAGCTGGACAAGGCCCTCAAGGACCCGGAGAGCATGTCCAAGTTCTTCACCTCAGACGTTGCCGATGCCAACCAGGACGGCCTGGCAGTGCGCATGAAGGATTTCACAAGCGGTCTGCTTGCCACTGGCGGCACCTTCTCGACCAAGGACGAGACACTCAAGAATGCGCTCAAGCGCAATACGGCCGATCAGGAACGCCAGAGCGCACGTGTGACGGCCTATGAAGCGCGCGTGCGCGCCCAATATTCGCGTCTTGATACGCAGATGGCCAGCCTGAAAGCCCTGGATACCTATGTCGCCCAGCAAGTAGCCGCATGGAACAAGTCCAGCAGCTAAGCTATTGAAGCCTGCAGAAAGGACTTAATTGCCCCCTGAGTCGGCCGATAACCCAAACAGTAATTTGAGAAACTGCAACAAAGGAGTTTTGTGATGTTTTCCCCAGCCAATGCGCGCGCAATGTCGGCTTACCGTCAGGTCGGTGTGCAATCCATGGTGGACAGCGCATCGCCTCAGCAGTTGATCAAGATGCTGTTTGATGGTCTGCTTGCCTCCATCAATGCAGCACGCGGCGCGATCGAGCGCGGTGATATCAATGAGAAAGTGCGTCATATCGGCAAGGCGGTGCGCATTCTGCAGGAAGGCCTGCTGGGCGCGCTGGACCGCGAAAAAGGGGGCGAGCTGGCCGGCAACCTGGCCTCGCTCTATGAGTACTGCACCACCCGGTTGACCCTGGCCAATGCCCGCAACGATGCAAGCATGGTCGATGAAGTCGCAGGCCTTGTGAGCACGGTGGCACAGGGCTGGAATGAAATAACCAATGCACCAGCACCCGCTGCTGCTTAAAAAATGGAGCACACATTGATCGACTTCTACCGCGCCATAGAGGAGAGCAGCGCCAAGATGCTGCAAGCCGCCCAGGCCAAAGACTGGGATGGTGTTGCGCGCTATGAGGGCACTTGCGCCGTGCTGATCGAGCAGCTGCGCTTTCGCTCGCGTGACGAAAAGCTGGCGCCCGAACTGCGCAAGGAAAAGGCGCGCATCATGCAGCGCATCTTGCGCAACGATGCCCAGATTCGCGTGCTGGCCGAGCCCTGGCTTGCAAGTTTCGAGCATATGTTCGACGGTCAGCCGCATGTGATGCACTGATTGCAAAGCCACCCAACCCAAAGCCCTGCTGCAGCGATGCAACAGGGCTTTTTGCTTGCAGCGACGACAGGTGATCGATCAAGACATCCATGAACCCAATGCTGTAGAACGCCACAAGCTATCAATAGCGAAGTACCAGAACGCAGCCAGACTGCGTCACAAAAGCAAAACAGCCACGTGGGCAGATGGAATCTGCCAGCGCGGCGGCTTCTGTTCTGACGAACGGCCCGCGCCTGGCGAACCGTTTCAGGGAATCAATGCGAGCGCATCTTGGTGCGCAGGCGGGCGATGGCCTGGCTGTGCAGCTGGCAGACCCGCGATTCAGTCACGCCAAGCACGGCGGCGATTTCCTTGAGGTTCATGTCGTGCTCGTAGTACATGCCCATCACATATTGCTCACGCTCCGGCAGGGCCTTGATGGCCTCGACCAATGCGGAGCGCATGCGCTGGTCACGCAGCAAGGCAAAGGGGTCGGCGCCCGAGTCGGCCACATGCCGCTCCAGATAGTCGTCGCCATCGTCGCCGTCACCTCCGCCTATGTCCTCGAGATAGACCAGCTGCGTGCCGCGCACCTTGCCCAGCAGGGACTGATAGTCGTCCAGGGCCATGCCCAGCTCGGCCGCGATCTCCGACTCCAGCGGGGGCCGGCCCAGACGCTGCTCCAGGCGATTGAGCGCCTGCTCGATTTCCTTCTGGCTTTTGCGCGAGCTACGGCTCATCCAGTCGCCTTCGCGCAGTTCGTCGAGCATGGCGCCACGGATGCGCTGGCTGGCGAAGGTGTCGAATTGCACGCCTTGCTCGCTCTCGAAGCGCGACAGCGCTTCGGCCAGACCGATCATGCCGACCTGGATCAAATCATCCAGCTCTACGTTCGGTGGCAGTTTGGCGATCATGTGCAAGGCAATCCGACGCACAAGCGGCACATGCTGACGAATCAGCGCGTCGCGGTCGAGTTGGCCTTTGGCGGTGTACATGGCAGTCAATGGCTCCAGACAAGGGATTCAGGCGCGGCAGCCGCCGTGGGCTGGGCATGCATGGGCAGGATGCAGGCCGTCTTGAGCATGTGCAGCGTGAGCTGATGCAGATCGCTGGCCTGGCGCCAGCGCAGGCGCATGAGCACCGGGGCATCGCCCAGGTGGCGCTGCGAACACTGTAGCAGCGCATTCAGACGCTGCAATCGTGTCTGAGCGTTTTGCTTGGCTGTCTGCGAGCTGCTCTGCTTGCGGCTCCAGTCGTATTTCTGCGGGCCGTCTGCCGTCAGCGGCGCTTCCAGCGCAGCAATCGTGCACTCCACGCCGGCAAACACGGCCAGATGCTTGAGCTGGCGGTAGCTTTCTACCAGGTGCTCGGAATCGGGCGGTACGACCAGCAGCGGCTGCAGGCCCTGACCTTGCAGCAGCGGCGTCAAGGTTTCGCTGCTCGCATAGATGATCACGGTGGTGTAGCCGCGCACATAGGCTTGCAGGGCCGTCAGCATGTCCAGCCCCATCTCGTCGGCCGAGGCCTTGAGCTGTTTGAGACCCTGCCGCGCCGGCAGGCTGGCCACCGACTGGGCGTCGCCGACGCTTGCGCGCAGTCCCGCCTGGGCCTGCCAGGCATGCTGCGCCAGCAGCTGGGCAAGACCTGGCGTGTGAAAGGATTCGGCCTGGCTGCCATCAAGCACCAGCACCTTCTGGCCCAGGCGCTGCAGTTGGGCGCACAGCGGCCACAGCACGGCCTGCTCGGCAGCGGCACCGGATGCGCTGTGCAGCACGGCCAGCACGCGCAAGCCGGCAGTGCTGGCATCGCTCATATGCAGAGCCATGCCCTGATGCAGGGGCGAGCGGCGCTCAAGCATGGGCAGCCTCTGCGCCGCTGGCGGACGAAGGGGTAAAGAAGAAGTCCAGATCCAGCGACTGCGGATCAAACGCCGACTTGGCAGCCGAGCGCATGGAGGCCGAGACCAGCAACTGCGCATTGGCGCGCTCGAAGTCTTCGGGCACGCGCTGACCATTGGTCACGCCGCATAGCTGGATCTGATGACGAATCAGCGTATCCACCGAGGGACCGACCTTCACGGCTTCATCGACCTTGGTGAGGATGGCATGCTGCGAGCCGCGCGCCTTGAAGGCCTGCATGACATCGTCCTGCGCATCGCCCTGCGCGGCCGCATTGACGGCCAGCAGCTGCTGAACGCCCTCAATGGCCAGCACATCCATGATCTCGTCCTTACGCGGATCACGCGGGGCCACGCCGGTGGTGTCGATCAGCACCATCTTCTTGCTTTGCAGCAGGCCCAGCAGGTCCTGCAGCGCGGCCTTGTCATGGGCCTGATGGGCCACCATGCCCAGCATCCGGGCATAGGTGCGCAGCTGGTCATGACCACCGATGCGGTAGGTATCCAGCGTGATCAGGCCCACGGATGCGGGACCGTGCTTGGCCGCACACAGCGCAGCCAGCTTGGCCGTGGTCGTGGTCTTGCCCACGCCGGTCGCGCCGACCAGGGCAAACACTCCGCCTTGCTCATAGATGGCTGGCTGGGCAGCATCGGTGCGCAGATTGCGCTCCAGCACCTGCATCAGCCAGCGCACGGCGTCGCCAGCGGAGAGCGTCTCCGGCAGCTTCTCGATCAGCGCACGTGCAAGTGCGGGCGAGTATCCGGCACGGATGAGCTTGTGCATCAGGCTGGACTGGATCGGGTTCTGACGCGTCTGGCCCAGCCAGGTCAACGTGTTGAAGCGCTCCTCGATCAGATCCTTCATGGACTGCATCTCCTGCATGAAGTTCTGGGGTGCAGCCACACTGGCGGGCCTGGCGCTTTCCTTGAGCTGAATCTTCTCGGGACGCAGAGGATTGTGGCGAACCACCGCGGCGCCGGCCGCCTGAGACTTGGCAGCCATGGCGGGGCGCTCGTTATTGCGCTCCTGCACGCGCTGGGCAAAAGTAGGCAGAGCTTCGCTGCTGTCCAGCGACGACTCATGGCGACGGCGCAGCATGCGTTCGCGCACATAGTCCTGGAAGGTCAGCGTGCTCATGGACAGCTGTTCCACATCGTCCTGCACGGAATGCCGGGCCAGTTCATTGATGGCCTTGACAGGCTTGGCCTGGACCTGCATCTCGCGGGCCTGCTCTTCCTTGGCCGTCTGGCGCGCCTGCACATGCTCCAGCGTACTCATGGCCTCACCGCCCTGGCTGCGCCTGGCAGCAGCGGGAGCCAGAGGCGAATGCTCCTTGCGCAGGCTGCTCATGCCTTCGTCGCTTGCACGGCGCTCCAGCGCCTTTTGCAGGGGCGAGCCAGTCTGCATGCCGGCATCCATGTCCTGCAGTGTCTCTTCGGCCGTGGCCATGACTTCCACTCCGTCCGGCGTCTGGCGGTTGGAGAGAATCAGGGTGCCGTCGCCAAAAACCATGCGCGCCTTGGCCAGGGCCTCACGGGCGGTCGGGGCGTAAAAGCGTTTGATATTCATGCGGTTGCACCTTTAAGAATCGGGCCGATGCGGATGGTGTGCGTCTCGGGAATCTCGCTGTGCGCGAGCACCTGCAGACGCGGCGCCACACGGCGCAGCAGCTTGGCAAGAGAGTTGCGGATCGCGTCCGGCACCAGCAGGCAGGCGGGCAGGCCCAGCTCTTCCTGTTGGTTGGCCACATCGACCGCTTTTTGTGTGAGGATTTCAGCCACGCCGGGGTCCAGCGATGGCGCATTGGGGTTCGACAGTGCCTGCACCAGCAGACGCTCCAGGCCGGGCTCGATGGCAATCACATTGAGCTCGCGGGTCGGACCGTAGATCTGCTGCACGATGGCAGGCGACAGTGCAATGCGCACGCGACGCGCCAGCTCCACCGGGTCGGTCGTCTGCGTGGCGTTTTCGGCCAGCGTCTCGATGATGGTGCGGATATCACGAATGTGCACAGAGTCCTCCAGCAGCAGCTGGAGCACTTTCTGGAACGTTGTGATGGGCACCATTTTCGGGATGACTTCTTCGATGAGTTTGGGGGCCAGCTTGGCCACATGGTCAACGAGCTGCTGCGTCTCGGTACGAGACAACAGCTTGGCCGCGTGCACTTGCATCAAGTGTGACAAATGCGTCGCCATCACGGTTTCCGAATCAACGACGGTAAAACCGGCCATTTGTGCCGCTTCCTTTTGCCGCTCGTCGATCCAGTGCGCGGGCAGACCAAAGGCCGGATCCGTCGTGGCCGTGCCGATCAGCGGCGTGGTGATGCCGCCGGGGTTGATGGCCAGGAACATGCCGGGGAAGGCTTCGCCCTCGCCCACCATGACACCACGCAGCGTCATGCGATAGGCGCTGGGCTTGAGTTCCAGGTTGTCGCGCACATGCACGGCCGGCGGCAGAAAGCCGACCTCCTGCGCAAACTTGCGGCGCACGCCCTTGATACGCGTCAGCAGGTCGCCCTGGCGGCTCTTGTCCACCAGCGCGATCAGGCGATAGCCCAGCTCCAGACCCAGCAAGTCCACGGGCTGCAGATCGTCCCAGGTCGCTTCGCCATCATTTTGCGCAGCCTGCTGCTGGGGCGCCGGGGCACTGCTTTGGGCGGCCAGACGGGCTTTTTCCCTCTTGTCCAGCACCCAGGCACCCCAGCCCAGCAAGGCCCCCATGCTGATGAACACCAGATGCGGCATGCCGGGAATCAGACCCAGCAAGATCATCACGCCGGCAGTGATACCCAGCACCTTGGGCGACATGAACAGCTGCTGCACGATCTGGCGGCCCATGTCGGATTCCTTGCCCACGCGCGATATCACCATGGCCGATGCCACGGAGATCAGCAGGCCTGGAATCTGCGCCACCAGCGCGTCACCCACGGCCAGCAGGATGTAGCTGTCGGCCGCCTGACCCGCGGACAGGCCGTGCTGGGCCATGCCGATGATCAGGCCGCCGATGACGTTGATCACCAGAATCAAAATGCCGGCAATCGCATCGCCACGCACAAACTTGCTGGCACCGTCCATGGAGCCGAAGAAATTGGCTTCCTCGCCCACTTCGGCACGCCGGCGCTTGGCCTCCTTCTCGTCGATCAGGCCGGCGTTCAGATCGGCGTCCACGGCCATCTGCTTGCCGGGCATTGCGTCCAGCGTGAAGCGGGCCGAGACTTCGGCAATGCGCTCGGCACCCTTGGTAATCACCACGAAGTTGATGACCACCAGAATGCTGAACACGATCAGACCCACGGCGAAGTTGCCGCCGATCAGGAAGTGACCGAAGGCCTCGATCACCGCGCCCGCGGCGCCGGGGCCGGTGTGGCCCTCCATCAGCACCACGCGCGTCGATGCCACGTTGAGCGACAGACGCATCAATGTGGTCAGCAGCAACACCGAAGGGAAGGCCGCAAAGTCCAGCGGCTTGATCATATAGGCCGCCACCATCATCACCATCAGCGCCACGGCAATATTGAGGGTGAAGAAGGTGTCCAGCAGCCAGGGCGGCACGGGCAACACCATCAGACCCAGAATGGCCACCACCAGAATGGGAGCAGTCATCCCTTGCAGGGCGCCGGCGTTGGAGCCAGACCACTTCTGGAACAGTTGCAGAGGATTCGACGACATCACAGATTACCTTCTTGCTGCGCAGCAGCATCGACCGCCGCAGGCTGGGTGCGGCCACGGTGCGGATCCAGCTCCACGGGCACGGGGGGCTCTCCCAGGGCATCGGGCATGGGACCCTGGCCGCTCAGTGCAGCCTTGAGACGATAGACATAGGCCAGTACCTGGGCCACCGCGGTGTAGAGCGCGGCAGGGATGGCCTGATCCAGATCGGCATGCGCATAGAGTGCACGCGCCAGCATGGGCGACTCCAGTACCGGTATCTGGTGCGCGCCCGCGATTTCACGAATCTTGAGCGCCACCAGATCCGTGCCCTTGGCAATGACCTGGGGAGCGGCCATGGAGGCGTCGTCATAGCGCAGCGCCACGGCATAGTGGGTGGGATTGGTGACTACAAAGTCGGCTTTCGGCACGGCCGAGACGCTGGCCCGGTCGGCAATCTCGCGCTGCTTCTGGCGGATCTTGCCCTTGAGCTGCGGATTGCCTTCGGACTCCTTGTGCTCCTGCTTGACCTCCTCATGACTCATCTTGAGGCGCGACTTGAAGAGAAAGTCCTGCAGCGGCACGTCGATCAGGGCCACCAGCAGCACCACGATCAGCAGCAAGGTGATGCCCGTGGTCAGCCAGGAGCCGACCATGGCAAGCGCCATGGGCGATGGCTGGGCCGAAACCGACGCAATCTCGGCAATATTGGCACTCATGTACTTCCAGGCTACAAAGCCCAGCACGATGGTCATGAACACCATCTTGACCACCGTGGTCAGCTGCTGCTTGGAAAACAGATTCTTGAGACCCGACAAGGGGTTGAGCTTGCCAAAGCGCGGCTGAATGGGCTTGAAGCTGAAGATCCAGCCACCGGCAGCCACGCCGGACAGCACCGAGGCCGTGGTGGTCACCAAAGCAAAGATCACGGCAATGCCCAGACCCAGCACCAGCATGGACTGAAAGCGCTCCAGCATCAGCGCCGGAGTCTTGGCCGCCGCAGCGTTGAACACCAGTTGCCGGGCCATGGCCTCGCGCAGATGATTGATCATGGGCTGCGTGCCCATCAGCATCAGCAATGCGCCCGTACCCAGAATGGCCAGATGCGACAGATCGCGCGAGCGCGCACCCTGGCCGTCTTCACGCGTCTTCTGCAGCTTGCGTTCGGTGGCGGGCAGGTTTTTGTCTTGGGATTCGGACATGGCGCACGGACGGATTGGATATCCCAATTGTCCGAATCCGGCGCCCAGGCAATGCGCGGATAAGCGGCAGCCAAGCCCTGCTTATGCACGACTCTGCCTCACAGCACATCCATCAATTTGATAGCTGTCTGCGCGCTCCCATCAGGAGATAGAGCCTGTTTTTAGCGAATTTTCACCCAGACACTCAGGTCTGAGCTTGCGGCATGCCCAGCTTGAGCTCGCTGAGCATGCGCAGCAGCATCCGGTTGAGGTCTTCTGCCTCCCACTCCTCCTGCTCGCGCAGCTGCCGGATGGGTGCCGGGTCACGACCCTCCAGAGCCTGGCTCATCTGCAGCACGGCCGCATAAGGACCGGAGCGCGTGACGATGGCATCGAAAATGCGCTCATTCAGCGGCGTGCGTCGCAAGATGGTGGCCACCGGCTCATGCAGCAGCAAATCCAGCTGCGAGAACAGGCTGCACAGATACATCTCACGCTGCAGGTCCAGGCTCACCCCGGCCTCGATCAGCTGCTCGGCCAGCCTGGCGCGCAGCACGACCTGCGTGCGCAGAGGCACCAGGTCCTGTTCGGTACAGGCATGGGGCAGCTGGTCGGCCAGCCAGCGCTCCAGCGTGCCCAGCCCCAGCATCACCAGCCCGCGGCGCAGCGAGTCCACGCCGCGACGCAGGCCCAGTGCGGCCGAGTTGGTATAGAGCAAAAAGCGATAGGCCAGCACCGGGTCCGAACCCAGGATCTCCTCCATCACATCCAGGGACTGTTCCTTGTCGATGGCCTTCATGAGCCTGAAAAGCGCATCGCGCGAGGGCTGGGGCTGCTGCAGCCGAAAAGCCTGCATGGTGTCTGCCACGGGCCAACCGGCCACGGCGGCCGCTTCATGCTCGTCGAGGCAGGAGCGCGCCAGCTCCAGGCTTTGCAGGCTCTGGTACATCTGACCGTCCAGCAGATTCAGGGGCTGAGTGGCAAAAAAGCCCGAGGCAGTCTCCTTGTCCGCACCTTTTGCCGGCTGGCTGGAACGCACGGCATTGGGCAATCCAGCGGCACCTTCTGGCGGCAGGCTCAGCAGGCTGCTGGCAAAGCAGCGCGCAGCATCGGCATCGGGCACATCGGCCAGCGATCCGCCCCAGACCAGCATCAGCCCGCGTGCCTTGGCCTTCTGCACCAGCTCGTAAATACCTTCATCCTGCTGCAGCCAGTCGCCGCGCACCTCTATCCAGGGACTGCCCTGAGGTGCATGTTCAAGAAGATTGCACAGAACCTGGCGGGACTGCGGCGATATCAAGAGCGGCGGGGCCTGACGGCTCCAGATCTCATCCACCGTGCGCAGGAAATGCGCCATGTCGGCAGAGGAGCCCGAGTCTTCGTGGACATAAAGCTGAATCCCTGCCAGGCGTCGCGTACGTCCCCAGAGCGGCCGATAACCAAGAGTCAAAGAGCTGAGGGCAGACTGGGTCATGGAGGATTTGGACAGGTAGACGACGAGACATCAAGACGGACAGAGCCCGCTGGAATCAGCCGATGTAGTTGAACAGCGAAAGCTTCTGCATCTGTGCATAGGACTGCAGGGCGGCCTGCAAGCCCACCTTCTGCGTATCCACTTGCGACAGCGCCGTGATCATATCGATATCTTCGGCACGTGAACGGGCTCCCTCCTGCGTCAGTGCCTGATCCTTCATGTCGGACTCCAGGCCGTCTGCACGTTTGAGCTGGTCGCCGGCATAGCTGCGCATGGCCTGCACCCGGTTCATGCCCGAATCCAGTTCGCTCAAGGCGCGCCCCAGACCCTGCTGCAATGCGGTCGACCCCCCCGTGCCGCCCTTGACCGTGGCAATGGCCTGATCCAGCACGCTGAAAATATCGGTGCGTGTGCTTGGAGACATGGTGAAGCTGTCGCCGTCGGCCGGAGTACCCTTGATGCTGATCTGCTGACCACCGACGGTAATCGCCTGCCCTTCCTTGTAGGGTGTGGACGGAACCACAGGGTTGGTTGCCGTGGCCGAGCTGGAGTTGATCTCGTAGCTGACCTCGCCGGTAGTCGGGTCCTTGGTGAATACCAGCGTGTAGCTATCGCCCGTGACCTTGCTCGGGTCGGTGACCGATCCCACATCCGCCCAGGCCTTGCCGGAATTGGAGGCAGCGCCATTCACCACAAACACCCCGTTGCCGGTGGGCACGTTCAACCAGGCCGCATGACCATCCAGAGAGATGGGCAGGCCGTTGTCACTGCCAGTGCTCTGGCCGGGGTTGAGCTGGCTGCTCGAGCCCGGAGGCGTGCTTTGCAGCGGCGTATCGGGACTGCCCAGCCCGCGGAAAATCGGCAAGCCGTTGGAGTCCTTGGCATTGGCATAGCCGAGAATCTGATCGCGCAGGCTTTGCATCTGCTGGACCAGCGCATCGCGTGCCACCTGGTCATACGAACCGTTGCCGGCCTGCACCACCAGATCACGAAAATCCTGCAAAGCACCATGAGCCTTGCCCAGCTCGGACTCGCCCTGGGCAATCACATCGCGCTGGGCACCGAGCACACGCTGGTCATTTTCAGAGCGGGTGATGCGGGTGCGTGCGCGCTCGGCCTGGGCCGCCGCCACGGGGTCGTCGCTGGCGCGCAGCACGCGCTTGCCCGCCGTGGTCTTCTCCATCAGGTCCACCAGGCTGCTCTGACGCGAGCCCAGGTTGTTGATGGTGCTGTCATACATATTGGCCGTGCCAATGCGGTTGATGCTCATGCCTGTTCTCCGGCTGTAGGGGGTTAACGGCCAACGGCCTGGATCACGCTGTCAAAAATGCCCTGAGCCACCTGCAGCATCTTGGCCGAGGCCTGGTAGGACTGCTGGTACTGCAGCAGCTTGGCGGCTTCTTCGTCCAGATTGACGCCGGACACTGCGGTGCGATCGCCCTCCAGATTCTTGGCAATCGAGTCGGACAGCTTGGCTGCATAGGCCGCGCTTTGCGTGCGCGTGCCGATCTGCGCCATGGCGGTGGAAAAACCGTCGCTGAGCGTGGTCGCGCCATCGAAGATCACGGCGTCGCGCAACGACAGGAAGGAGCTGGCATTGCCCGTATCCGAGCTGTAGAAGCTGTTGGGGCCGAAGCTCACGGTATCGCTGGTGGCACCATCCACCGCAGGCGTGCCGGTGAGCGTCACCTTGAGCCCCGGAGCCAGCTCGATGGCCTGTCCGGAGATATAAGCGCCTGTCGCAGCCACGCCGCTGGGGGCAGGCGTGATGGTATAGGTCATGCCGCCCGCCCCGTCAGGCGCGAAAGACAGGGTGGTGCCTGCAGGAAAGGCAGAGGCATCGAAGCCTTTTTCCACCTTCAGGCTGGACATGCGGACGGCCGCATCGCCCAGCGAGTTGATCTTGGCCGACACCGGATTGGCCACCGCCAGATCGTTGCCGGAATGCACCATGGTCTGAATATCGTGCGCCGCCGATGCCACAGGACTGAACAGCACGGACTGGCCGGCCTGGCCATCGTTCTTGAGATCGAACTGCAGACCGTCGATCGTCATGCCGCGCAGGTCCGTCAGATCGTTGAAGGCCGTGGTCTGGCCATCCGACAGGCGCACCACCTTGCCCTTGGGCGCATCGTTGCCGAAAACGATCTTGTAATCCGAAGCCTTGAGCGCGCTCGAGTCCTTGACCGTGACCGTGGGCGTATCGGGCTGTACCCATTGAGCACCCGTGGTGGAGCCCGTGGTCGTCATCGGAATATTGAACAGCGCCCCGCCCTTCTGACCCGACAATGTCAGGCCCAGCTGGTTCTGCGTATTGAGCGTATCGCCGATCGAGATCACCATGCGCCCCAGCAGGTTGCGCCCCTCGCTCAGGTCGTTGTTCTGGAACTGCAGCAGACCGGCAATCTCGCCGCCGCCGGCCATGGCCGGAGTCAGCTCCACGGGCTGCCCGCCCTGCTGCTGGAAATACAGGCTCATCTTGCCGCTGCCGGGGTACTGCGTGGACTCCTGCAGGCTGAGCTTGGCCGCGCTCTGCCCCAGCACCAGCGGCTGGCTGCCGCCCACGAACAGGCTGATGGAGCCATCGCCGGCGTCGACCTGCGAGGTCTGCACGTATTTGTTGATGTCACGCACCAGCTGGTCGCGCTGATCGAGCAGGTCATTGGGCGTGTGGCCCGTGGCAATGGCGCTGCTGATCTGGCCGTTGAGCGCCGCCACCTGTTGGGACAGACTGTTGACCACATTCACGTCATTGCTCATCTGCTGTCGCGTGCTGTAGTCCATCTCGTCGAGCTGGGCCGAAGCCGAGCGAAAGCGCGCAGCCAGTTCGCTCATGCGCGTCAGCACCACCTGGCGTGCCGAAGAGTCGGTAGGTGCGCTGCTCACATCGGCAAACGCATTCATCATGTCGTTGATGGCCGCGCCCAGGCCGTTGGTTCCGCCGGAGAACACTTCCTGCAACTGGTTGAGCGAGTTCGAGCGCGCGGAGTCTGCGGCACTGGCGGCGGTGGCCGCCGTGGCCTGACGGTTGACCAGCTCGCTGAAGTTGCGCAAGATGGTCGCCACATCGGCGCCATTGCCGATATAGCCATTGCCGATGTTCTGGCCCGCCGAGGTCTGGAAGGCCACGCTCTGGCGCGAATAGCCGGCGGTGTTGACGTTGGCGATGTTGTGCCCCGTGGTTTGCAGGGCGATCTGGTTGGCCATCAGGGCGCGCGCGCCCACGTTCAGAAGACTCATGACTGGTTCTCGGTGATCTTGTTGATCTGGGCGGCACGGGCGCTGACGCCCAGACGGCTTGCGACATTGGCGCTGTTGTTGCCGGCGTTGGCGACGCTGACCTGGGCCACGCTCTGGATGGCGCGGCTGAGCTTTTGCGCATAGGCCGGATCGGTGGCGTAGCCGGCCTTTTGCAGCTCGCTGGCATAGGCCTGGGCAGAGCCGGTCTGGGCCATGGCTTTTTCGTAGCGCGGATTGCTGCCGATCAGGCGTGCGTAGTCGCGGAAGGACTCCTCGTAGGAGTCATAGGCGCGGAACTTGGCCGTCACCTTCTTGGGCGCGCCATTGATGTATTCGGTGGTCGTGACTTCGGCGACCTTGCCCGTCCAGCTTCCACCGGCCTTGATGCCGAACAGGTTGAACGAGTTGCTGCCGTCCTTGTTGCGGATCTCGCTCCTGCCCCAGCCCGTCTCGTGTCCGGCCTGGCCGATCATGTAGTGGGCCGGGATGCCGCTCTCGCTGGCCACGCGCTGGGCCGCGCCGGTGTGCGCCGTCACGAAGTTGTCGCGCCCCTTGGGAGCCGGTGCATAGGCGTTGATCGATTGCGCAGCCTGGCTGCGGCTGCCGCTCCAGGCGCCGTTGCTGCCCACATTGCGCCAGGCGTTGCGGCTCAGGCTCAGTGTGGAAGGCACGGCAATTTCTGCGTCCTCGGCGGCGTCGACCCCCATGCTGCGCGCCAGCTGCTTGCTGATGGCATCGGTGAGACCGCCAGGCTGTCCCGCCATGGCCACCGAGAGCTGCTGATCCAGCAGATCGGTGCTGAGATTGCCCTGCGCGCTGTCGAGCAGGCCGGACTTCATGGTCGCCTCGCGCATGCTCTTGATCATCTCGCGCATGAACAGCGACTCGAGCTGCTTGGCCGTCTCGCGCGCGGCCTGAGGGCTGTTCTCGCCGGCTGCCGTCTTGAGCGCATTGAGCGAACGTGCATCGACAGCCAGAGCATTGCTGGCCGCCAGGGATGAAGAATGGGGCAATGACGTGCTCATATCACCTCCAGCTCGGCGTCCATGGCGCCAGCGGCCTTGATGGCCTGCAGGATGGCCAGCAGATCCTGGGGCGTGGCGCCCAGTGAATTCAGTGCCCGCACCACATCGGTGAGCTGGGGCGAATTGGGCATGTTGATGACCTTGCCGGGCTCCTGCTTGACCTGGATATCGGACTTCTGCGCCACCACGGTCTGCCCTTGCGAGAACGGTGCAGGCTGGCTGATGACCGGCGTGGTGCTGATGGTGATGGACAGATTGCCGTGCGCAATCGCGCAGGGGCCCAGGGTCACCGCCTGATTGAGCACGATGGAGCCGGTGCGGGCATTGATGACCACCTTGGCCGCCGGCTTGGAGGTCTCGATGGGCATCTCCTGAATCTCGGCGATCATGCGCACGCGCGAGCCCGGATCGATGGGTGCATTGACCTGCACCGTGCGGCCGTCCAATGCCATGGCCGTACCCGCTCCCATGCGCTGGTTGATGGCGCGAACCATCTTGTCGGCTGTCTGGAAGTCGGTCTGATTCAGGCCCAGCGTGATCGTGTTGCCCTGGTTGACGGGAGTGGGCACTGCACGCTCAACCTGCGCGCCCTGCGGCACGCGGCCCGCGTTCAGGTGATTGACCTGCACCTTGGAGCCGCCGGCTGCAGCCCCGGCACCGCCGACCACCACATTGCCCTGGGCCAGGGCATAGATCTCTCCGTCCGCGCCGCGCAGCGGTGTCGCCACCAGCGTGCCGCCCTTGAGCGACTTGGCATTGCCCATGGAGGAGACATTGATGTCGATGGCCTGACCGGGCTGTGCAAAGGCCGGAAGCTCGGCCGTGATGATCACCGCCGCCACATTCTTGAGCTGCAGCTGGGCCGCATTGCCCGTGGCCGGCAGGGCGATGCCCATCTGCTCCAGGTAATTGGCCAGCGCCTGCTTGGTGTAGGGCATCTGCGTGGTCTGGTCGCCCGTTCCGTCGAGGCCGACCACCAGACCATAGCCTGTCAACTGGTTGCTGCGCACGCCCTGGATGGCGGCAACCTCCTTGATGCGTGTGGCATGCGCAGGCAGGGTGAGCCCGCTGGCGCCAAGGGCTGCGACCACCAGCAAGGCGGTGTGCGCAGGGCGCAGTGACAGGAGCGTGGACAGTACTTTCATACTGCCCATTCTCGGAAGAATCAGAACGGCATAACGTTCAAAAAGAACCGGGACAACCAGCCAATTGACTGGGCTTCACCGGCCTGGCCACGGCTGCGCGACTCGACACGCAGATTGGCCACCTGAGTCGATGCCACGGTGCTGCCCGGACGCAGCGAACGCGGGTCCACCGTGCCCGTGAAACGCAGCACATCGACGTTATGGTTCACGCCGATCTGCTTCTCGCCGGCAATCACCAGATGACCGTTGGGCAGCACATCGACCACGGTGGTTGCGATCGAGCCCGTGAAGGTGTTGTTGCTGCTGGTGGCCCCCGAGCCCTTGAAGTCGTTCTTGCTCTCGGCCCCCAGGGTGAGCGCATCGGCCACCGTCTTCTCGGCGCCGCCCCTGAGCAGCGGCAGCGAGGTGATGCCCGTGCTCAGCTCGTTGGCTCGCCCGACCTTGGAGTCCGTGCTCTGGCTGGCCGAAACGCGCTCGACGATCTGCACCGTCACCGAATCGCCCACCATGCGGGCGCGCTGATCCTCGAACATGGGGCGGTAGCGGCTGGCGTTGAACAGGCTGCCAGTGGGCGCCTGGGCCGTCTGCTCGCGCGGCTGCAGCACGGGAGGTGCGGTGGATGGCATGTCCACGGGCGGCGGCGGATTGAGCGTGACGCAGCCCGAAACCAGCAGGGCCCCGGCGAGGGCGCAGAGCGGCGGGCAATGGGAAACAATGGCTTTGAACATGGCGGCAAGTCCTTGGCAGTCAGGCGCTTCGCCCCCTTGTGCCCTTGCGTGCGCGAGGCACGCTATTGAAATCAGAGCTTTCAGCGCCTACTCCTAATGGAATTCAGCAATGAATTGATCTGAAAACCATAGGCATCAAGCGCAAGCTGCTCCTCAATACATTGTGATCAATCAGAGCTGTGCCAGCTTGGCCAGCATCTGGTCGGAGGTCTGGATCGCCTTGGAATTCATTTCGTAGGCGCGCTGCGTCTGAATCATGGTCACCAGCTCCTGGACCACGTTCACGTTCGAGGCTTCCAGATAGCCCTGCTGAATCGTGCCCAGACCGTTGGTGCCGGGCGTGCCCTGCTGGGGCTGGCCCGAGGAAGCGGTCTCGACGTAGAGGTTCTGGCCGCGGGGCTCCAGGCCTGCGGCATTGATGAACTGGCTCATCGCGATATTGCCCACCTGCTGCGGCGCAGCCTGGCCGGGCATGGTGACGCTGACCACGCCGTCATGGCTGATCGACACCTTGGTAGCACCCTGCGGGATGGTGATGCCGTTGGCCACGGGCAGGCCGCTGGAGGTCACCAGCTGGCCCTGGGCATCGACCTCGAACGAACCGTCGCGGGTATAGGCAATCGTACCGTCGGGCATATTGACTTCGAAGAAGCCGTTGCCGTTGATGGCCACATCCAGCGCATTGCTCGATTGCTGCAGGCTGCCCTGCAGAAAGTTACGGCTGGTGGCCACGGTGCGCACGCCCAGGCCCAGGTGCAGGCCGGTCGGCAGCTGATTCTGCTCGGTGGTCTGCGAACCGGACTGGCGCAGATTCTGATAGATCAGATCCTCGAAGACCGCATTCGCGCGCTTGTAGCCGGTGGTGGAGACGTTGGCCAGATTGTGCGAAATCACGTCCAGCTGCGTCTGCTGGGCTTCCATGCCGGTCTTGGCAATGAACAGCGAATTGATCATGACGTATTCCTTTGGCTATCAGCCGTTCAAGCTCAGCAGCTGGCTGGCGGATTTATCGTTGGTTTCAGCGGTCTGCAGCAGCTTCATCTGCTGCTCGAACTGGCGCGAGGCCGCGATCATGCCGACCATGGTTTCGACGGAGTTCACATTCGATCCCTCGATCGAGCCCGACAGCAGGCGCGCTGTTTCATCGTTGGGCAGCGCATCGCCCTGCGCCGCGCGGAAAAAGCCGTCATCGCCGCGCACCAGCGGCTCATCGACGGGCGGCGTGACCAGCTTGACGCGCCCCACGGCCACGGGCAGCTGGTTGCCCATCTTGGCAGTCAGCGTGCCGTCCGAACCCAGGGAGATCGTGGACTCTGGCGGGATATCGATGGGCGCGCCGCCGTCGGAGAGCACGGCCTGGCCGTTGCTGTTGACCAGTTGCCCTTCGGGCGAGATCTCGAACACGCCGTTGCGCGTATAGGCCTCCTGGCCATCCAGCCCCTGCACGGCAAACCAGGCGCGGCCCATGGCCATGGCGTCCAGCGCACGGCCGGTGCGCTGGGCCGGGCCGGGAGTGTCCTGATAGCCGGAGGTGGCCTCCAGCGCAAACACGCGGGTGCCGGCCCCCGAACCCTGCAGCGGTACCGAACGGAAGGTGGACATCTCGGCCCTGAAGCCGTTGGTGCCCGCATTGGCCAGGTTGTGAGCCAGCACGGCCTGACGCTGGGCTGCCGCATTGGCCCCAGTCATCGACGTATAAATAATTTTGTCCATGCTGACCTTCCTTCCGTCAAATCAATCGCCTTTGCAGCCCCGGCGCAAAGCGCCTCAAGGGCCTATCGGTTATCGCAGGTTCACGAGTGTGGAGAACACCTGGTCCTGCGTCTTGATGGTCTGGGCGTTGGCTTGGTAGGAGCGCTGCGCCGTCATCATGTTGACCAACTCGGCCGTCAGGTCAACGTTGGACTCTTCCAGCGCGCCCGACTGCAGCGAGCCGAAGGTGCCGGTCTGGGCCGAACCATTGAGTGCAGGGCCGGAGTCGGAGGTGGCAACCCATTTGTTGTTGCCGATGGAGCCCAGACCCTGGGTATTGGTGAATGCCGCCAGAGCGATCTGGCCTTCGGTGCGCGTGACGCCGTTGGAGTAGGAAGCCACGATGGAGCCGTCGCGGCCCACATTGATGCCCGTCAGTGCGCCCGAGGTATAGCCGTCCTGCTTGAGGCTGCTGACGGCAAACTTGGTGCCGAACTGGGTCAGACCGCCGAAATCGAACGCGACGTTGAAGGGCTGCAGGCCGTTTGGATTGGCCGTGCCGCCGCTGACGCTCAGATTCAGCGTGGTACCCGAACCTGTGGTCGGTGCATTGGGGGTGACGCTGGTGAGCTTGCCGCTCGCGTCGAACACGGCCGTACCAATGGGCGTGGCCGTGGCATCAAGCGAGTTGAAGACATTCCAGGTGTTGCCTGTGGCGTCTTTCTCGAAATACAGATTGACCGGGATCGCCGTGCCCTGGGTGTCATACACATTCAGCGAGGTGCCATAGGTGGCACGAGGCGTGGCAGCGACAGGGGGCGTGGCTGTCGCGTCGCCGGCGGCCGCCGTGGCGCGTGCATCCAGATTCAGCTCCACATTCACCTTGGACGTCTGCTTGGCGGGAATCGGCTGCCCTGTGGGAAAGCTCATCGGCACAGGCGTGGCACCCGACTGGATCTTGCCGGTCGAAGGGTCCACCACATAGCCCATGACATTGTCGTTGTCCACGGTCTTGAGGTTGCCCTCCTTGTCCAGGCCGAAGTTGCCGGCGCGCGTGTAGGCGATGCTGCCGTCGCTTTGCTTGACGACGAAAAAGCCGTTGCCGTTGATGGCGATGTCAAGGTTGTTGCCCGTCGAAGTGATGGAGCCCTGCCTGAACTGCTGGGACACGGAGGCCACGTTGACGCCGATGCCGCTGCTCTGGCCGCTGGCCGAGCCGATGGCGCTGGCGACCATCTCGGCAAAGTCAGCGCGCGAGGCCTTGAAGCCCGTGGTGTTGGAGTTGGCGATGTTGTGGCCGATGACGTCCAGATTCTTGCTGGCGGCGTTCAAGCCGGAGAGACCTTGTTGAAAACCCATGATGTGTTCCTCAATCAGTAAACGGCCTTGACGCCGGAATAAGCCACGCTGTCGCCGTTATCGAGCTCCAGCGACAAAGAGCCATTGGCCGAGCTGGTGGCAATCACGGCATGCGGCGCCAGCGGTGTGGATGCCACTGCGGTCGTGCCATTGGTGGCGACCACGCTGTAGCGCAGCTGCGAGGCATCGCCGCTGTATTTGTCCTTGCCATCCCAGGTGAAGTAGTTCCGCCCGGCAGCGCCGGCCCCCAGGTCGATGGTGTCCACCAGCTCGCCACTGGCCGTGGTGATCTGGATCTTGACGCTGGCCGCCTGGTTTTCCAGGTCGAAGGCAGCGGTATGCGTGCCATCGGCCGCCACGCCCAGGGTGTTGCCCTCGGTCAGCACCGTACGACCGATCATGGAAGTGCCCTGCAGCACCTGCATGGCCGTGAACTGGCTGGACATGGAGGCCATGGTCTGGTTCAGCTGCTGAATACCGGTCACGGTGTTGATCTGCGCCATCTGCGAGGTCATTTCCGCGTTGTCCATGGGATTCATGGGGTCCTGGTTGTTGAGCTGGGCCACCAGCAGCTTGAGGAAACGGTCCTGCGCCTCGTTGGGGTTGGTCACCGAGTTCTTGGTATTGCTGGTGGTGTTGGTCGTGGTGCCGTCCACGCTGCTTGCGCCGTAGATCATGTGTGTGTTCCCGGGCTTACTGGCCCATTTGCAGAGTCTTGAGCAGCAGCGTCTTGGCCGTGTTCATGACTTCCACGTTGTTCTGATAGGAGCGTGACGCCGAGATCATGTTGACCATCTCGTCCACGGCGCTCACGTTGGAGTGGGTGACATAGCCCTCGCCATCGGCCAGCGGATTGCTGGGGTCGTGGATGCGGCGGCCGGGCGTGTTGTCCTCGCTGATGGCATTGACCTTGACGCCCGCGCTGCCGTCGTTGCCCATGGGCACGGTCTGAAACACGACCTGGCGCGCCTTGTAGACGCTGCCATCGGGGCCGGCCACGGCATCGACGTTGGCCAGATTGGAGGCCACCACGTTCAGGCGCTGGGACTGAGCACTGACCGCGCTGCCCGAGATATTGAAGATGGAAAACATGGACATGGTTTAGCTCCTGGGCTTACTGGCCTTGAATGGCGCTGAGCATGGTCTTGGCCTGGCCGTTGATGAAGCGCAGCGTGGCTTCGTAGCGCACGGAGTTGTCGACGAAATTGGCGCGCTCGCGATCCAGATCCACGGTGTTGTTATCCAGGCTGGGCTGGGAATTGACCGAATAGCCGAGCTTGGCCTTGAGCGCCTCGTCCGACATCTGCGCCTGCAGCGGGATATGGCCTGCCGTCGTGACGCTGGCCTGGGTCAAGGGCTTGGGCCCGCTGGTCGCGGCCATCAAGGCTTCGCGGAAATTGAAGTCGCGCGCCACATAGCCGGGGGTGTCGGCATTGGCAATATTGCTGGCAATGGCGCGCTGGCGCTCGGCGCGCAAGAGCAGCGCCTCGCTTTGGAAGTCCAGTCGTTCGGTCATTTTGTTCAGCATTGCGGCCTCGCTTTCAGAATTCGGGGATGCCGGAGCCCACGGACTGCGGCATGCGAGGATTATGAAAATCGGCAGCGCAAACTAAAGCGCGAAGAAAGCGGTATTGCGCTGGCTCTTCAAGCCATTGCGCAAGCCATGTCACGCCTATATTTGCCAGCATCGTCTGCAGCCCTGTGACTGCGGATACTTCAAAGGATTGATGCATGTCTGGCCGCTTTTCCCTGTTTCTGCGCCTTCGCCCCTCTCAAGGCCTGGCTGCAGCATGGGGTCTCGCTGCGCTGCTGCTGACGGCTGGCGCACAGGCCCAGGACGGCGCGGCACAGCTCAGCCAGATCGGACAGCGCTTTGTCGATGCGGCTCTGCACCAGCCATCAACCGAGACTGCGCAAGCCGGCAATGGCATGGCTTTGCGCATGGAGGTTCAGATGGGCCAGCTGGACTCGCGCCTGCGCCTGGCAGCCTGCGCCAAGGTCGAGCCCTATCTGCCTGCGGGCAGTCGCCTCTGGGGTCGCACCCGGCTGGGCCTGCGCTGCGTGCAGGGCAGCGTGCCCTGGAACGTGTTCCTGCCCATCACCGTGCGGGCCTATGGCCCGGCCTGGGTGGCCCAGGGCAATATTCCGGCAGGCAAGACGCTGAGCGCCGAGGACGCAGCCCCCGCTGAAGTGGACTGGGCCGAGGACAGCGCCCCCGTCTTCGCCAATGCACAGGATTTCATCGGCATGGTCGCGGCGCGACCGCTGACTTCGGGGCAGGCTCTGCGCCAGAACATGGTACGTCCGCCTGCCTTGTTCACGGCGGGATCGCCCGTCCAGGTGATGGTCAACGGCGGCGGCTTCAGCGTTGCCGGCTCAGGCAAGGCAATGACTGCAGCCGGAGAAGGGCAGCAGGTACGGGTTCGCATGGATAATGGCCGCCTTGTTACAGGAACGGTCAATGCCAGTGGCGTGGTTCTGGTTCAATGACGAGAGGGTGCATACTCACTTTATCAACCATGCCAAATATTCCTCAAGTTTTACGCGCCCTTGTCGAAAGCAAGGCTACAGCGCCCTACGCCGATACAGGGCGATTGGAGAACCAGCATGAAGATAGGCAATAAGCCGGACCTGCAGCAGACCACTGCAGCCGCCAAGCAGGCCCCGAAATCCGCCACCACGGTTGCCACCGAAGAATCGACCAAAGGCTTGTCCGAGCGCGCCGCCGGCGTGCCCGTGTCCTTTTCGTCCTCGGCCCGCGCCCTGGACAGCCAAAACCGCACCAATACCGACTTTGATGCCGATCGCGTCAAGGCCATGCGCGAAGCCATTGCCAATGGCAGCTTCCGCGTCAACGCCGAGGCCGTGGCAGACAAGCTGCTGGCCAATACCGAAGAATTCCTGGTTCACGCTCGCGGCTGAAGCGCCCGTGCCTGAACTCCCGAACAAAGGCTGACCCGATGACCTTGCAGGAAATGCTCGATTCGCTGGATGCGGTGATTCAGACCGTTTCGGCATCGCTGCAGTCACCGGACGCATCCGCGCTGGAACAGTCCAGCACCCGCCTGCGTGACGCCATGGTGGCGTTCTCCCAGCTCGTCAAACGCTTCTCGGCAGACGACTGGACGCCTGCACTGCGCGAGCGCGCACAGAATCTGGACCGCGAAATTTCCCTGGTCCGTGACCAGTTGGCAAGGCTTTCCGTGCTCAACCAGCGCCGCACCAAGGCCCTGGTGCCTGCTGCCGAAGACAGCACCTATGAAAGCAGTCTGCGCGGCGCATCGCAGACCGGCCGCGCACGCATCTATCACGCAGCCAGCTAGGCTCGACGCGGAAACTCCAAGCAACACGGGCAACCCGGCACGAGATGCTCTGGGCGCGCTCAACCACGCCGGCCGCTAAGCGGTGGCCCGCCACCTGACCGCAGCGCCTGCCGACATCCCCATGAACCATGGCTTTGCCCGCGTCTATGGCTTTGATGCCCCAGCACAGCCAGCTATGACACACAGATGGTCAGCCGGTTGGTCCGCGGCGTGGCGCAGGGCGATGCCATAGGCAGGCAGCGGCCCGTGGAGTTCGACTATCCGATGTCCGACGCCTTTGGCGAGCTGCTGCAGCGCACAGGCTGCCATATCCATCAGGGTCCCGTCCAACTGGGTTAAGAACGTGTTGACGATCTCTACGCAGTCGCGTTGGAGCGCAATCGGGATGAGTTCAAAGCGTTGGCTCGCCGCTTGCACCGGGGTGCAAGCAAGAGTCAGCGCGCAGAAATCGCCCGATTTCGCCCCAACCCTGCGGGACAGAGGGTTTGCGGGCGGTCTGCGGCGTTGCGAATCCTCGCAATAGCACGGCTATTGCTGCGGTATCGCGCCTTGCATCCCATCCCGCAAACCCTCTGTCGCGGCGCGAGGAGATCGTCAACACGTTCTACAACTTCTGTGCCTGGGCCCGCATCTGGGCCACGACGCGCTCGAAGACGCGCCAGAAGGCGGCATCCTGTGTGGTCGCGAAGTTGATGCGCATGCAGGTGCTGGAGCCCCGGCTGGCATGGAACATGGCGCCAGGGGCAATCATGTAGCCCTGATCCAGCAGCAACTGGGTCAGCACCTCGGTATCCACGCCGGTATCCACCCAGCCGAACATGCCAGCAGGCTCGGCCACAAACCGACAGCCAGCCGCCTGGGCCAGAGCCACGCTGCGCATGCGCGCCTGGGCCAGATGCTGGCGCAGCCGCTCGGCATGGCGGCGCAGCTGGCCCTGCTCCATGCACAGGGCCAGGGCCTGCTCCATTGGGGTCGGCGTGGATAGGGTGGACAGCAGCTTGGTGTCCAGAAGTCTCTCGACCAGCTCGGGCGGCGCTGCCAGATAGCCCAGGCGCCAGTTGGGCACCAGCACCTTGGCAAAGCCGCTGATGTAGATGCTGCGCTGCAAGCGGTCCAGCACCGACACGCGTGGCGCGTGATCGGGCGCAATATGGCAGTAGCTATCGTCCTCCACCACATAGAAGCCGTATCGCTGCGCCATCTGCAGCACCTCATGGGCGCTGGCCGCGCTCAGACTGTAGCCCGTGGGGTTGTGCAACACGCTGACACTCACATAGAGCTTGGGGGCCATGGTCTCGCAATAGCGCTGCATCACCGCCATGTCCGGCCCCTCGGGCCCGCGCGGCACGGGCAGCACGCGCATGCCCATGGCGGCCAGGCGCGCATATTCCACGGCCCAGCCCGGCTCCTCCACCATCACCGGATCGCCGGGCTGCAGCAGGGCTCGGCTCACGATGTCCAGCGCCTGGGTCGCCCCCAGGGTAGTGATGATCTGGCCAGTCCCCGCCGCGATGCCTATGCGCTGCAGGCGCCGCGCCAGCGCTTCGCGCAGCCGGCTGTCACCCATGGGCTCGCCATAGCGCACCAGCGATTCGCGCAGCGCCTGCCCGCTGGTGACCTTGCGCATGGCCGCCACCAGAAAGCCGGCATCCAGCCATTCGGCAGGCAGCACACCGGCACCAGGCTGGGGCTTTCCGGCCACGCTCTCCACGAACATGCCGCGAATCAGCATGGTGGCGTTGATGCGCGTGCCTGGCGGGATGCCTACCGGGGTGTTGACCGCTCCCTCATTGATAGCTATCTGCGCTTGACTTTCCTGCGTTTGAAGCGGATTTTGCACAATATCGCGTACAAAGAAGCCGCGTTGCGGCCTGGCCTCGACCAGTCCCTGGGCCTGCAGCAGGTCGTAGGCGGCCACCACCGTGTACGGACTCACGCCCTGCTGGCGCGCACATTCACGCACCGAGGGCAGGCGCGCGCCAGCGGGCAGCAGCCGCGTGCGTATGCGCTCGGCCAGACGCTCGGCCAGTTGCTGGGTCAGGGTCAGGGCCGCCTGGCGGGACAGGGAGATGGACATGGTAATGTGCAGCGAACTGTATTGAAGCGGATACCGATACAGAAGCCATGATTGTGAGACTGTCTGTATAGGTACTGTAATGGTCTCACGCGTATATTGAGTCCATCAACCTCTCTTGGCCGCCCTCCACACAGGGCTATGGTCACGGCCTGCGGCCTCACCGGCTGCAGACCACACCGTCGCAATTGCCCGCCAGCCCACACAGGCAAACCGGTCGCGACACAATAAGCCCACCTGCTGGTGCATGGTTGCAGCGCCTTGTGCGCCGCAACGATTGCATCCCGAGCCCCAAGCTCGGGCCGGCACATGCCCGACAACGGCGTGAAAATGCACACCGGCCAGCCCTGCCCGGGCTGGAAACGTAGAGATCGAGTACTGTTTTATGACAACCTGGACGCTGGCAGAACGTGCTGCCAAGATGAATTCCTCCGCCATCCGCGAGATCCTCAAGCTGACCGACCGCCCCGGCATCATCAGCATGGCTGGCGGCCTGCCTTCCCCCAAGGCCTTCCCCCTGGATGCGTTCACCGAAGCCTGCCAGGCCGTGATGCAGCGTGACGGCGCCGCGGCCCTGCAGTACTCGACCACCGAGGGCTTTGCCCCGCTGCGCCAGGCGATTGCCGACTTCCTGCCCTGGAACGTCGATCCCGAGCAGATCCTGATCACCACCGGCAGCCAGCAGGCGCTGGACCTGATCGGCAAGGTGTTCCTGGACAAGGGCAGCCGTCTGCTGGTCGAAAAGCCCACCTACCTGGGCGCCCTGCAGGCCTTCACCCCCATGGAGCCCGTGGCCGTGGGCGTGGACAGCGATGACGAAGGCATGCTGATCGAGGACTTTGCCAAGCAGATCGGCAGCGGCGCCGACAAGGCCCGACTGGCCTATGTGCTGCCCAACTTCCAGAACCCCACGGGCCGCACCATGAGTGATGCGCGCCGCCAGGCTCTGGTCGACAAGGCCAGGGAGCTGGACATTCCCCTGATCGAGGACAACCCCTACGGCGACCTCTGGTACGAACAAGAACCCCCTCTGCCCCTGGCTGCACGCAACCCCGAGGGTGTGATCTACATGGGCTCGTTCTCCAAGGTGCTGGCCCCCGGCCTGCGCATCGGCTTCATCGTCGCGCCCAAGTCCGTGTATGGCAAGCTGACCCAGGCCAAGCAGGCCGCCGATCTGCACACCCCCAGTTTCAACCAGCGCGTGGTGGCCGAAGTCATCAAGGACGGTTTCCTGGATCGCCATGTGCCCACCATCCGTGCCATGTACAAGGCTCAGCGCGATGTGATGCTGATGGCTCTGGAGCGTGAGATGGCCGGTCTCGACGTGAAGTGGACACGTCCTGTGGGCGGCATGTTCCTCTGGGTCAGGTTGCCTGCGGGCATGGACGCCCAGGCCCTGCTGGCCAAGGCCGTGGAGCGCAATATGGCTTTCGTGCCCGGCGCGCCCTTCTACGCCGGCGATGCACAGAACAACACGCTGCGCCTGTCGTATGTGACGGTGTCTGCCGAGCAGATCAACGTCGGCATCAAGTCCCTGGCCGAGGCCATCAAGGCCAGCTTGTGATCTGAAGGCCCCCTGAGCGGCTTTGCCACCTCCCCCTCTCTGGCGCTTTGCGCCGGAGGGGGACGACAGCCTCGGTGCGCGGCGGCGCTTCCTCGCTGTCTCTGATACCCCATGGCATGTGAAATGCCACATCGACCGGCTCTGCGCCGGTTTTTCTTTTTGCCGACAATCGCTGCCCATGTCTGCCTCCGCACATAACAGCCCTCTCTCTCGTCCCTATATGACCGTGGACGTGTTCACGCATACCGCGCTGCTCGGCAACCCCGTGGCCGTGGTGCTGGGTGCCGATGGCTTGAGCGATGCGCAGATGCAGGCCTTCGCGCGCTGGACCAATCTGTCGGAAACCACTTTTGTGCTGCAGCCCACGCCCGAGGGGCTGGCTGCGGGCGCCGACTACCAGCTGCGTATCTTCACGCCCGCGGGCGAACTGGCTTTTGCCGGCCACCCCACGCTGGGCAGCTGCCATGCCTGGCTGGCCCAGGGCGGCCAGCCGCGCAACCCCGAGCAAGTGCTTCAGGAGTGCAAAAAAGGCCTGGTAGCCATTGGCTGCGATGCGCAAGGTGCGCTGTTTTTCGAAGCACCCTCACTCGACTCTCAGGAGATTTCCGAAGAGGAACTGGCACCCGTGCTGCAGGCTCTGGGCCTGCAGCGTGAGCAGTTGCTGATGGCACGCAGCCTCTACAACGGCTCGCCCTGGCTGGGAATGCTGCTGGACCACCCCGATACGGTTCTGAGTGTGGAGCCAGACTTTGGCGCACTCAAAAAGCTGGGTGCCAAAACCGGTCTGGCGGCCATTTATGAGGTGGCAGAGGATGCCCCGTTGATTGGCCGCTCCAGCCGCGAGGCCCGCGCTTTTGCCAAGCAGGCGGAAGAAGCAGCTCAAGAAAAAGTGACCTCAGCGCAACCACGTCTGGAAGTACGCGCCCTGATCGGCGATACCGCGAGCGAAGACCCTGTCACCGGCAGCCTGAATGCTGCGCTGGCCCAATGGCTGACCGGCGAGGATCTGCTGCAGACTCCCTATATCGCCGCGCAAGGCGTATGCGTGGGCCGTGACGGACAGGTTCATGTCCAGACCGCAGCCAACGGCAAGCTCTGGGTAGGCGGCCACACCGTGACCGTCACCTCAGGCCGCGTCCTGCTTTAAACCTCAGGGCCGGCTCAGAGCTGAACTGGCGTCATCCTGCAGATCTGGTCGGCCATGGTTTCGGCCTCCTGCGCGTTGTGCGTGACCAGAATCGCCGTCTGCCCGGTGGCCCGCAGAATGTCGCGGACCTCCAGCGTCAGGCGCTCGCGCGTGGCGGCATCGAGATTGGAAAATGGCTCATCGAGCAGCAGCAAGGCCGGGGACGGCGCCAGGGCCCGCGCCAGCGCCACACGCTGCTGCTGACCGCCGGACAGCTCGTGCGGGAACTTGCTACCTGAATTCGCCAGCCCCACCACGGCAAGCAGCTCCTGCACACGCTTGTCGCGCTCTGGCTTGCCCATACGGCGCAGGCCGAAGCCCACGTTCTGCACGGCCGTCAAATTCGGGAACAGCCCGTACTCCTGAAACATCATGCCCACATGGCGCTGCTCGGGAGGCAGATGCGTGCCGGGGCCGGAGAGCAATACCTCGCCCAGATGAATGCTGCCCGCGCGCACCGGCTCGAAGCCCGCAATCGCTCGCAGTACGGAGGTCTTGCCGCAGCCCGAGGGACCCAGCAGGCTGGCGATATGACCTGCAGGCACCTGCAGATCAAAGCCCTGCAGCACGGTGTGCAAGCCCTTGGGCGTGTCATAGCCCAGTTGCAGCTGCGCAATTTGTAGAGAGGCGGTCATGCAGTCACTTCATCACGACTTATGCAAAACGGATTCGGGCAAGACGACTGCCTCAGGAGGCCGTCCGTTGCTGCATTCTTGTTTGCACAAGTCCTGTTCATCCTATTCATATTCAATAGCTGCTTGCGCAATACCCATAAGCGCTTGAGCCGATTTTCATGCATATTCATCGCTGACTACCCGACAGCTGGGCACGCGCCAGCAGCATGACGGGAACCAGCCCCGCGATCACAATGCACAGCGCGGCGATCGCGCCCTCCTCATAGGTGCCGCGCGCGGCTTCGGCATAGAGCCAGGTGGCCAGGGTATCGAAATCGGCCGGGCGCAGCAGCAAGGTGGCGGGCAGCTCCTTCATGGCGTCGACAAACACCAGCATGGCACTGGTGGCCATGGCGGGCCGCAGCAGCGGCAGATGCACGCGGCGCAGCGTGCCCAGGCGGCTTTCGCCCAGCAAACGCGATGCCTGCTCCAGCGTCGGCGGAATACGCACCAGTCCGGCCTCGATACCGCCCACGGGCATGACCAGAAAGCGAATCACGCAGGCAGCCACCAACACAATGCCCTGCCCCATCAGCGGCAGGCCGCCCATACCGAACAGCTGGGCCAGCCCGGCGTCGAACGCCAGCGCCGGCGTCAACAGGCCGATGGCCAGCACCGTGCCCGGCACGGCGTAGCCCAGCGCCGCCAACTGCGCTGGCCAGCGTGACGGCGCTCGCGTGCTGATGCCGGTGCGCGTGGCCCAGGCCACAACAAGACCCGCGGCCACCGCGATCACGGTCACGCCCAGCGCCAGTCCCAGCGTGTTGAGCAGACTGGAGACCAGGCCCTCGGACACGCCCGAGCCCTGCACCAGACGCTTGCCGCTTTCCCAGGCCAGATAGGCAGCTGGCGCAGCAAAGCCGATCAGCACCGGCAGGCTGCAGGCCAGTGTTGCCAGCCAGGCCCTGCCTGCGGGCAGGCGGTGCGGCGCTATGGCCCGCATGCGCTGGGCCGAGCCAAAGCGCTGGCGACTGCGGCCCTGGCGCTCCAGCCAGACCAGGGCCACCACGGCCAGCAGCATGGAGCAGGCAATCTGCGCGGCACCAGCCAGATCGGAACGCGTGACCCAGGTGGTGTAGATCGACACCGTGAGTGTGTGCACGCCCAGAAACTCGGACGCCCCGATATCGTTGAGTGTCTCCAGCAGCGCCAGGCTCAGACCCACGACCAGCGCCGGTCGCGCCATGGGCAGGGCCACGCGCCAAAAAGCACCCCAGCGGGTCTCACCCAGCGAGCGTGCGGCCTCCATCAGATGCGCCGGCTGGGTCATGAACATGGAGCGCGCCGTCATGTACACATAGGGGTAGAGCGTGAAGCCCAGCACAAAGATCGCACCGCCCATGGAGCGAAGATCGGGCAGGCGCCACTGACGCGGGCTGTCGTAACCCAGCAACCAGCGCAGCGCGCCTTGCACCGGGCCTATGGGGTGAAGCAGGTCCAGATAGGCAAAGGCCACGATATAGGCCGGCATGGCCAGCGGCAGCAGCAGTGCCCAATGCAACCAGCGCCGCCCCGGAAAATCACAGGCCGTCACCAGCCAGGCGCAGCCCGTGCCCACCACCAGTACCACCAGGCCCACCCCGCCCAGCAGCCAGGCCGTATTGGCAGCGGCATCGGGCAGCACATAGCGCAGCAGATCCTGCCAGTGCGCCCAGTCCGCCCCCAGCGCCAGCCAGGCCAGCGAGGCAATGGGCGCAAACACCCCCAGCGCAATCAACCAGCTTGCGCCCTGCCACACCGGCCCGACGGGTCTGAGCCCTGAACGAAGATAAGAAAACATCAAAAAATCAAAAAGGAAACGGCCCTTGGACAGGCATGCTCCATCAAAGGAACACCGAGCAAGAGCCGCCTCGCAGCGAAGGTGTTGTCCCCCTCCCGCGAAGCGAGAGAGGGGGAAGGCGCATCAGCGCCTCAGGGGGCTACTTATTTATCAAATCCCACCTTGTCGACCAGCACGCTGGCAGCCTTGCGGTGCTTGGCAATCTCTGTCAGCGGCAGCGGATCGATCTTGATCTCGCCAATGCTCTGGGCCACCACGGGGTCCAGCGCCACGCCCTTGCGCACAGGGTGCTCGTAGTTGGCCTGGGCGTACATATTCTGAGCCGGTTCGGAGACCAGGAACTCCAGCAACTTCACGGCCTGATCGCGGTTGGGCGCGTGCTTGGCCACCGAGGCGCCGCTGATATTGATATGCGTGCCGCTCTTGGGATCGTTGAAAGTAGGCTTGACGACCTTGATGGCATCGCCCCACTTGCGTGCGTCCGTACCTTCCTTGGCCGCCTTCATATGGCCCACGTAATAGGTGTTGGCCAGGCCCACATCGCAGATGCCGCCCAGAATGTCACGCGCCACGTCGCGGTCGCCACCGGTGGCCTTGCGCGCCAGATTGGCCTTGACGCCCTTGAGCCACTGCTCGGTCTTGGCTTCGCCGTCATGGGCGATCATGGCGGCGATCAGCGCCGTGTTGTAGGGGTGCTGGCCGGCACGGCTGCAGACCTTGCCCTTGAACTGGGGCTTGGCCAGGTCTTCATAGCGGAAGGCGCCGATCTTCATGTCCTTTTCGGCATACAGCACGCGGGCCCGCATGGACAGCGCAAACCACTGGTTGTCTGCGGCACGCAACTGGGCAGGAATGGCGGCTTCCAGAGTGCTGGACTTGACTGGCTGGGTCACGCCACCGTCCACCAGATCCAGCAGATTGCCGATATCCACCGTCATCAGCACGTCGGCGGGCGAGCGCTGGCCTTCAGCCTTGACGCGCTCCAGCAGGCCGTCCTTGACGAAGACCGTCTTCACGCCGATCTTGGTCTGCGCCGTGAAGGCAGCCAGCAAGGGCTGGATCAGAGCCGGTTCACGGGTGGTATAGAGCGTGATGTCCTCGGCGTGGGCGGACAGCGCAGGGGCGCACAGGCTGGCAACGGCGGCCAGTGCAAACAGGGGTCGTCGAAACATGGAGGGCTCCAGATGGTGAACAGGCATAAAAAAACACGCTCCGCCTCGAAACCGACAAGCCTCCTGCCAGCCAAGTGCAAGAGATCCGTGAACCAGTACCGAAAGCGGAGCGTATTTTTTATGTTTTTGAGAATCGCTCTCAACTATCTTAACCGAGCAGCACACCCTGTCCGTGCGCCAATCCTGACGACGGTTGCGGAAATGCCCGCCCGTGCGCTGTCGCACAAGCGCCAGCAGGTCGCAGGCATGACAGCGCCGCAAGCGGGCAAGGCCCAACATCCGCGCCATGGGAAACCTCTACCTTGTGCGCCATGGCCAGGCCTCGTTTGGCGCGGATGATTACGACCAGCTCAGCCCACGCGGCCAGGAACAGGCGGTGCGTCTGGGTGAATACTGGCGTGAGCGAGGTCTGAAGTTCGACGCCGTCTATGCAGGCACGCTCAAGCGCCATCAACAGACGCTGGCCGGGATAGTCCAGGGCCTTGGCAGCGCTTCAGGCCTTGAGGTACAAAGCCGGTCCGGACTCAACGAGTACGACAGCGAAGCCCTGCTGCGCGCCATCCACCCTGCCCCTCTGCCCAGGCCCGATACGCCCGAGCTGTACCGTCATCATTTCCGCCTGCTGTGCGACGCGCTGGCGCAATGGATGGGAGGCACCATCAGCCCGGTCGGCATGCCTGACTGGAACGGTTTTGCGGATGGAGTGCACCAGGTGCTTGAGGAGATACGCCACCAGCACAGCGGCCAGAACGTGCTGCTGGTCAGCAGCGGCGGCCCCATCTCCGCGGCCGTGGGCCAGGTGCTTGGAACCGCGCCCGAGGTGACCATTGCCCTCAATATGCGGCTGCGCAATATTGCCGTGACGGAGTTCAGCATCAGCCCCAAGCGCTTGATGCTGCAAAGCTTCAACACACTCAGCCATCTCGATAGCGCCGAATACAGAAGCTGGATCACCAGCGCCTGATCCCCCTCATGCCTGGAGCCGGCCAACGCAAAGTGCTACAAAACCGGCATGGACTCCATCTTTCTCAGTCTTGGCGATACGGCGCTGACGCTTGACATAGGCGCGCAGCAGCACCGCCTGCCCATAGGCATTGCCACCCTGGTCAAGGCTTTCGGCCAGCGCATGCCCAATGCGCTGATGTTGGAAAACGCGATTGCCGATGTGGAGGATGCTGTCATGCCGGCAGGACGCTGGCTGCCTGCAGGTGCCAGCATGCTGCAAACGGCAGACCCGCTGCTGCGGCAATTGATACACAGTGCCACAGCCGACCCGCAAGCCATACAGGCCTCGCGCGAGGCGATCGAGAATATGTTCGAGTTGCTGGCACGCCAGGCCCAGCAGCCCGGCCATGCCGACCCGCAGCTGCCGCAGACCGCTGAACATGCGGCGGCCCTGCTGATATTGCGCGAGGTCATGCATCACTGGGGGCTGACTGCCCTGCAAGCAAGCGGTAACTAGCCATACCTGTGCGGCATAGCAGACAGAACGCTTTGCGGCTGCCTCCGGGCATCTTTCGGCGGCACACTCTCTGGATAAAAAGTTTCAGACAGAAGGACAAGCATGAAACGCCGCAGTTTTACCCAATCCCTGATCAGTGCCGCAGCGGGGGCTGCCCTGCTGAGCGGATTAGCCACCACCGCCCAGGCCGAAGGCCTTTCCAACCGCCCCATCCGCATCGTCGTACCCTTTGGTGCCGGCGGCGTGGCCGATGTGACGGCCCGTGTGGTGGCGCAGCAGCTGTCCACCCAGCTCGGCCAGCCCGTGGTCATAGACAACAAGCCCAGCGCGGGCGGTATCGTGGCGGCCGACACCGTGGCCAAGGCTGCGCCCGACGGACATACGCTGTTTCTCATGTCCAACGGCAGCGCCGTCACGGTGAATCTGTTCAACAGTCTGCCCTTCGACATGGTCAAGGACCTGACGCCCATCTCCACGCTGGGCTACTTTGACATTGGCGTCATCACCGATGCCAAGTCGCCCTTCAAGAACCTGGGCGAGCTGGTGAGCTATGCCAAGGCCAATCCCGGCAAGCTGAATCTGGGCAGCATCAATGTGGGCAGCACCCAGCACCTGGCGGCCGAGCTGTTCAAGACCACGGCCGGCATCGATGCGCAGATCGTGCCCTTCAACGGCACGCCCGCCGTGGTGACGGCGCTGCGCGGCAAGCAGATCGATGCGGCCGTGGAAATTCTCACGCCCATCATGGGCCAGATCAATTCCAAGGCCGTGAACCTGCTCGCGGTGACGGGCGAGAAGCGCTCGCCACTGCTGCCCAATGTGCCCACGGCCCAGGAATCCGGCGTCAAGGGCTTTGTGGCCTCGTCCTGGAATGCGCTGGCTGCGCCCTCCAAGACACCAGCCCCCGTGATCGCGCGTCTGAACAAGGAAATCAACGCCGCCGTCAACAACCCCGAGGTCGCCAAGAAGCTGCGCGAACTGAATGTGCAGGCCCAGGCCAGCACCCCCGAGCAGACCGCCAAGCTGCTGCAGTCGGAAATCAAGCGCTGGGGCGATGTCATCACCACGGCCAAGATTCCGAAACAGTGATACTGATAGCTATGCTTTCAGTAGCTTATAGCGATTGATAGCATTGATTTTCAATACAAAACAGCCTGCAAATGCAGGCTGTTCTTGCGTAAAAAGCTCCTGAATTCAAAGCGGCTGTGGTTGATTTCCCACCGTGCTCAGGGGAAGGTCATGAATTTCGCCCAGCAACCTGACCAGGCCCTGAGCCGATGAACGCACCATGGCCGCGCCACGCTCGGCCGTCGCGGCGGCGGAGTTGCCCACGGCTCCGGCCGGGTTGTAGTCCTCGATGGCCCAGCCCAGCTTGGCGCTGCGGCCATTGCCGATGAAGTGGTATTTGCCGGCCCGCTGCTCAGAGCTGGAAGCGAAGTTCTGCGCACGCTCCATATGCACGGTCTCGGGCGCCAGGTGCAGCAGCATCGAGGTCTCCACTTCGCCGCCGTGAATGCCGAAGCGATGCTCATGCGCGCAGAACTGCTGGTTGGCCGCATCGTCCACCAGCCCGAACCAGCTGGCGCTGTAGACCAGCAGGCCATGCCGGATGCGCAGCTCGCGCGCAACGATGTCCATCACGCTGACCTGGCCACCATGACCGTTGAGCAGCAGCAGCTTCCTGATGCCGGCGCGCGCCACGCAGGCGCCCAGCTCCGTCCACAGAGCAATCAGCGTGGCCGGCTGCAGGCTCAAGGTGCCCGCATAGTGCGTATGCTCGACCGAAAAGCCGATGTTCTGCGGCGGCAGAAACAGCACCGGCAGCTCGGCGGGCAGTTGCGCCAGAGCGGCATCGATGACGCCCTCTATCAGGCTGGCATCCACCGACAGCGGCAGATGCGGCCCATGCTGCTCCACCGCCGCCACGGGCAGCACGGCCACGGTGTCTGCGGCCAGGCCATTGTTCTGGGCCAGGGCAAAGTCATGGGCCGATGCCTGGGCCCAGAAGCGTGACGGCCAGCGGGGAAGCGCGCTTGCGGGAGTGGTCGGGGTATTGCTCATGGCCATCATCGTAGCTGCGCCAGCGCCCCAAAACCACCTCCTGCCCCGGATTCCGGGCCCACCGCCCGTCAACCGCAACCGGCCGACATGCCCCACAATGGGCCGATGCCTGAAGCCTCCGCCAGCGCCCCGCGCCAGAGTGCGCGCACCGCCAACTCCAAGCCCCAGACACGCGACCTGACCCAGGGCCCGATTGCCAGCACCTTGCTGGTCTTTGCCCTGCCGATCCTGGCCGGCAATGTGCTGCAGTCGCTCAACGGCTCGGTCAATGCCATCTGGGTCGGCGGTCACCTGGGCGAGGCCGCGCTGACGGCCACCGCCAATGCCAACAACGTGATGTTTGCGCTGATCGGCGCGGTGTTCGGCATCAGCATGGCGACCAATATCCTGATTGCCCAGAGCATGGGGTCGAAAAACATCGCGCAAGCCAAACGTGTGCTTGGCACCAGCGCGACGTTTTTTGGTGTTGTCTCGCTGCTGATTGCCCTGCTGGGCTGGCCGCTGTCGCGCCATCTCATGCTGTGGATGAGCACACCCGAAGCAGCGCTGCCGCTGGCCGAGGCTTATCTCAAAGTCATCTTTCTGGCCATTCCGCTGCTGTTCATGTTCAGCTTTGTGACGGCGGCCCTGCGCGGCGCGGGAGATACCAGAACGCCGTTCTGGTTTCTGCTCGTCGTCGTGGCGCTGGACATGGCCCTCAACCCGCTGCTGATCTTTGGCTGGGGCCCCGTGCCGCGCATGGGTATCCAGGGCTCGGCCGTGGCCACGCTGATTGCCAATGCCGTGAGCTTTTTTGCCCTGCTGGGATGGCTGCGCCTGCGCCGCCATCCCTTGTGGATAGGTCGCCGGCAGCTGGGACTGTTCAAGCCCGATCTGACGATTGTGCGCACTCTGGTGGTCAAGGGCCTGCCCATGGGCGTGCAGATCGTGATGATCTCGCTGGCCATGATCGCCATGATTTCCATGGTCAACGAGCATGGCGTGCAGACGGCATCCGCCTATAGCGCAGCGCTGCAACTGTGGACCTATGTGCAGATGCCGGCCATGGCCATAGGCGCGGCCTGTTCGTCCATGGCGGCGCAGAACGTGGGGGCGGGCCTCTGGCAGCGTGTCAGCGCCACGGCCAATGCAGGCATGCTGGGCAACCTCTTGATGACGGGCAGCCTGATCGTCCTCATCGTGCTGCTGGACCGCCATGTGCTGGGCTGGTTTCTGCCAAGCGGCAGCCCCTCGCTGGAGGTGGCCCGCCATCTCAACCACATTGCCATAGGCTCCTTCCTCTTCTTCGGCGTGACCTTTGTGCTGGCCGGAGTGGTGCGCTCCACGGGGGCCGTGATGGCGCCGGTGCTCATCCTGGCAATTGTCATGTGGGGCATACGCGTGCCCGTGGCGCGCTGGCTGCAACCCGTGATGGGCGTGGATGCCATCTGGTGGAGTTTTCCCATCAGCTCCGTCTGCTCCATGCTGATGATGCTGGCCTACTACCGCTGGGGCCACTGGCGCCAGGCGCATATGCTGCCGGCTGCAGCCCAGGCCCCGGCACAGCCCGCAAGGACGAAGGCGCAGGCCCAGACGGCAGAGGAACTCCAAGCACAGGCCCCCGTGGACAGCGATGCGCTGATGGCCAGTGCCGAGCCTTGCAAGCGCATCGCCATCCCAGCCGAGGTGGGCGGGCAGCCGCCCAGCTCCGTCGCCAACCTGGCCGCGGAGGCCGGATCTGCTTCGCGCGAAGCTAGCCCAGGGTGATGCCTGTTTCCTTGACGATGCGCTTCCAGCGCTCGTGGTCGGCGGCAATGAGCCGACCGAACTCCTGGGGCGTGCTGCGCCGCGGCATGTAGTTGTAGCCGGCAAGCCTGGCCAGCACATCAGGCATCTGCATGATCTTGTCCATCTGCTGGGCCAGATAGCCCACGATGTCCTGAGGCGTACCCTTGGGAGCTAGCAGCCCCGACCAGGAATTGAAATCCATGCCCGCTATGCCCAGCTCGCGCAGCGTGGGCAGCTGCGCAAAGGTCGGTACACGCTGGGGCAGCAGCACGGCCAGGGCCTTGACCTTGCCTGCGCGAATCATCTCCACCGAGGTGAAGGAGTCGAACGAAAAGTCCACCTCGCCCGCCACCACGGCCTGCATCTGCGGGCCCGTGCCCTTGTACTGGGCATTCACGATGCCCGGTGCCTCGATCACTTTCTTGAACTGCTCGGTGATCAGCGAAATCATGCTGCTGCCCGAGGAGGCGCTCAGCGGCTTGCCCTGCTTGGCCATGGCCGTCAGCTCCTGCATGCTGTTGACGGGCAGGTCCTTGCGCGCAATCACCACAAAGCCCACATCGCATAGATGGCTGATGGGCTCGAAGCTGGCCAGCGCCTCGTAGCTGGTCTTGTAGAGCACTGGGCTCAGGGTCTGCGCTCCCGCCGTGTTCATCAGCAAGGTATAGCCGTCGGGTGCTGCGCGGGCCGCCAGCTCGGAGCCTATGACGCCGTTGGCGCCACTCTTGTTGTCGACCACGAAGGACTGGCCCGCAAGTTCGCCCAGCTTCTGCATGGTCAGCCGGGCCACGACGTCGGTGGTGCCACCGGCCGGAAACGGCACGATGACTCGTACCGGCTTGTCCGGATAGCCGGGCGCAGCGGCCGCATGCCAGGGCAGCGCGGTGGCAGCACAGGCAGTCGAGGTGGCAAGAAAGCGGCGGCGTGAGGTATTCACCATAATGCTGGTCTCCTGTAATTGCCCGGCAACGGACTCCTGCGACCGGCTCCGGCTGCGGGCTGTTTGAGCCTTGCAGGCCGAGCCATGATGGAGTCCGCCCGCGCCTTCTGTCCAATACCATGCGCCTATGCAAGCATTGGTTTTGCCAATCGGCCGCCCCGTGCAGGGAACCAAAAACACCGCTACAGACTCCCACCGTCCGCCATGTCTTCTCAAGCCCTTTCCCTGACCACCGGACCCCGCCGCCTCTCGCAGCGCCTTTCACTCTGGCTGATGCTGGCGCTGGCCGTCTGGGCCTGTGCTTTTGCCACCGGCGCTGGCGCGCAGATCCTGCTCAAAAATGCGGCTTCGGGTGCCGCCACCGTGCAGACGCCGCGCGTGCAGGCCGAGCTGGTGGCCCAGGCCCCCGAGGGCATCGCCGCCGGGCAGGTCTTCTGGCTGGGGTTGAAGATCAGCCATCAACCCGAATGGCATACCTATTGGAAAAATGCTGGCGATTCGGGCCTACCCACCGTGCTGCAGTGGCAACTGCCCCCGGGCCTGGAGGCCGGCCCCATCGCCTGGCCGCTGCCTCATGCGCTGCGCGTGGGACCCCTGGTCAACTATGGCTATGAGGACACGGTGCTGCTGCCCGTGCCCATCAAGGTCGCTGCCGACTTCAAGGCACCGGCCTCCGGCGTAGTGGATCTGGGCCTGGCCGCCGAATGGCTGGTCTGCCGCGTGGAATGCATTCCCGAGTCCGGCAACTTCCAGTTGCAGATCCCCGTTCAGGGCAGCAGCGCCCCTCACAGCCAGGCCTTTGTGCAGGCACAGGCCGGCCAGCCCCAGGCGCTGAGCCAGGGCGGTCAGGCCCTTGTTGAGTCCGGCAAGGCCGAAGGCACGAACCTGCCCGACGACCGAGTGACGCTGCGCATACCCGGACTGCCGGCCAGCCTCAAGGGCAAGACACTGGAGTTCTATCCCGAGAACGCCGACACCTTCAAACATGCCGCAGAGTCAGGCAAGGACTGGAAGCAGCACTGGGACGGAGAGGTCTGGGTGGGCGAGAACATGCCGCTGTCCGATATGCGCGGCGAAACTGCGGCGCAACTGGCCGTGGTGCTGGCCCTGCCGCCTGCTGAGCGCGCTGCCGCGCTGGAGCGCGGCGAAAGCGCTGGCTGGCACAGCGAACTGGCCGTGCAGGGCCGATGGAGCGCCCCCGCACTGGCTGGCGTATCGCCGGCCCTGGCAGCGGCGCTGGAGGCCAACAAGACCGCTTCACAGCCCGTACCGGCAGGCAATACGGCCAGTGCAGGCAGCCTCTGGGCGGCCCTGCTGGGCGGCCTGATCGGCGGCCTGATCCTCAATCTCATGCCCTGTGTGTTTCCCGTACTGGCCATCAAGGTGCTGGGCTTTGCGGGCCATGGCCAGAACCGCCAGGCCCAGAGGCTGGGCGGGCTGGCATATACCGCAGGCGTGGTGCTGTCCTTTGTGGCACTCGGCGCACTGCTGCTGGGCCTGCGCGCGGCCGGCCAGCAGCTGGGCTGGGGCTTCCAGCTGCAGTCGCCCGTGGTCGTGTCGCTGCTGGCGGCGCTGTTCACCGTGCTGGGGCTGAATCTGGCCGGACTGTTCGAGTTCGGCAGCCTGCTGCCCAGCAGCATTGCCAGCGCCCAGGCGCGCAACCCGGTGCTGGACTCCTTTCTCTCCGGCGTGCTGGCCGTGGCGATTGCCTCGCCCTGCACGGCGCCCTTCATGGGGGCCTCGCTGGGCTTTGCCATCGATATGCCTGCGGCGCAGGCACTGACAGTGTTTGCCGCACTCGGCGTCGGCATGGCCCTGCCCTATCTGCTGGCCAGCTTCGTGCCTGCCGTCGTGGGCTGGCTGCCGCGGCCCGGCCCCTGGATGCAGACCTTCCGCCACGCCATGGCTTTCCCCATGTTTGCCACCGTGGTCTGGCTGGTCTGGGTGCTGGGCCATCAGGGCGGCATGGATGCCGCTGCGGCCCTGCTGGCCCTGCTGCTGGTGCTGGCCGCGCTGATTTGGGCCCTGGGCCTGCGCGGCAAGAGCCGCATCAGCCTCGGCGCTCTCGCCCTGCTGCTGGCCGCTGGCGTGGCCTATTACGCCCTGCCACTGATCAAGGCCGAGCCTGCGGGCCAGGCTCAAACACAGGCCGGCGAACTCTGGCAACCCTGGTCGGCAGACAAGGTTCAGTCTGCCCATGCCTCGGGCCAGCCGGTGTTTGTGGACTTCACGGCCGCTTGGTGCGTGACCTGCCAGGTCAACAAGCGCACCACGCTGAGCAATGCCGAGGTGCTTGCGGCCTTTGCGCAGCACCAGGTGCAGCTGCTGCGCGCCGACTGGACGCGCCAGGACCCGGCCATCACCCAGGCACTGCAATCGCTGGGGCGCAGCGGCGTCCCCGTCTACGTGCTGTACCTGCCCGGCAAGCAGCCTGTGGTGCTGAGCGAGCTGCTCTCCAAAAGCGAGGTGCTTGACGCACTCAAACAGATCTAGGCCATTACCGCGCACAGAGCATGACGCAATTCAGGCTGGCGCCACTTCCTCGTGCAGGCAGAGGTAGTTACCCTCAGTGTCCTTGAACCAGGCGGCTTTCTCGGACCCCAGCACGCAGACATGGTTGACGGTCTTGAAGTCGGGGAAGTCGTAGTCCTCAAACACCACACCTCGGCTTTTCAGTTCCCGAATGCTGGCAGCGATATCGGGCACCCGAAAGCTGATGGCCGTGTGCTCGGCCTTGGTGCCGCCAGGCTTTGGAAACAGGGCCAGCGCACTGCCGCCAACCAGGTAGACAAACTTTCCATCGGGCCGCAGCTCTCCTGGCTGCAGACCCAGGCTTTCTTCGTAGAAAGCACGAGCACGCGCCATATCCATCACCGGCAGCATCGTCGTCACAGCAGAATGGCTCAGCATAAGAACTCCTTTGCCCGGCGCTGCGGGGTCATGGCCCTGAGTCGAGCAGACCAAGCTTAGCCCCAGGGGTGAGCAGATGCCAGCCCCGGCAAGCTCAATGAACCTGGCGCAATCAACTTTACGACTGTGCACATCGGCCTCGCCTTGGAGTGGAGCGCGACTTCAAGCAGGCGCATAGTGCCTATGGCACAAACCAGGCAAAAGCTCTAGACTGGAACTGCCCACAAGCCAGGCGCAACCGCAGTTTCCAGCCCTTGCCAGCCTTGCACGCGTTGACCACTGCGGACTGCCTGAACTGCACAGGAGGTAAGCCATGCATGCCAACCTTATCCACCAGCCGTCTCACAAACGTCTTTGCCTGTTGCGTGCACTGGCGCTGGCCAGTCTGGCAATCGCCGGTCTGGCCCTGCCTTTTGCCTGGGACATCCTGGCCAGCATCAACAGCATGCCCAAGATGCACTGGTTGCAACAGGCACTGGCGCAGGCTCCTGCCTTCAGTTGGCTGATGATGTTTGTCTGGGGCGGAGCCATACCGTTGGTCTTGCTCAAGAACATGGACCAGACGCCGTCACACAAGCTTCGCACCACGGTGGTGATGCTGATCCTGATGTGGATCGCCGTCACCTGGTATGTGCACATGCCGGCCAGCAATCAGTGCAGCGCGCTTTATGGGTCCTGGGATTGGGCCTGCTCGGTTCTGCAATGGGGCTACAGCATGAGTCTGGTGCTGTCCATTGCAGCCTATGCCTTCCTCATGCTGGGCCTGATGGTTACGGCGCTGGGCCTGTTTGCCGAAGGCCTGGAAGATGAGCCCGGCCACGCGGCATGACCCGTCCCGCCATCAAAAAAGCCTGTGGCATGGCCACAGGCTTTTTGCTTTCTGCCCTCGCCTCAGGCCTTCATGCGCCCGAACAGTCGACGGTAGCGAGAGGGTAGATCCTGCATACGCATCATGATGGGCAGATCGGCCGTATTGAAGTCGCTGTCCCAGGCCGGCGCCCCCAGCACCTTGGCACCGGCACGCAGATAGCCCTGGATCAGCGCTGGCGGCTCGACCTTCAACGCATCTGCCGAGACATTGCTGATATGCGCCAACTCCTCGGGCAGGGCTACTCGGGGGCGCACCTGCAACTCGGGCTCGGCCAGATGGCTCTGGCGCAGTTGCTGCCAGATGCGTGCCGGACCTTCGCCATGGGCCAGGCCCGGGTACTGCATGGGAATGCTGGCGCAGCCCACCATGGCCTCGAGCCGGTTGCGCTGCATGAATTCGGCCAACGCCCCCCAGAGCGCCAGAATCACGCCGCCCTGGCGATGCTCCGCATGCACGCAGCTGCGCCCCAGCTCGACCATCTGCGCCCGCCAGGCGTTGATGGGCGAGAGATCGAACTCCTGATCGCTGTACAAACCGCCTGCACGCTGGGCCTGGGCGGGGGTCAGCAGACGGTAGGTGCCGATCACCTTGTTCTGCTCTTCATCGCAGACCATCAGATGCTCGCAGAAATCGTCAAAGACATCGATGTCATGACCTGCCACGGGCGTCTGCAGCACAGCACCCATTTCTTCAGCAAAGATCTGGTAGCGCAGGCGCTGGGCCTGGCGAACCTCGTCCAGATGCCGGGCCCAGCGCACCTGCAGGCGCAAAGCGGGCGCTGCAGCGTGTGCGGGACTAGCGGGACGATGGGAAAGCGAGGGAGCCGATGACTGTGTCGTCGCGATGCTCTGGCCATTCAGCGCATCAAGAATCTCGGGATGCCTCATGTCTGCTTTCCTCCGGTGTTGGACGCAGTTGGCGGCCTGCCTGTGCCACACGGTGTGTCTGCGTGGCGCCATTGTGGAAAACGCAGATGAAGCCTGCGCGACATTTGGATGACGTTTTCGTGACAAGGCCTTGCAACAGCTATACCTGCACAGAGAGCTGAATTGCCGCTCGGGATTGTGGTGAATGGGAAAGCCGGAGTGGGCGACAATCGGCATATGAGTTTCGCCCCCCTGACCAATGACACCTTCCTGCGCGCATGCCGTCGCCAGGCTACTGACTACACGCCCCTGTGGCTGATGCGCCAGGCGGGACGCTACCTGCCCGAGTACAAGGCCACCCGCGCCAAGGCCGGCAGCTTCATGGGCCTGGCCACCAATGTGGACTACGCCACCGAGGTGACCCTGCAGCCGCTGGATCGCTTCCCGCTGGACGCCGCCATTCTGTTCAGCGACATCCTGACCGTGCCCGACGCCATGGGCCTGGGCCTGTCGTTCGCCGAAGGCGAAGGTCCGCGCTTTGCCAAGGTCGTGCGCGACGAGGCCGCCGTGGCCGAGCTGGCCGTGCCCGACATGGACAAGCTGCGCTATGTGTTTGACGCCGTCACCAATATCCGCAAGGTGCTCAATGGCCGTGTGCCGCTGATCGGCTTCTCGGGCAGCCCCTGGACTCTGGCCTGCTATATGACCGAGGGCAAGGGCAGCGATGACTACCGCACCGTCAAGTCGCTGATGTACTCGCGCCCCGACCTGATGCACCGCATCCTGGAAGTCAACGCCGACAGCGTGGCTGCCTACCTGAACGCCCAGATCGATGCCGGCGCCCAGGCCGTGATGATTTTTGACAGCTGGGGCGGCGTGCTGGCCGACGGTGCTTTCCAGGAATTCAGCCTGGCCTATACCAAGCGCGTGCTGGCTCAGCTCAAACGCACCGGTGTGGACGGCAGCGATGTGCCCCGCATCGTCTTCACCAAGGGCGGTGGCATCTGGCTGCCCGACATGAAGGACATCGACTGCGAAGTGCTGGGTCTGGACTGGACGGCCAATCTGGGCAAGGCGCGCGCCATTGTGGGCGGCGAGGTCGGCGGCCCCGGCAAGGCGCTGCAGGGCAATATCGACCCGAACGTGCTGTTTGCCGCACCCGAGCAGGTCGCCGCCCAGGCGCGTGCCGTGCTGGACAGCTTTGGCAAGCCTCATACCGACAAGAGCACCACCGGCCCCACCCACATCTTCAATCTGGGTCACGGCATCAGCCAGTTCACCCCGCCCGAACATGTGGCCGCGCTGGTCGAAGCTGTGCACAGCCACTCGCGCCTGCTGCGCACAAAGGACTGACTCCCCCTGCAACAAGTGCCTTCCCAGGCATTTGTTGCAGAACAACGGGCCTCAATCACCCGATAAAATCAAATGGTTATTGAGCGACAATTGCCGGTCTGAGATGCAGCAAAGCGGCAGCAAATCATTGATTTCAAATCACTAAATCTCAGACCCTGAAAAACTCGGCGCCAGCAGTGCTTGGCGCTTTTTTATTTTTTCATCCACCTTGGCATCGATTGACGGAAGTTATCCACATATGGATGCTTCAAGATAACTGCATACCTCATGGCTGCTGGCTCTAGTGCTATTTTTTGAGAAGTTAAGGACTTTGCACAGCGGTTTGGAAGCATTTAGGTTTAGGGAGCTTCTCGGTTGACAGTGACTCGCCGCCTGATTTATGCACAGATATGGCGAGGCAGACTCCCTGCCAACACTCTGCCAAAGCAAGCTCCTCATCGCCTCATGAACACATATAAGTCTTTGTTTTAAATAAATTAATTATTCAACCACTCCGCCATCCTGCCGGCTTGCAAGCACGAACAGGACTTGCTCAGGCCTTTCGCGCACATTGTTTCTCACAAAGTTATCCACAGAACGCAAAGCCTTTGCAGGCCTCAAAATCTGCTATAGCTCTGAGGAACTGCGGCCTCTGCAGCGCCTTCCCCCGATCCAACTCCATGTCCCATATCGTTTACGTTGCCGTCCAGACCCCTGCCCACAGCGCCGTAGGTGATCTGTTGAGCTACGTTAGCGATGCATGGCTGGAGCCCGGCAGCTTGGCGCGCGTTCCTCTGGGAAAAAGAGAGTTGTTGGGTGTGGTCTGGGATACGCCCGCCGCCCCCGAAGCCATTCCAGACGGGGTGGAACTGCGCAGCATTGCCGGCCTGCTGCAGGGCATAGAACCGCTGAACCAGGCCTGGCGACGGCTGGTGGCTTTTGCCGCGCACTATTACCAGCGCAGCTTGGGCGAGATCGCCGTCACCGCCTTGCCGCCTCAGTTGCGCGATATGTCGCCCGAACAGCTGGCACGGCGGCTGGCTCCGCCCAAGACAGCCAAGCCGCCAGCCGGCAAGCGCAAGAAGGTACAAGCCGCTGAAGCAGCACAAGCGAGCTCCGAGACGATGGCTCACACACCGGACGCCAGCAGCGCAACGCCTCTGCTCGCCCTCAGTGCCGAACAATCGGAGGTCTTCGAGCAAATTGAGCAAAACCCCGGCCCGTTCCTGCTCCACGGCAGCACTGGCAGCGGCAAGACCGAGGTTTATCTGCGTGCAGTGCAAGCCGTGCTGGATGCCAACCCGGAGGCTCAAGCCCTGGTGATGGTGCCCGAGATCAACCTCACGCCTCAGCTGGAAGAGCGATTTGTCGCCCGCTTCGTGCCTCAGTACGGCAAGGACGCCGTAGTCAGCATGCACAGCGGCATGACCAACCCGCAGCGTCTCAAAAGCTGGCTGGCCGCTCACACGGGCCGCGCCCGCATCGTGCTGGGTACGCGCATGGCTATTTTTGCCAGCGTGCCGCAACTGGCGCTGATCGTAGTCGACGAGGAACATGACGCCAGCTACAAGCAGCAGGAGGGCGCACGCTATTCGGCACGCGATCTGGCCATCTGGCGCGGGCGCGATACCGGCGCCAAGGTCATTCTGGGCAGCGCCACACCGTCGCTGGAGAGCTGGCATGCCTCGGAACCCGATGTCGGCCGCTACCTGCGCCTGCATATGCCCAGCCGTATCGGCGCGGCCGGCTCAGGCACGCCCGGATCAGGCACGGCCAGCCTTCCCAGGGTGAGAATGGTGGACATGGGCCAGCAACCCAAACGCGCCGTGTTCTCGCCGCCGCTGATCGAGGCCATCACCGAGCGCGTCAAACGCGGCGAGCAAAGCCTGATTCTGCTCAACCGCCGCGGCTTTGCCCCCGTGCTGTTCTGCGCCGACTGCAACTGGAAGAGTGACTGCCCCCATTGCAGCGCTCACCAGGTCTTTCACAAGGGCGACCGCACGCTGCGCTGCCACCACTGCGGCTTTACCCAGCGTGTGCCGTTTGCCTGCCCCAGTTGCGGCAACCCCGACATCCTGCCGCTTGGCAAAGGCACGGAGCAATTGCAGGAAGAGCTGGAGCGGCTGCTGCGCAATGTGCAGCGCCCCGACGGCAATCCGGCCCGCGTGGCGCGCATCGACGCCGACACCACCAAGGCCAAGGGCAGCCTGGAGCAGCAGTTGGCCCAGGTTCATGCCGGCGATGTGGATGTGCTGGTAGGCACCCAGATGGTGGCCAAGGGCCATGACTTTCGGCGCATCACGCTGGTGGCGGCCGTGCAACCCGACAGCGCGCTGTACTCCAGCGACTATCGCGCCCCGGAGCGGCTGTTCTGCCTGCTGATGCAGGCCGCCGGGCGTGCCGGGCGCGACGCGCAATATGTGCAGGCACAGGGCAGCCATCCAGAGATGTGGATCCAGAGCCACGACCCGCAAAACGCCGTCTACACCGCACTGCGCAAGCATGACTACCCGGCGTTCGCCAGGCAGCAACTCAAGGAACGGCTGGATGCCGGCATGCCGCCCTATGCCTTTCAGGCCATAGTCCGGGCCGATGCACGCACCCAGGAAGCTGCCCAGGCTTTTCTGAATGCCGCCACCCAGGTCGCCAGAGAGGCCAAGCTGCCTTATCTGGACGAAGTGTTCATCTACCCGCCCATCCCCATGGCGGTGCAGCGCGTGGCCAATGTGGAGCGCGCCCAGATGCTGCTGGAAGCCGGCAACCGCAGCGCCCTGCTGCGCTTTCTCAATGCCTGGCAGCAGTATCTGCACTGGCTGCGCACGCTGCCCGAGCACAGGCCGCTGGTGCGCTGGCTGGTGGATGTGGATCCGCTCAGCATCTAAAGTCGTCTGAAATTTAAGGTTTTTAGCTCTTTAGCCCTTTACCCATAAGCGCTGACAGCTATCAATTTATATAAACCGCAGGCGCTTGGCAAATCCATCGGGATTTGCGCGAATGGGCAAGCCGGCATGGCTATTGCATGGTGTGAGGCTCGGCTCCACAAGAGGCCGTTTCATTCAATCACGGAGCACTACTTCATGCAAAAACAAGTCTTCCGCCAGAGCTTGCTGGCCGCCACCATCGCCGTTCTGGGCATTCTGTCCGTCCCCGGCGCAGCTCTGGCTCAGGATGCATCGCCTGCGGCCGCGCAGGCGGCCAAGGCGCAGACAGCCAAGCCCAATGTGGTGGTGCTGGCCACGGGCGGCACGATTGCGGGTGCCGGTGCCTCGACCGTCAACAGCGCCACCTACACGGCCGCCAAGGTACCTGTGGACAAGTTGCTGGCCGGCCTGCCCGAGCTGGCCCAGATCGCCAATGTGCGCGGCGAGCAGGTGTTCCAGATCGCTTCCGAGAGCTTCACCAACGACAATCTGCTGACCCTGGCCAAGCGCGTCTCGCAACTGGCCAAGCAGTCAGATGTGGACGGCATCGTCATCACCCACGGCACGGACACGCTGGCCGAGACGGCCTACTTCCTGAGCCTGACCGTGCACACCGACAAGCCCATTGCCGTGGTCGGCAGCATGCGTCCGGGCACGGCCCTGTCCGCCGATGGCGCACTGAACCTGGTCAATGCCGTCAGCGTGGCAGGCTCCAAGGACGCCAGGGGCAAGGGCGTCTTCGTCACCATGAATGACGAGATCAACACCGCCCGCGATGTGAACAAGGACATCAACATCCAGACTGGTGCCTTCAAGAGCCAGTGGGGTCCGCTGGGCATGGTGGTCGAGGGCAAGAACTACTGGTTCCGCGCGCCCGTCAAGCGCCACACCATGAACTCCGAGTTCAATATCGACAACATCGACAAGCTGCCTCAGGTGGACATCGTCTATGCCTACGGCAGCGTTCAGCCCACGGCCGTAAATGCCCTGGTCGATGCCGGCGCCAAGGCCATCGTCCATGCCGGCACCGGCAATGGCTCGGTGGCCGACCGCATGGTCAAGCCGCTGCAGGATGCACGCGGCAAGGGCGTGCTCATCGTGCGTTCGGCACGCGTGCCCTACGGCTTTGTGCTGCGCAATGCCGAACAGCCCGACGACAAGTACGACTGGGTGGTCGCCCACGACATGCGCCCCGAAAAAGCACGCCTGCTGACCATGCTGGCGCTGACCAAGGGCGCCAACACCAAGGAACTGCAGCGGATGTTCTGGGAGTATTGAACACTCCCCCTGAGGCGCTTCGCGCCTTCCCCCTCTCTCTTCGGGAGGGGGACGACACCTTCGGTGCGGGGCGGCGGGGCCGCCTAGGCCCTTCCTCGGTGTCTCTTTGTTGGGGTGTGCTTGTTTGCGGTTTTTAGCCAAAACAGCGGTTTGCGCAGGCTGGTCTTGCGCAAGCCGCTCTTGTTTTTGATCAGGTCATTAGCGCCACGGCGGCGGAGAAGCTGAGGAAGGCCAGGCTGGTCGATACCAGGATGATGCGCGCCACGCGGCCGCCGTGGGCGCCGTAGCGCTCGGTCAGCAGCGACACATTGCTGGCGGACGGCAGGGCTGCCAGCAGCACCAGCACCACCAGGGTTTCGTGCTGAAGCCCCAGTCCCATGGAGATCGCGGCCTGTCCGACGGCCCAGACCAGCAAGGGATGGACGACAAGCTTGGCCAGTGCGATCGGCACATAGTCGCGCACGGCGACGCGTTCGTGGCTGTTCATCTGCGAGCGGGCCAACACGGCGCCTATGGTGAACAAAGCCACCGGCGAAGCCGCTGCGGCCAGCATGGCCACGGTCTTGTCCACCGGGCCGGGCAATACCCAACCCATGGCAGAGGCCAGGCCGCCCAGCAGAATCGACCAGGGCATGGGATTGGACGCCATGCCCTTGAGCGAATTGCGCACTGCCAGCCAGATTCCTTGCCCTCCCGCCAGATCGAGCCGCGACAGCGCAATGCAGGCCGAGGTGGTGATGACCATGTCGATGGCCATGGTCACGATCACCGGCCCCGCGCTCTGCGCGCCCAGCAGCGCCGCCAGCATGGGAACGCCCATGAAGCCGGTGTTGGGGAAAGCAGCGACCAGTGCACCGAATGCGGCATCGTTCCAGCCCAGGCGTGCGCGTGTCAGCAGCACGGTCGTGCCCACCATCAGCGCCGCACAGAGCAGATAGACCAGGGTGACGTTGATGTCGAGCAGCTGATGAATCGGTGTTTGCGCACCAAAGCGGTACAGCATGCAGGGCAGCGCGAAGTACAGCACAAAGGCATTGAGGCCGGGGATCGCTGCCTGGGGCAGGATGCCGCGCCATGTGGCGGCAAAGCCGCAAGCCACCAGGGCAAAGAAGGGAAAGGTGATGAGTAGAACGGACAACACGCACAAATTGTGACAGCGCCCGACTCCAACCCCCTCACGGCCTGCGATGAAAATTTTTCAGTGCAGACCTACCCAAAAACAAAGCCTGCGCAAGGCAGGCTGCCGTGACGGATACAAGGACAGCACATCAGAGCTTGAGTTCCTTTTCCACATCTGCAGTCTTGCGGCGCGCCAGCGCCAGGTTGGCACGAGCCTTGTCCAGCACCAGATAAAAGAACACGCCGTCATTGGCGGCCACGGGACGAATGATGTGATATTGCTTGCCCAGAGTGATCAATATGTCGTCGATCTGGTCGTTGAGATTGAGCATGCGCATGGTCTTGATCTTGGCACGCACGACCTCGGTGTTGCCGGCCGCGGCCAGCTCCATGTCCACGCCGCCGCCGACGCTGCCCATCAGCATGCCGCTTGCGCTGTCCACGAGAGCGCCACAGACAGCACCGTCTGCGGTCATCAGAGCGTTCAGAGAATCCTGGATAGAGGCCATAAATCCACCTTTTGAAAAGCAAGACAAGGAACTCGTGCGACGGATGCGCACCCACTCAGACTCAGAACTCCAGTGAACCTGTGATCAAGAGGGCAGGTACCCTGTGGCAACCTCACCGGCCGCCCAGAGCGCGCGACCCAACAAGGCGTTCTGATCCACCACCAGACAGAGAACGGCCGGGAAGGAGCCGTTCACCGCCTGGAAGACCACCGTGCCCGACTCCGTCTCGAAGGTCAGGCGCTTGCAATCCCTGTGTCCGATCTCATTGGCCACAGCCTTGGCCATGGCCATGAGCGAGCCTGCCATGGCCGACAGTCGTTCGGTCGGCAGATCGCTGCGAATGCGCAGCGCTGAAATCTCGAAACCGTCAGGGGTACAGAGCAAGGCGATGTGGACGCCCGCCACCGGGGAAACCACGCGCGCCAGGATTTCCTGACCTGCCTCCACGGCATGTGGCGGAATCACGAGGGAGTTATGGGTCTTCATAGAGTCTGACTTTGCAAGGACAGCAGCGATGCCAGCACGCTCAGGGCATCCAGCATCTGCTGGCGATCACGTGGATCAGCCTCAACAAGCGGGGTGAGGTCATGGCCTTTGGCGACCAGGGCGGAGCTGAATGCCTCCAGCCTTGCTCCGCTGGCGGGACGGCAACTGAGAATGACCATCAAAGGTGCCTGGTCCAGCTCTGCGATCCCCGTCAGCATCTCGCAGGCGTAGTCCACCGCGCCCGCATCGTTGACGTCCACCATCAGCAGCGCTCCCACCGATGCAGAAAGCACCCAGCGGCGCACGAAATCGAATCGATCCTGACCGGGGCTGCCTACCAGCTGCAGTCGCTCGCCAGAGCCCAGGTCGATCTCGCCAAACTCCGCCCCTACCGTGGTGAACTCCTTGCTGTGCGTCGCCTTGTCCAGGTTGCGCACATCGCTGCCTGCCATGAATTCCCCGCACAGGCTGCGCAGCGCCGTGGTCTTGCCCACGCCCATGGGCCCCAGCAGACTCACCCGCAGCAGGCCCTGGCCGGGCTGCATGGGCATGAAAGATGTCATGTACGTCCTCCACGGGTAATCCAGCCCGTCAGCTTGCTGAGCCATTGACGCGTCACGGATGCGGCTGGCTGCTTCTGGGTAATTGATTTCTGCGCAGCGGAGGGATCCCCGGAGCCGCGCAGACTACAGCTCAGGACTGCCTGAATCTGAGGCAGGGACAGCAGGGTCGATAGTTGCGACATCTCAATGCCGGCGTGCTCGGCCAGCGATCTGGCATTGATAGGCCCACGCGCGAGCAGCGCCAGCGCACGCATGTTCTGCGCGCTGTTGGCGCTGCCAGGCAAAGCAACCCAGGATTTGATTTGAAACCAATGCGTACAGTCGACTCCCTGCGACTGAAGCTCTTGCAAGGCACGCAGCAGCGACAAGGGCTCACCTGCCCTGTGCCGAGCTCTCCAGTCCATGAGGAAAACCGCGGCACGGTCGAGCATGTCGATCAGGTCGGACAACGTGAAGTCCACATCAAGATGTACTGCCCAGCCCTGGGAAGAACGCCCCAGCGGCTGCATGGCCGGCTCGCCGCCGAGATAGACCACGCAAGGAGCTCTCGCCTCGGCCCTGGCCAGCAGGCTCTCCAGTCCTTCGATCACCAGCACTTCTGCCGCATGGCGCGGAACCTGACGCCAGCCGGAAAGCGACTTGCGCGCGGCCACGGCGAACAGCGCTTCAAAGCGCTGCTGCACGGCAGGCGTCCAAAGTTCTGCGGCCAAGCTCACTTCACCGATGGTTCTCGCCATGCACAACACCCTGAGGGTTGAGGAAAAGGCAATGAATCCCTCAACCATCGAAAATTCGCTGGCGCTGTCGGGATCAAGGCCGGACACGATGCAATCTTCACGCTACACAACTAACACCTTATTACAACAATTATTCAAGTAACACGGGGGCGCACGTGTAGGTGAAACGCTCGCTGAGTCCCTGATTTTTGTCAGTTGTGAGCGCTGTCATCAGGGCTCTTCACAGCGAAGCGGTATGCTCCCAGTCCTTGTTTTTGATGATGGGTCACTCTGCTTCATGTCTGCTGGTCTCAACCTCGCTCAGCTCCAGGCCGTGCATTACACCGAAGGTCCATGCCTTGTTCTGGCAGGCGCCGGCTCGGGCAAGACCCGTGTGATTACGCACAAGATAGGCCGTCTGATCGAAACCGGTCTGGCGCCGCGCCGCATTGCCGCTATCACTTTTACCAACAAGGCCGCCGCCGAAATGCGCGAACGCGCCGCCGGTCTGATCGGCCGCCAGGCCAAGGAGGTGCTGATCTGCACTTTCCACTCGCTGGGCGTGCGCATGGTGCGCGAGGACGGCCACATTCTCGGTCTCAAGCCCCAGTTCAGCATTCTGGACACCGACGATGTCACCGGCATCCTCAAGGACTGCGCGGGCGGCACCACCGATGTGGCGACGGCTCGCCAGTGGCAGTGGACCATCAGCGGCTGGAAGAATCAGGGCTGGGACAGCCGCAAGGCCCTGGCCATGGCCCAGGACGACAACGAACGCAGCACCGCTCTCATCATGCAGCGCTATGAAGAGCGCCTGACCGCCTACCAGAGCGTGGACTTCGACGACCTGATCGGCATGCCCATGCGACTGCTGCGCGGCCACCCCGAGGTGCGCGAGAAATGGCAACGCCTGCTGGGCCATGTGCTGGTGGACGAGTACCAGGACACCAATGCCACGCAGTACGAGCTGCTCAAATTCCTGGTGGGCGAGCGCGCCCACTTCACGGCGGTGGGCGACGACGATCAGTCGATCTACGGCTGGCGCGGCGCCACGCTGGACAACCTCAAGAAGCTGCCCGTGGACTTTCCGCAGCTCAAGGTCATCAAGCTGGAGCAGAACTACCGCTCCACCAGCGCCATTTTGCGAGCGGCCAACAATGTGATCGGCCCCAACCCCAAGCTGTTTCCCAAGACACTGTTTTCGGAACTCGGCGAGGGCGAACCCGTGCGCATTGTCGACTGCGACACCGAAGAGCATGAGGCCGAGCGCGCCGTGGCCCGCATTCAGGGCCTGCGCGCCAATATGAACCCGCAGCCCGCGTGGAAGGACTTCGCCATCCTCTACCGCGCCAACCACCAGGCCAAGCCCTTCGAGAAGGCGCTGCGCAAGGCCAATATCCCCTACAAGGTTTCGGGCGGCACCAGCTTTTTCGACCGCGCCGAGATCAAGGACCTGTGCGCCTGGTTCCGCCTCTGGATCAACAACGACGACGACCCGGCGTTTCTGCGCTCCATAGGTACACCCAAACGCGGCATCGGCCACACCACGCTGGGCAAACTCGGGGAATTCTCTGCCGCGCACAAGCTCAGCATGTTCGGCTCGCTGTTCAATGCCATGCTGGAGGAGGCGCTGCCGCGCAAGGCCTTCGAGAGCCTGCTGGAATTCGGCCGCTATATCAACGACCTGGAATACCGCGCCCGCCACACCCTGGGGTTTGAGGCCTCACGCGGCTTTCTGATCGACTGGCTCAAGGAAATTGGCTACGAACAGTATCTGTATGACAGCGAAGACAGCGAGTCTGTCGCTGCCGCGCGCTGGAGCAATGTGCTGGAGTTCTGCGACTGGATGGCCCAGCGTGCTGGCGGCCAGATAGAAGATGCTGCAGGCACCAGCACCCAGACCGAGGTCAAGAGCCTGCTGGAGGTCTCGCAGAACATCGCCCTGCTCTCCACCATCAGCGAACGCGAGAAGGAGCAGGACATGGTCGTGCTCTCCACCCTCCACGCTTCCAAGGGTCTGGAATGGCCCCATGTCATGCAGGTCGGCGTGACCGAGGGCATGCTGCCATTCAAGCTGGACGATGACGACGGCAAGCAGCAGCAGGTCAGCGATGAAACGGCAGCACGGCTGCAGGAAGAGCGCCGCCTGATGTATGTGGGCATCACCCGCGCCCAGCGCACGCTGGCCGTGAGCTGGACCAAGCGCCGCAAAAAGGGCCGTGAGATGGTGGCCTGCCAACCCAGCCGCTTCATCAAGGAGATGGGCCTCGATGCGGCCACGGCCAAGGAAGACCCGCGCGAGAAGCTGCGCAAGCTGCGCGAAGAATTTGCCGCGCGCAAGAACCAGGCGGACCAGGCGGCGCCGGGCGCCGCCAACTGAAGAGCCGAGATGACCTTGAGAACTCTTATTTTCATAGCTGCCAGCGCTTTTTCCATCAACGCTTGCGCTCAGTTTGACTCCAAGCCTGTCAGCACTTGCGCGCGAGACTGGCAGATGAGCGACAAGCAGTTGCAAGGGGAATGGATGGGTTCCGTCGCCGGCAGTGAGGAAACCGCCCTCATGGTGCTGGGCCCGCATCCCGAATGGCAAGGCAATGTCAAAGGCAGCGTCAGCCGCCTGGGCAGCAACCATCCCATGGTGGGCGATGTGAACGAGGGCACGGTCACGCTTGAAGAAAGCGCAGACGGCTCACGCATCACCGGCACCTGGCTGGGCGAGGTGGTCAAGGGCAGCTGCGGTACAGAAATTCACGGCAGTTACCAGGAGGGAGAAAATGTTCCACCACGTGCGTTCATCATGCGCAAGGCCCAACCCTGAGCAGGGCTGGGTGTTGCCAACCGCAACCGGCCTGTGCATTGATTGATCCCATGAGTATTCGCTTTTTCACCCCGCACCCCCTGACCCTGAGCATCGGCCTGGCGCTGGTCGGCGGCTTGATCCCAGTTACCGCCAACAGCGCAGAACTACCCTCCCCCGAAAGCTGGCAGCAATGCGCAGCCACCACCAGCAACACCGACCGCCTGGCATGTTTCGACGCCTGGGCAGTCAAGCAAAGCCCGGCTGTTGCGCCACCCGCTACCAGCTGGAGTGCCCCAGCGGCCAGCGCACAAGCAGCACCGGATCCTGCCTCGGCAAACCACGCCACGCCAGCCAGCTCAGCGACGGCGAGCACAGCCGGCGCCGACAGCGGCCTGGGTCTCTCGCCTACCAACGGCGGCTGTCGCGATCCTCGCTACACCGAGGTCTCGCGCTACTACGAACTGGAGCCCGGCACGGACTGCGGCACCTTCAACTTCCGCGGCTACCGCCCCATGTCCGTTTCCGTGGTCGTGGGCGACGAGGTCAATCAGCAACCCTATTCGCCCAGTCGCGGCCTGACGACCGAGCAGCCATACCAGAAGCACGAAATGCGCCTGCAGCTCTCGGCCCGCACCAAGATTGCTTCCGGCCTGCTGACCGGCCCCACCTCAACGGGCAAGGATTCGCTGTGGTTCGGCTATACCCAGCAGTCCTACTGGCAGTTGTTCAACGGCGATATCTCGCGGCCCTTCCGCACCACCGACCACGAGCCCGAGGTGTTCTATGTCTACCCGACGGACGCCCAGCTGCCGCTGGGCTGGCGCTGGCGCTACTCGGGCATAGGCATAGCTCATCAGTCGAACGGCCAGAGCAACCCACTGTCGCGCAGCTGGAACCGCTGGTATCTGATGACCGGGGCCGAGCTGGGCAACCGCTGGCAGCTGCATCTGAAAGCCTGGCAGCGCATGAAGGAGAGCGCGCTTGAGGACGACAACCCCCATATCCAGGACTACATCGGTCGTGGTGAAGTCAAGCTGGGCTGGAACGTCAACGAGCAGAACTATCTGGGCCTGACTGCACGCGGCTCGCTGGGCCAGGGCAAGGGATCCGGTCGTATCGAGTGGCTGCGCACCCTGGGCGAAGGCTGGAACGGCGGCAAGAGCAATCTGCGCCTGCATGTTCAGCTGTTCAGCGGCTATGGCGACAGTCTGATCGACTACAACAACAAGCGCACAGTACTCAGCGTGGGCCTGAGCCTGCTGGACTTCTGAAACCTGCCTGGTCCGCAGCCGCTGGGCCGAGCCGTGATTTACGCCAGAAAGCCAGAAGCCCGGGCCTGAGCCACCAGCAACTCGGTAAACCGCGCATAGCCTGCGGCATTGGCATGTACCTGATCGGCGCGCAAGGCACTATTGCCCAGCACCTCGCTCCAGGCATCGGCCAACAATGCCACCCGGTTGTCCTTGGCCAAGGTTTGGTAGATGGAGTGATCCTTCATGCGCCCCGTCAACGCTGCACTCAGGCTCAGCTCCGGCACGGCCACCAGCAGCACGGGCGTCGCCCTGGCTTTGCACAGCTGCAGCATACGCGTGATCTCGCCTTGCACAACTTGCTCGCTCCTGCGCTGCAGCCAGTCGTTGCCACCGGCGCACAGAATCGCCAGCGATGGCCCGTGCTCATCGAGCAGCCCCGGCAGACGGTCCGCAATCTGCTTGCTGGTCTCGCCCGAAACACCGGCATTCACCACCTTCCAACCCGTGCGCTCAGCCAGCAGGGTGGGGTAGCTGGCATCTGCATTGGCGCCAACACCTTGCGTCAAGGAGTCTCCAAGCGCCAATACGGTAGCCCCGGCAGGAACGGCAGCGGCCTTGGGTGTCTTCTTGCCACAGGCACTTAGCAGCATGACGCCCCCCGTCAGCAATGCTGCGGCACGCATGCCTTGAAGAACATGGCGTCGGTACGGGTCAAATATCGGCTTCATGGCATCTCACAAAACAGCGGGCTTGCAACGGCTGGAGGGTAGCTCCTTGGGCGCGAGGATAGCTCGGCCTCCGCTGCCCCAATGCAAACCGCGCTGCACAACGGTAAAACTGCAAAGCAGCAGCCGTAAAAAAACCGCTGCGCCCAAGGCCCAGCGGCTATGCGTGCCCAGATTGCCAATCAGTCGGGCACGACTGCAGTCACCTCGATCTCCACCTTGGCCCGGTCCTCGATCAAGGCGGCCACCTGCACGGCCGTCATGGCCACGCTGAATGAACCAATCAGCTCGCGATAGGCCTTGCCGATCTCGGCCTGCTGCGCCAGATACTCCTTCTTGTCGGTGATATACCAGGTCATGCGCACGATATGCTCGGGCCTGGCTCCACCGGCCTGCAGCACCTCGACGATATTGTGCAGGGCCTGTCTGGCCTGCGCCGCGAGGTCGTCAGTATGAAACCGGCCTTCGGCGTCCCAGCCTATCATGCCGGCCACATAGATCTGGCGGCCGCTGACGGCCACGCCATTCGCATATCCCTTGGGCCGGGGCCAGCCCGGAGGCAGCAGTACTTGCATGTTCAGCTCCTGTTTTCTGTTGGATTGGATGAACTTTGCCAACGCTCGATTGCGTGGCGGATATGTTGCGGCGCAGTGATGGCCTGATGGGTTTGAAGACTGGTGAAGACCAGCACTTTCTGCGCCGTCACGCGCAGCTGTCCCTCAGGACCTGTGCAATCCACATCGAGCGTCAGCGAACGATTGCCCAGCTTGGCAACCGACAGGCCCAGACTCACGGTTTCACCCATGCGGGTGATGGCACGAAAGTCGCACTCCAGATGCACGATGGGCAGGCCCACCTTGTCCTTGTGCAGCATGTCCGCATAGCTCAGGCCCAGCGCCTGGTTGAACCAGTCTTCGACCAGCCCATTGAACAGCACCAGATATTGGGGAAAGAAGATGATGCCCGCCGGATCGCAGTGCGCAAAACGAATCGGCACCTGCGTCACAAAGCGTTTTGAAGCCATTGCCACTTCATTCATACCCAAACAATTCCTTCAGCAAAATCTGCCTGCAGCGCTTTTCAATCAGGCGCATGCAGCTTTTAAAAACATAGCAATCAGGTTTGATGCAGGCGAAAGCGCTGCAACTTGCCCGTGGCCGTGCGCGGCAGCTGATCGACGAACTGTACGGCCCGTGGATATTTGTAGGGAGCGACCCGGCTCTTCACAAAATCCTGCAGCTCCATGACCATGGCATCGCTGGCCACATGGCCGGCACGCAGCACCACAAAGGCCTTGACGATCTGGCCTCGCTCGCTGTCGGCCACGCCAATCACCGCGCATTCAGCCACAGAACCGTGCTGCATCAGGGCCTCTTCGACTTCGGGTGCAGCGATGTTGTATCCGGCCGAGATGATCATGTCGTCGGTGCGTGCCTGATAAACGAAGTAGCCGTCGACATCCATCAGATAGGCATCGCCCGTCAGATTCCAGCCCCGGCTCACATACTTGGTCTGACGACTGTCGTTGAGATAGCGGCATCCCGTTGGTCCCTGCACGGCCAGCCTGCCCACGGTGCCGGGCGGTACCTCGACCCCCGCATCATCCACCACCTTGGCACGATAGCCGGGCACGGCCTTGCCGGTGGCACCGGGACGAGCCTCCTCTTCGCGGTGCGAGATGAAGATGTGCAGCATCTCGGTAGAACCGATGCCGTCAATGATTTCAATACCGGTCGCCTCCTTCCACAGCGCGCGTGTGGAGGCGGTCAAGGCCTCGCCCGCCGACACGCATTTGCGCAGCCGGGTGCGGCGGATGCGTTCGCCCTGCTGGGCCATCACACGGTAGGACGTGGGCGCCGTGAACACCACACTGGCACCAAATCGCTCAATGCCATCGACCAATTGCACGGGGCCGGCTTTCTCCAGCAAGGCCATGCTGGCCCCGATGGACATAGGGAACAGCACCTGCCCACCCAGCCCGAAAGTGAATGCCAGCGGAGGACTGCCTATGAACACATCGTCGGCATTGGCACGCAGCGTATGCACGGGCCAGCAGGCGCAGACCGCCATCACATCGCGATGAAAATGCATGGTGGCCTTGGGCACGCCCGTGGTGCCCGAGGTGAAGCCCAGCAGGCAGGTATCGGTCGCTGCAGTTTCCACGGCCTGGAAGTCATCGCCCACCTGCTCCATCAGGCGCTCCAGTGCATCGGCTTCCACACTGTTGAAATAGCGCACGGCCTTGAGCGTGCTGGTTTTTTCCTGCGCACCCTGCACCTCGGTGCGCAGCGCCGCATCGCACAGCGCATGGCTGATCTGCGCTATGTCGATGATGGTGGACAGCTCCTTGGCCCGCAACAGCGGCATGGCGGCCACGGCAATGCCCCCGGCCTTGATGACGCCAAACCAGCAGGCCACCATCATGGGATTGTTGGGTGCGCACAGCAACACGCGGTTACCTGGCTGCAGTCCCAGCTCCTGCGTCAGCACATTGGCGATGCGATTGGCCTTGAGCTGCAGATCCGCATAGCTCCAGCGCAGGCCTTCGGCCTGAATGCACAAACGGTCGCCGCGCCCCTCGCTCACATGTCTATCCAGCAGCTCCACGGCACAGTTCAGGCGCTCGGGGAACCTCAGCTCGGGCAGCTCGAAAATGAACTCGGGCTGCTGCTCGGGCGGTGGCAGGTTGTCGGCAGCAAAGGTATCGATATGCGCGGTGTAAGACATGATTCCGATCTTTCAGGCGAAAACAGGATCAAACGCTTGATACAAAAGCGCCATCAGCTATGACTTTTGATAAGGTCACGCCCAATGATGAGCTGCTGCACCTCGGTCGCGCCTTCGTAGATGCGCAGGGCGCGAATCTCCCGGTAAAGGCGCTCCACAGGCTGCTCGCTGACCACGCCCAGGCCGCCCCAGATCTGCACGGCGGCATCGATCACCTGCTGGGCGTTTTCCGTCGCCGTCATCTTGGCCATGGCGGCCTCCCGTGTCACGTTCTCGCCCTGGTCACGCAACCAGGCTGCGCGATAGGTCAGCAGCGCCGCACTGTCGATCTGCGTGGCCATCTGCGCCAGCTTGGCCTGGGTGAGCTGAAAATCAGCCAGCACGCCACCGAACATCTTGCGGCTGGTCGCGCGCTGCAATGCCTCATCCATGGCACGACGCGCAAAGCCCAACGATGCGGCGGCCACCGAGGTGCGGAACACATCGAGCGTGCGCATCGCCACCTTGAAGCCCTCGCCGGCCGCGCCCACGAGCTGGGCGGCAGGCACGCGGCAGTTCGAAAACTTCAAACGCGCCAGCGGGTGTGGCGCGATAACGTTGATACGCTCGGCAATCTCAAAGCCCGGGGTGCCGGCCTCCACAATCAGTGCCGACAGACCACGCGAACCCGCAGCCTCGCCGGTACGCACAAAAACGACATAGAAGTCGGCAATGCCTCCGTTGGAAATCCAGGTCTTCTCGCCGTTGATGACATAGTGATCACCTTCCAGCCTGGCCTCGCAGGCCATGGCCGCCACGTCCGAGCCGGCGTCGGGCTCTGACAGCGCAAAGGCTGAGATCGCATCGCCCCTGGCCACCAGGCTCAGATAGCGTTTTTTCTGCTCTTCGCTGCCCGCCAAAGAGATCGCCCCCGAGCCCAGGCCCTGCATGGCAAACGCAAAGTCGGCCAGCCCGCTATGACGCGCCAGCGTCTCCCGGATCAGGCAGATGGCTCTGGTGTCGATCTGCTCTCCTGCGCCGCCGTAGGCCGTACCCGCAACCGCATGCCGCAGCCAGCCGGCTTCGCCCAGGGCCTTGACCAGTTGCCGGCATTCGGCATCCACATCGGGGCCATGGGAATGCGCAATGTTCTGCCTGGCCCAGGCATCCAGCGACTGGGCCAGACGAGCGTGATGGGCTTCAAAAAAAGGCCACTTCAGATAGCTGGTGTCTGCCATATCAGTTTCCTTGAAAGACTGGCTTTTGCTTGGCCACGAACGCGTGATAGGCACGCGAGAAATCCTCGGTCAGCATGCACAGTGCCTGGGCCTGGGCTTCGGCTTCGATGGCCTGCTCAATCGTCATGGCCCATTCCTGGTGCAGCATGGTCTTTGTGATGCCGTTGGCAAAGCTGGGCCCGGCGGCCAGATCGGCGGCCAGCTTCTGCGCATCGGCCAGCAAGCTCTCGGGTTCACACAGACGGTTGAGGAAGCCCCAGCGTTCACCCTCCTCGCCGCCCAGGCTGCGTCCCGTATAGAGCAACTCACTCGCACGGCCCTGACCAATGATGCGCGGCAGCATGGCGCAGGCCCCCATGTCGCAGCCCGCCAGCCCCACGCGGTTGAACAGGAACGCGGTCTTGCTGCGCGCAGTGCCAAGGCGCATGTCCGAGGCCATGGCCATGATGGCCCCAGCCCCCGCGCACACGCCATCGACTGCCGCAATGATAGGCTGCGGACAGGCTCGCATGGTCTTGACCAGTTCGCCCGTCATGCGGGTGAACATCAAAAGCTCGGGGGCCTTGAGCGCGACCAGCGGACCGATGATTTCGTGCACATCACCGCCCGAGCAGAAGTTGCCGCCCGCGCCGACCAGCACCACGGCCTTTACATCCTGCGCCCACTTGAGCTGGTGAAACAGGTCGCGCAGCTCGGCGTAGGAATCAAACGTCAGCGGATTCTTGCGCTCCGGACGATTGAGAGTGATGGTTGCCACGCCAGCCTGCACCTGCCACTGGAAATGCGTGGCCCTATAGCCCGCCAGCTGCTTGTGATTGCCAGCTTGCAGCGCTGGATCGATTGCATATTCGCTCATGTCTGCCTCCAAAGATCCGGTTCACATGACTTCGCCACCAGCGACGGCTATGGCTTGCCCGGTAATACTTGATGCGCCTCGCCCACATAGCCACAGCACGGCGTCCGCCACCTCGTGCGGCTGTACCAGGCGGCCTTGAGGGTTGGATTTGACGAACTCGGCCATTGCCTGCTCTGGTGTGCGGCCGGTCTTGGCTACGACGCGGTCAATGCTGGTTTTGACAATCTCTGTTTCGGTATAGCCGGGGCAGACGGCGTTGACGGTGATCCCGGTCTTGGCATACTCCAGCGCCAGGGCTCGTGTCAGGCCCACCACGCCATGCTTGGCCGCCACATAGGCTGCGACATAGGCATAGCCCACCAAACCAGCCGTGCTGGCCACATTGACGATGCGTCCCCAGCCCGTAGCGGACATGGCCGGCAGCACTTGCTGGATGCAGTGCATGGTGCCACTCAGGTTGACGGCCAGCATCTGCTGCCAATGCGCGGCATCCATCTTCATGAACGGTGCACTGCCGGCCTGACCTGCGTTGTTGATCAGGATACTGATGGCACCTTGCGCAGCCACTGCCTTTTCAAACGCCGTTTTCACCTGTGCTTCATCCGCCACATCGGCCAGCACCATCCGGCATTGACCGGGATGTTCTTCCACCAGTTTTTGCAGCGGCTCGGCGCGACGCCCCAGCACCGTGACGCGAGCGCCCTGCGCCAGCAACTGGCGTGCAATCGCCTCGCCAATGCCTTGGCCCGCGCCCGTCACCAGCGCATGTTGATGTTGATCGTTCCGATCGCCTGTCATTGAGTTCTCCATCGCTCACGAAACTGGCGCGAACCGCCCCTCGGACACCAAGGAAAAGCCGCCCCACGCCACGGATGTCGCACCCTCCCATAGCGCGCAGCGTGTGGAGAGTGGGGGGAAGGCGCGCAGCGACTCAGGGGGCGCTTCATTTCAAGGCCTTTTCGCGCTCGAACAGGGCTTCCATCTGGCGCTTGCCTTGGAAGTATTGTTTGGGCCAGACGATAGGCGTGTAGCCTATCTTGGCGGCCTCGGTCAGCGTCCAGGCCGGATTGGCCAGATGCGGTCTGGCAATCGCACACAGATCGGCACGTCCTGCAGCAATGATGCTGTTGGCATGGTCGGCCTCGCTGATCGCGCCCACGGCCATGGTCGCAATACCGGCCTCTTGTCGGATGCGGTCTGCAAACGGGGTTTGATACATGCGGCCAAACACCGGCTTTTCGAGCTTGCTGACCTGCCCCGATGAGCAGTCGATCAGATCGGCACCTGCGGCCTTGAAGGCCTTGGCAATCTGTACCGCATCTTCGGGCGTGATGCCGCCAGGCACCCAGTCATGAGCCGAGATACGCACGGACATGGGCTTGTCCTGCGGCCAAACGGCGCGCATGGCCTTGAACACTTCCAGCGGGTAGCGCAAGCGGTTTTCCAGGCTGCCGCCATATTCATCGCTGCGCTGATTGGTCAGCGGCGAGATAAAGCCCGACAGCAGATAGCCGTGCGCACAGTGCAGCTCCAGCCAGTCCACGCCTATGTTGGCCGCCATTTGCGCAGCATGCACAAACTGCTGCAGCACCTCATCCATGTCGGCGCGTGTCATGGCCCTGGAGATCTGGCTCACTCCCTGCAGATATTGCTGCTCCGACGCTGCCATGACGGGCCAGTTGCCCTGCTCCAGCGGCAGATCCGTACCTTCCCAGGCCAGCCGCGTCGAGGCCTTGGCACCCGCATGGCCGATCTGCATGGCGAACTTGGCATCGGTGTTGGTGTGAATCCAGTCGCTGATGCGTTTCCAGGCCTGCTTTTGCTCAGCGCTATAAGTACCCGGGCAGCCAGGCGTGATGCGCCCCTCGGGGCTGACACAGGCCATCTCGGCAAACACCAGACCGGCGCCACCAAGCGCACGCGCCCCCAGGTGAACGAGGTGAAACTCACCAGGCACGCCATCAACCGCAGAGTACTGCGCCATGGGAGAGACCACGATACGGTTCTTCAGCGTGATGCCGCGCAGGGTATAGGGCAGGAACATGGGCGGCGGCGCCTTGGCATCGACCGCGACACCGTTTCTTTCGGCCAGCCATTTCTCATAACCACCAAGCCACTGCGCATCACGCAGGCGCAGGTTTTCATGGCTGATGCGCTGACTGCGCGTGAGCATGGAATACATGAACTGCTCGGGCTCCAGCTGGTCGCAATAGCGCTGGCCGCAGACCTCGAACCACTCCATCGCATTCCAGGCCGCATTCTGAATGCGCAGCGTCTCAACGCGACGCGCTTCCTGATAGGCCGCCAGCACCTCGGGAATATGCGCAGCCGCATCACCCCGCTGCTTGAACTGGCGTGCCAGCTCGATCGCATCCTCGATCGCCAGCTTGGTTCCTGAGCCAATGGCGAAATGTGCCGTATGCACGGCATCGCCCATCAGCACCACATGGCTGCCCTTGCGGTTTTTCAACCACCACTGATCGCAGACCACGCGCTGAAAGTTGATCCAGGCCGAGCCGCGCAGATGGCGGGCATTGGTCATCAGTTTCTCGCCCTGAAGATTGTCCGCGAACAACTTTTCACAGAAGGCAATGGACTGCTCTTGATCGGCGGTGTCGAGACCGCTGGCTTTCCAGCATTCCTCCGTGGTCTCCACGATGAAGGTCGAGGTCTTGTCGTCGAACTTGTAGATATGCGCCTGAAACCAGCCATGTGGCGTGCGCACGAAATCAAAGGTGAATGCCTCGTAGACCTTTTTCGTCCCCAGCCAGATATAGCGATTGGGGCGGGTGACGATATCGGGCTTGAAGATGTCGGCGTACTTGCTGCGGATGCGCGAGTTCACGCCATCGCAGGCAATCACAAGGTCGGCATCCGGATAGTCCTCGTCGCTTTGCACATCGGTCTCGAACACCAGGTTCACACCCAGCTGTTCGCATCGTGCTTGCAGGATATTGAGCAGATGCTTGCGGCCAATCCCCACAAAACCATGTCCTCCGGAGCGAATCTTGCGCCCTTTGAACAGCAACTCGATATCGTCCCAATGGTTGAAAGCCTGCTCGATCTGCGCGGCTGTCACCGGGTCCCAGTCGCGCATATTGTCCATGGTGGCATCGGAGAAAACCACGCCCCAGCCAAAGGTGTCGTAGGGCTTGTTGCGCTCCACCACCGTCACCTCATGCGCAGGGCTCATCTGCTTCATCAGCAAAGCGAAGTACAAGCCGGCGGGGCCACCACCTATGCAGACAATTTTCATGACAGTGATCCGTTCCTGGCTTTTGAAAAATTACTTTATATCTAAATTATTAATGCATGAAATTTTCACTAGAATCCGGCCAAACCCTGAACCCAAAGCACGCTAGTTTGCGCACCATGCCAACCATGGCCCAACACAATCCGGATTTCTCCATCGACATGCCCGAAGCCCCGGGACGCGAGGCTGGCCTGTCCCACTCCGACCATCAGGCCGTGCGCCTGTGGCTTCGCCTTCTGACCTGCAGCACACAGATCGAGCAAGTCATTCGCAGCCAGCTACGCACAGAGTTCGGCACGACCTTGCCTCGTTTTGACTACCTGGCACAACTCAGCCGTTTTCCCAAAGGTCTGCGCATGAAGACCCTGTCGGAATATCTGATGGTGACCGGCGGCAATGTGACCGGACTGACCGATCAACTGGTGGCCGAAGGCTGGGTGGAACGCGTGGCTGACGAGGAAGACCGCCGCTCCATGATCGTGCGCCTGACCCGCTCGGGCAAAAAGCAGTTCAAGGCCATGGCTGCCGCGCATGAGCTATGGCTTGAGCAGTTGCTGACTCCACTGGGCAGCAAAAACGCCAGCGATCTGTATGAACAACTGGGCAAGCTCAGACAGGTGTTGAGCTCGCCAGAAAGTGCCTGAGCCCGAAAAAACACCGTTTTGTGACAATTTCATGGAAAATGTCCTGCACGCAGTCCTGCGTGACACAGGCTTGGGGGCATGGTTCATGGATTTACTGCATCTGCGATATCGGCTCAAGTCCGGGTTCTACTATCTCTACGACATGCGTGATGCGCCCAACGCCATCACGGGAGAGCGCCCCTATCGCCTCAAGACCGAGCTGGTCGCCATCGCGTTTGACCGAATCACAGGCCGCGTGCACCAGCATGGTCACCCCACCCGCATTCACTCCTGGGCCATGGGCGCGCAACGCCGTCTGCGCATGGCAGGAGACTGGGAAGGCGCAAACCGGCTGGTCGTGGTCTCCGGCCCGCTACCCGAAGAAGAAATCAACAAATGCCTGAGCGTGCAAGGCTATTGCCGCTGGATGCTGATGCGTCTGGCCAGCATGCCGCATGGCAAATTTGCAGCCCATCGTGCAGGCAGCCGCAGCAGCTGGCAAAGACGTGAATCCGGCCAGCAGCGCCGTGCGGCCTGACCTCCAATCAAATTTCCTTCCAGCGCTTATTGATCAATCACATAGCGCTATCAAATCAGGAATCAGCATCTTCAGCGGAATTGTCATCCGCCTCGGCCACTTCGGGCATTTTCACAATCGTCACCGGCAGCCGACTGTGTCTGGCCACCTCGCGTGAGACCGAGCCGATCAGAATGCTGCCCAGGCCGCTCTGGCCCGTGGCACCGATGATGATCTGATCGCATTCATTGCTCTCGGCAATATCGATCAGGGTATTGGCCTCTTCGCCCAGGCTGATCTCCACTTCATAGGAGGCCCCGGCTTCCTTGAGAAGATCCTGTGCAGGCGCCACCAGATCCATGCCGGCTTCAATGCTGGCGTTGGCGATCAGATCTGAATCTGTGGTTGCAAGCTCCAGCAGCGTGGCTTCCTTCTGCACATGAGCTATCACAAAGTGAGCATCCAGTCCGCTCTGCAAAAGCTTGATGCCGTGGCGTACGGCCTCAAGTGCGACATCCGATCCATCCACCGCAATCATGATCTTGAGCATGGCAACCTCCTGTTCGTCTTGCGCACCAGTGTAGGCCCAGGCTGCAAAGACGGGTTGCGAATCTGGGGCAAGCACCGGCTATTGCAGCAGTGCTTGCGGGCATCTGGGAAAATAGCAGGCTATGCTGCAGTTTGACCTTCTCAAGACCGACCCGACCAGCCACGCGCGCCGTGGCACCTTGACGCTTAATCACGGCAAGGTCCAGACCCCCATCTTCATGCCCGTGGGCACCTATGGCACCGTCAAGGGCGTGATGCCGCGCAGCCTCGAAGAAATGGGCGCACAGATCATCCTGGGCAACACCTTCCATCTGTGGATGCGTCCAGGCCTGGACATCATGAAGTCCTTCGGCGGTCTGCACGACTTCGAGAAGTGGGACAAGCCCATACTGACCGACTCGGGGGGCTTCCAGGTCTGGTCGCTGGGTGCTATGCGCAAGATCACTGAAGAAGGCGTGCATTTCCAGAGCCCCGTGAACGGAGACAAGCTGTTCATGTCGCCCGAGGTCAGCATGCAGATCCAGACGATTCTGAATTCGGACATCGTCATGCAGCTCGACGAGTGCACGCCCTACGAAACCAACGGCAAGAAGACCACCGAAGCCGAAGCGCGCAAGTCCATGGAGATGAGCCGTCGCTGGGCCAAGCGCTCCAAGGAGGAGTTCCAGCGCCTGGAAAACCCCAATGCCTTGTTCGGCATCGTGCAGGGCGGCATGTACACCAATCTGCGCGAGGAATCGCTGCAGGGTCTGCTGGAAATCGATTTCCCCGGCTATGCCGTGGGTGGTGTCTCCGTGGGCGAGCCCAAGGACGAAATGCTGGAGATCATGGCCCACACGCCGCATCTGCTGCCCGCCAACAAGCCGCGCTACCTGATGGGCGTTGGCACACCCGAAGACCTGGTGCAAGGCGTGGCCGATGGCGTGGACATGTTTGACTGCGTGATGCCTACCCGCAATGCACGCAACGGCACCATCTTCACGCGCTACGGCGATCTGAAGATCCGCAACGCTCGTCACAAGGTGGATCACCAGCCCATAGACACCACCTGCACCTGCCATGCCTGCGCGGGCAAGAGCGGCGTGAGCTGGGACGATGGCGGCCGCGAAGGCTTCAGCCGCGCCTATCTGCACCATCTGGACCGCTGCGGCGAGATGCTGGGCCCCATGCTCACCACCATCCACAATCTGCACTATTACCTGAACCTGATGCAGGAAATCCGCAACGCGCTGGACGCAGGCAGCTTTGCCCAGTTTCGCACCCAGTTCAAGGCCGATCGCGCACGCGGGGTCTAAGCCTTCGACTCCATCTGCTGCAGCAGAACACAAAAAAGCCAGAGCCAGTCTCTGGCTTTTTTGCTTTCAGATTTCACCATTGAAACCTTCAATTGAAAAATTTCGTCAATTGCCCACTGCAATGCAGCGCAAGAGGCCGATTTTCTGTATGTTTTTGTTAAAACATCAGCACATTGAGCGACAACAACCGGCATCTTTGGCGATTGGCATCGAAATCCACCAACAGCCACTGAAAAGCACGACACGAAACGCTCGCGGCATCCCCCTCCATGACCGAAGCTTCCTCACCCAAGCAAACGCCTTCGCTACAGACCACCGCCACCCAGGCATGGACGGTCGCGCTCGCCCTGGGATGCATGGTGTTCGTGGCAGCCTTACTCGGTATCCTGGGACGTCCTTTGGGGTTTTTCTCGGCGATCTGGCCAGCCAACGCGCTCCTGCTGGGGGTGCTTCTGCACAAGCCTGGCTGGCTGCGTCCTGGCTCGATCCTGGCGGTCTCGGCAGGCTATATCGCTGCGGATCTGCTGACAGGCAGCCGGCTCGATGTGGCGATCCTGCTGAGCATGGCCAATATGGCGGGCGTCGGAATGGCCTGGGCGCTGATGCACAGGCAAAGCCGTGCCACCTTGTTCATGCAACGCCAGTCTTCCGCCTTGCTGCTCTTTGTCGGCAGCGGCATGGGCGCACTGGCTGCAGCAATACTGGGCGGGCCGGTGGTGACTGCCGTGTTCGGAACACCGCACTGGCAGGCTTTCTCCATGTGGTTGAGCAGCGAGTGGCTGAACTACATGACATTTTTACCCATTGTTCTGGCCTGGCCGACACGCAAGCAGCCTGCACCGAACTGGACCGAGCCCTCCCCCATGCGCCGCGTCCTGCCTTTGCTGTCTGTCATTGCGCTGGAGGCCATCAGCTACTGGATCAAAGGTCCCGGCTCGCTGGCGTTCTCGCTGCCGGCCCTCATATGGTGCGCGCTGAGCTATCGCATCTTCAGTCTGACACTGATCACGGCAGCACTTTGCCTGAGCAGCATCATCTTCATTTCGCTTGGCACGCTTGAATTCACACCCGCTCATTTTCTCGAAACGCTGTCATTTCGCGTGGGGCTATGCATGCTGGTGCTGGGCCCGCTGGCGGTGGCCGGATCGCATATGGCTCGCAACGAGCTGATGCAAAAGCTCAGCCATGCCGTCAACCACGACTTTCTGACCGATATGCTGGCACGCGGCGCCTTCATGAAGCAGGGGCAAAGAATACTGGAGCGTTGCCGCCAGGATGGCCAGCCCTTCGCCATTCTGATGCTGGATCTCGACCATTTCAAACAGATCAACGACAGCTTCGGCCATGCGGGAGGCGACCAATTGCTGCGCAGCTTCAGCCAGACCCTGAGTCAGGTGCTGCGCGCTCAGGACATCGTGGGCCGCATGGGAGGCGAGGAATTCGCCGTGGCCCTGCCCAAGGTGGACGCAAGCGCTGCGCAGGAGATCGCCAAGCGCATCAACCGCGCCATCCGGGAGCTGCGCGTGCCCATGAATGACAAGACGATGAGTGCCACGGTCAGCATTGGCCTGGTCCATACCGCAAGCCTGCAAGCGCATCAAAGCCTGGACCTGCTGCTGCAGCAGGCAGACCAGGCTTTGTATGAGGCCAAGGCCGCCGGGCGCGATCGCGTCAGTTCACAGCTTTGCTGAGCGCGACACGCCGATAGCCCGGCCCAAGGTCATCCGGGCTCGCCGGACCCGGAGGCGAGCGGTGCTGCCTCCGCCGCATCGGGACGCGGCAGCATCTTGCCGGCCGCAGTGCCGCAGCTATGACAAAAGCGTGAGAACGCGCTCTTGCGGGTATTGCAGCTGCCGCAATGGTCGAACAGACCGATACCGCAATGGGGGCAGAAGTCGATCTCGGTGTTCTTGAGATCCACTGGGCGCTCGCAGCCCGGGCACACATTCTTGGACAGACGCTCCAGCGCCACGTCATAGCTCAGCTCCTCACGGCGCTGCTCTTCGGGCAAGGACTCCTGCAGCTTCTGTTTTTCCAGATAGCGGTTGAGCGCCAGAATGGCATAGCGCCCCAGCAATACCGTCACCAAAATGCCTACGATATAGCGCACATAGCCGCCGTAGTCGGGCAGATAAGGCACCAGCTCGACAAAGAAGGCGAACAGCGCAAAAAAGATAAAGCCCCAAACAAATGGCCACCAGGTGCTCTTGCGCTTCTTGGCGAACAGCCAGCCCGCCACGCCCAGCAGGGGCAAGGTGATGGCCAGGCGGAACAGAAACACGCGCAGCTCGCTGGCTCGCATGGCGGCTTCGTACTGAGGATAGGCCTGCTCGCGCAGATTGCTCATCTCCGCCTCGGCGTTGGAGACTGCCTGATTGGCCTCCAGATGGGTCTGGGCCTCTTTCTCGCGCTCCTGGCGGGCCTTGTCCTCAGCCTGCTTGAGCTCGTCCAGCGCCTTGCTGCGTGCGACCAACTCGGCGTCCTGCTCGGGGCGCTCTGTCGCACGGCGGGTCGCCACCCAGTTGTCAAAGGTGTCGCGCGCCGACTGGTAGCGCGCACGCTCGGCGTCGAACTTGAGCTGAGCCCTGTCCAGTGCCTTCTGGGTCACGCCGGCCGTCTTCTGGGCCTTGTCGATTTCGGCCCGCACACGTTGTGCATCGGCCTGCGGAATAAAGGACTCCACCTCCAGCGAGCGATCAGGCTGCGGCAGATTGCCCACCACCAGCCCACCCAGACCGATCAGGAAGAAGGCAAACACCAGCGCCACCAGCCAGAGGCCGCGGCGAAACCATTTCTCGGGCAAACGCAGAGACTTGCTCATTTTCAATTACTCCAAAAACGTAGCGCCATGCGCATACTCAGCAAGGCCTTGAAGCCAAAAAGGCTCAAACTCACTGCACGGTACGCACGGCCGATGCCAGTTGCGTGCGCTGCAACCACTGGGTCACGGAGTCCACCGTCACCGTCTCGATGCGGCTGGCAAAGCGCTTTTCATTCGGATGATCGTCAAACGCGATATTGGCAGCCGTCATGCGCCCGCCCAGTCGCGAGAACGCCCGGATGATGAGCGCGCTGGGCTCATAGCCCTTGGACTGCAACCAGGCCTGAGCCTGTGCGCGGTTCTGAATCGCCGCCGGCTCCATGGCGGCTGCCAGCGTCTCGGTCGCCCATTGGTTCGACTGCTGGTATTTGCTGCTCCAGACATAGCTGACCATGCTGTAGGGCTCGTTTTGCAGGCGCAGCACCGTGGGAGCGCTCAAGAACTTGAGCAGGGCCTGCTGCACCGCTGGTGTCGGGATCTGGATGGCGGCTTCATAGCGCCACATATCGTCAAGAAAGAACTCGCCCAGGCCCTGGCGATAGATATGGCCGGAGGCAGTGCCGCACTCGTTGAGCTTGTGGGCCACGCGCCAGGGGCCGGCGGGCGTTCTGTAGGCCCAGCCATAGTGCGAGTACTTGAGATCGTATTTGCTCAAGTCCTGCCCTTGCCGAGCCAGCAGCACGACCTGGGTACCGTTCTTCTGAAACTCGGCATCCAGCGCCTTGGCGGTGCGCGCGGCCAGATTCAGCCCCTTGGCCATCACATCGGCGGTCAGCGGACGGTCTTCACAGCTGCGGCCAGCCTCTGCCGAGCCTGCCCAGGCAATCAACGCAGCGCCCAGCGCCAGCGCCACAGGGCCGGGGATGGGCATGCCGGCGCGTCGAGCGGGCGCCATGGCTTGTACCACGCTTGTCGCTTCCTTGATCATGCGAGCCTCCAGTTTCTTGAATTACAGACGCTCGTTGTGCATCAGCGCCTTGCCGATTTCGTTGGGGATGAAGGCCAGCACCTTGCCTGCCGTGGACAGAATCACGCCGGCCGCCGTGGCGCTGGTCTGCACCACCGTGCCCACGCCGACCGACAGGGCTCCTGCAGCCTGGCCAGAGACCTTGACCACGGCCGAAGTGCCGTCGGCCACATTCTTGAGCACATAGGTCACGCCTGTGGCACTGCTTTCCACGGCCTCAACGATCACGGATGCACCTGCCGCCGACAGAAACAGGGGTATTGCCACGACTTCCTCCGAAGCGCCACCCGATGCCGCTGCAACCACCGATGCCACAGGCAGGGCCGACAACACCAGAGAGGCTTCGCTCTGGGCGTGGACCGCACTGCCGCCCAGCAATGCAAAGGCCGCGCCCAGGGCGCACAGGCTGTTGCGAAGAGGACGGATAAAGGTCAGGACGTTGATCACAAATGGCTCCCAGTGGTTATTGAAATGGGCCGCGATTTGCATGCGGCGACGAACGAATCATCCATGCGCCCGAAACTTCGGCCCTGTGTTTTGTCAAAATCAGCAAGCGGCAGGTCTCACAGTATCGCAAAGTGATACTCCCCGCCTGCTGCCAGCGCTCAAACCAGTTGCAGCTTGCACATCTTGCCCCACTCCCGCGCCCACAACTTTCAAAAATCATCAGGCAATCCATGCGGCTTCACTCTCGGACCTTCGCCCTGCACAAACCTTCACGCCGGCAAAGCCGGCTTGCTGCAGCGCTCGCCACGGCCATGTCCACGCTAGCTCTCTCTGCACTGGCGCAGGGCAGCAGCATTCCCGCTTTTTCGCAGATGCCGCAGGGCCCTCTGGGAGGGCCCTGGCACTTTGCCACCCTGCCCAACAAGAACCCGACGGCATTCAATGTGGTGGACCAGGATGGCGGGCATGTGTTGCGCGTGAGCACACAGGACGCCTACGGCAATATGGTTCACACGCTGCACCTGACTGCTTCGCCCGATCTGCAACTGCAGTGGCACTGGCGCGTGGATCAGCTGATCGACAAGGCCGACATCAAAACCAGAGCCGGCGACGATGCTGCGCTCAAGCTCTGCATGTCCTTCGACTTTGACAAATCGCAGCTGAGCTTTGGTGAACGGGCCAAGCTGCGCCTGGGCAGAATCAGCACCGGAGAGGATATTCCGGCCGAGACGCTGTGCTATGTCTGGGACAACAAGCAGCCCGTGGGCTCGATTCTGCACAATGCGTTCACGCATCGCATGCGCTATATCGTGCTGCAAAGCGGCAGCACGCACAAAGGCCAGTGGGTGACGGAACAGCGCAATCTGACGTCCGACTATCTGCACGCGTTTGGCGACGAGTCCCAGGCCATGCCCACCATCATCGGCGTCACCGTCTCGGCGGACTCGGACAACACCCATGGCGAAGGACTGGCCTACATGGGTGATATCCGGCTCCTGCCCTGATCATCCAGCCTCAACGCCGGAGCAAATCCGCCACGTTCTGCTGCAGCAGGGCCGGCGTGACAGAGGCAGCCGCCACGGGCTCGCCCACTTCCAGCCCCACACGATTGAACAGGCCGCGGCGCAGCGGCTTGACCATGGCCACATTTCTGCCGCCGCGCGACTCGATGCGGCTGAAGTAGGAGCCCCAGAGATTGGTCAGCGCCATGGGAATGACGGGAACCTGCAGGCCGTCGTCTCGCGCGTGGTCGAGAATCTTCATGATGCCGCCCTTGAACGGCTGCAGCTGGCCGTCAGAGGTGATGCCGCCCTCGGGGAAGATGGCCAGCAGGTCGCCCTCGCGCAGCACCTCCGCGGCCCGCGCGAACGCGGCTTCATAGGTTGCAGGGTCCTCCTTGTGCGGCGCGATCGGGATCGCCTTGGCCAGCTTGAACAGCCAGCCCAGCACCGGCGTCTGGAAGATGCGGTGATCCATCACGAAGTGAATGGGGCGCGGGCTGGCCGCCATGAGCAAGATGGCGTCGACAAAGCTCACATGGTTGCAGACCAGCACGGCCGCGCCATCGCGCGGAATATGCTCGTCGCCACGCACCTTGAAGCGGTAGACAAAGTGGGTGATGACCCAGGCCACAAAGCGCAGCAGATATTCGGGCACCAGCAGGAACACATAGAGCGCCACGATGGCGTTGGCAATGCCGGTGATCAGAAACACCTGGGGAATGCTGCAACCTGCGGCCAGCAAGGCACCGGCCAGCACGGCCGAGGCGATCATGAACAGCGCGTTGAGGATATTGTTGGCCGCGATGATGCGCGCGCGGTGCGTGGGCTGGCTGCGCATCTGGATCAGCGCATACATGGGCACGCTGTAGATGCCCGCCGACAGCGCCAGCAGGCCCAGATCCAGCATCACGCGCCAGTGTTTGGCCTCGCCAAAAAAGGCGCTCACACCCATCAGCTCGGACGGCGGCAGCGCGCGCGTGGCAAAGAACAGATCAATCGCAAACACGCTCATGCCTATCGCGCCCAGCGGCACCAGGCCGATCTCCACCTGGCGGCGGCTGAACACTTCGCACAGCAGCGAGCCAATGCCTATGCCCACCGAGAAGATCACCAGCAGCAGCGATGCCACATGCTCGTCGCCATGCAGCACCTCCTTGGCAAAACTGGGAAACTGCGAGAGAAACACCGCGCCGAAGAACCACATCCAGCTGATGCCCAGCAGCGAGCGGAACACCACGGGCTGCTGGCGTGCCAGCTGGAGGTTGCGCCAGGTTTCGGTGAACGGGTTCCAGTTGATGACCAGGCCCGGATCGGTCGCGGGCGCATGAGGGATGAACTGCGCGCAGATGCGGCCCACGACCGCGACGGCCACGCAGGCCATGGCGACCTGCATATGACCGACCTCGGGCACAGCAATCAAGAGACCGCCAGCGACCTGACCGAGCAGAATGGCGACAAAAGTGCCCATCTCCACCATGCCGTTGCCGCCCGTGAGTTCGCGGTCGTTGAGCACCTGGGGCAGATAGGCGAACTTGACGGGGCCGAACAGCGTGGAGTGCAGCCCCATGAGGAACACGCACAGCAGCAGCACCGGCACATTGGCCTGCACAAAGCCCCAGGCCGCAATCAGCATGATGGCGATCTCGAGGTTCTTGACCAGACGGAACATGCGGGTCTTGTCCCACTTGTCGGTCAGCTGACCCGAAGTGGCCGAAAACAGCAGATAAGGCAGGGTGAACAGCGCACCGATCACCAGGCCGGCCATGGAAGGCGGCAGCCAGGAGACGCTGAGCTGATAAGTGACCATCACCGTGAAGGCGAACTTGAAGAGATTGTCATTGCCCGCACCGGCAAACTGCGTCCAGAAAAACGGCGCAAAGCGGCGCTGGCCCAGCAGGGCGAACTGGTTGGGGTGGGCATGCTGCGGTGCAGCGGCGGCCGTATGCACGGTCGGCGTGGAATTCATGGATCTCTCCCTGTGGCGCTGCAGGCATTGTGCCAACTTGCCCGGATCTTTTTGTAGGTTTTATGCCGCTGATGCTTGATGAACATGCGCCCGCCGCTATGAATATTACGACTCACGCCACTGCTTCAAGGCACGCAGCACAGGCCACGCGGCGGCCGCGGCCATCCAGTGCTTGAGGCTGTGGCCGGAGACTGCCTGCGTGGTCACATCGAACACATCGCCGTCCGACAGCTCCAGCAGCTTGGCAACGAGGTACAGACCGATCACCCAGCCCAGCTCCACGGGCAGCGCGTGACGACGCGGCGCCACAAAGGCCAGCCACAGGAGAATCAGCATGCCGCCGCCTTGCACCAGCACCCAGGGCAGCACATTGCTGGTCTGCACCCAGACCGCCACGCTGGCAGGTGCGGCCACCAGCAATACTCCGGCAGTGATGCGGGCGCTGATGTCGTCAATGCGCGTCTGTACCGCCAGGCCCAGCAAGCCGGCGAAAGCCAGGCCCATGCCCAGCCGATCCCAGACCAGGCTCGAATCCTGCGGTGCCCAGTGATAGTACGCAGACCCTGCCCCCGAGCACAGCAGGCCCGTGAAGAACAGGGCGCACAGGGCACGCGCCGTGCCGTTGAGCTTCTGGTAGTCGGCACGGGCCAGTGCGACCCAGCCCGCCAGTCCCGCCAGCACAAACCCCAGATTGCTCAACACATCGGCCGCATGCGGCAAGCCCAGCCAGCCGCGCCGGTCGGCAAAGGCGTGGTAGTGCTCGGGCTGAGCCATGCCAGGCATCAGCAGCGCCAGCGTGAACAGCAAGGCCATGCTCCCGAACAAGGCAAAGCGCTGCTCCAGCGTGCCCGAGGTCTCGGGGTTCGTCATTTCCACAGTCGTGATCGATGAGGTATGCAGTTGCATGGCGCTTCCTTGTGTGAATGCCGCGCAGTATGGAAATCCGCCGAAGCAGCGGCATCAATCTTCTAAACTTGCGCCATATCGCTGCACTGCCAGTACTACCAATCGATACCATGAGCACGACTGCCGATCTCGTCACCGCCATCAAGAAAGAACTCAAGGCCGCGCAGATGACCTATGCCGACCTGGCCCAGGCCATAGGCATGGCCGAATCCAGCGTCAAGCGCATGCTGGCCAAGGGCGACATGCCGCTGTCGCGCATCGACGAGATCTGCCGCGCCCTGCACCTGGACTTTGCCGATCTGGCGCGCAATGTGGCCGACAGCCGGCCGCTGCTGCAGCAGATCACACGCGAGCAAGAGATTGCCGTGGTTGCCGACCGCAAGCTGCTGCTCACGGCCATCTGCGTGCTCAGCCAGTGGACGCTGGAGCAGATCGTCGCCACCTACCGCATCAGCGAGCCCGAGGGCATAGGCTATCTGGCGCAGCTGGACCGCATCGGCATCATCGAGCTGCGTCCTGGCAACCGCTACAAGCTGCGCCTGGCCAAGACCTTCCGCTGGCAGACCAACGGCCCGGTGATGGACTTCTTCCGTGAGAACGCCGTGCTGGACTATTTTGGCGGCACTTTTGCCGGCGAGGACGAGACCATGCTGCTGGTGCATGGCTCCATCGCCCCCAGCCTGGCGCCCAGCTTCGTGGAGCGCATTCAGCGCATCGGTCAGGACTTTTCACAGCAGCATCTGCAGGATCAGCGCCTGGGCCCCAACAAGATCGAGGGCTACACCCTGGTGCTGGGCATGCGCAAATGGGAGCTGCCCGCCTTTGCGGCCTTGCGCCGGTAGACCTTCACTCCCAAATATGTAGCTAAATGCGCTTGCTGTATCTGCATCAGCCGCCTGTTTTATACATTCTTCACCAAACAGACACACAAGATTGCAAGACTTCGCACAGCGGCAACCCGCGGTTGACGCTGGCCTTCCAACATGGAGCCCAAGGGATGCCTGGACCCACAGACAGCCCGCTACCCATGAAGGAGGCGTATATGCTGACAATCCGCAACACCATCCACACCGTCGCTGCCGCAGGCGCACTCGCCTTGCTGGGCTTTGCCGGTAGTGCACAGGCCCAAAGCGCTTACTGGGCGGGTGCCAGCCAGGGTGCCTATGTGAACGTGCAGTTCAACGCACCGCCCCCGGTCCGCTATGAAGCCGTGCCCGCTCCGCGCCGTGGCTATGTCTGGGCTCCTGGTTACTGGGAGCCGCGCGGCCACCGCCATGTCTGGCGCGCCGGCCACTGGGTGCAGAACCGCCCCGGCTATGTGTACCGCCAGCCCACCTGGGTGCAGCACGGCAACCGCTGGGACTACCGCGCCAGCCGCTGGGACAGGGATGGCGACGGCGTGCCCAACCGCCATGACCGCAACCCCCACAACCCCTATCGCCGCTAAAAGCCTGTTGAAGCTTTAAGCCCTGATCGCTCCCTCCGCTGGCCCTCCGAGTCATCACTTTCCAGCGGATTTCAGCCCATATCTCGCAAGAGATCTGGGCTTTTTTTGCATTAACCCCACAAGCTTAATGCTGCATAAGCATATAGAAGCAAATCATTAAATTACGGACACAATTCACAGCATTCAAGGTTCCTCTGGACAAGTCCCATCATGCGTTTGCTGCCCCGTTTCATCTCCGGTCTTGTTGCCACAACGGCGGCCGCCGCCCTGCTTCCCCTGGCCAGCCAGGCGGCCGACCCCGGCGCTGCCAGCTATCCGCATCAGCCCATCACCATGATCATGGGCTTCAACGCAGGCTCGGGTGTGGACGTGATCGGCCGCGTGGCGCAGGAGCCGCTGGGCAAGATTCTGGGCCAGCCCGTCATCATTGACTACAAGAGCGGCGCCGCCGGCAATATCGGCAGCGAGTTCGTGGCCCGCGCCAAGCCCGATGGCTACACCATCTACTTCGGCACCGCCGCCACCCACGGTAGCAATGCCGCGCTGTACAAGAAGCTGCCGTTCGACGTGGAGGCCGACTTTGTGCCCGTCGCACCGCTGGTGGACGTGGCCAATGTGCTGACCATCAATCCCAATGTGATCAACGTCAAGAACCTCAAGGAGTTCGTCGACGAGGTCAAGGCCCATCCCGGCAAGTACAACTACGCCTCCACCGGCAATGGCGCAGGCACCCATATGGCATTCGCCGAGTTCAACTCGCGTCTGGGCCTGGACATGGTGCATGTGCCCTACAAGGGCGGCCCCGAAGCCATCACCTCGGTGCTGCGCGGCGAGACCTGCTGCATCATGAACCAGGTGCAGACCGTTCTGAGCCACTACAAGGCCGGCAAGGTGCGCCTGCTGGGCGTGACCACGGCCAAGCCCGTGGAAGCCGTCAAGGAAGTACCCACCATTGCCGCCAGCGGCCTGCCGGGCACCAAGGGCTTCAACAGCTCCATCTGGTTCGGCATCTTCGCGCCCAAGGGCACGGACCCGGTCATCGTCAAAAAGCTCAACCTGGCCGTCAACGACGTGCTCAAGCAGCCCGAGGTGCGCGAGCGCTTTGTCTCCCAGGGCAACACCATCCGCGAAGAGACACCCGAGCAGTTCAAGAAGACCGTGCATGAAGATCGCATCAAATGGGCCAAGGTGGTCAAGGATGCCAAGATAAGTATTGACTAACACCCCCTGAGCGGCCCTGCCGCTCCCCCCTCCCTCTACGCGCTGCGCGCCAAGGGAGAGGAACGACACCCTCGGTGCGGGGCGGCCCTTCCTCGGTGTCTCTCACTTGGTCCTGCTTCGGTTCAAGCAGTGTTAAGTTATCGGTGTTTGTTTGATGCGTCTGCGGCTCAAGCCTCAGGCGCTTTTGGGTTTTAGCTATGTCTTATTCAACTTCTACGGCAGGCGCCGCCACGGGGCTTGCAGTGCTGGAAGAGCGCCTGCGTGACGACTTCGTCACTCTGGGCTGGCCTGCCAAGGCCTGGATTCCTCCCTCCACGCGCAAGGGACTGCCGGTGCATGACGTGCTCGTCATCGGCGCCGGCCAGGCCGGTCTCGCGCTCAACATGGCGCTGCAGCAGGTCGGCATCAAGCCTGTGCTGCTGGACAAGTCCGCGCCAGACTTCGAAGGCCCATGGGCCACCACGGCGCGCATGGAAACCCTGCGCTCGCCCAAGGAGCTGACCGGCCCTGCCATGGGGGTTGCAGCTCTGTCCTTTCGCGCCTGGTTCATCGCCCAGTTCGGTCTGGATGCCTGGACGGCGCTGGACAAGATCCCGCGCCTGCAGTGGATGGACTATCTGCGCTGGTACCGCCGCGTGACCAACGCCGATGTGCGCAACGGCCATGAAGTCATTGCCGTGCGCCCGCAGGCCGATGGCGTGGTGGAAGTCGATGTCAGGGCCAATGGCGTGACCGCCACCTGGCAAACCCGCCGCCTGGTGCTGGCCACAGGCCGCGACGGCCTGGGCGGCGCCACGGTTCCCGCCTTCATGCGGGGCGTGGACAGGAAGTTCTGGGCCCATTCCTCCGACGCCATGGACTACGCCACGCTGGCGGGCAAGCATGTGGGCGTGGTCGGTGCCGGGGCTTCGGCCATGGACAGCGCCGCGACGGCTCTCGAAAACGGCGCGGCCAGCGTGGACATGCTGATCCGCCGCCAGCAGCTGCCGCTGATCAACAAGTCCAAGGGCTCGGGCGTGCCCGGTCTGACCCACGGTCAGTATCTGCTGCCCGATGCATGGAAATGGCGCATCCGCCACTACATCAACGCCCAGCAAGTGCCGCCGCCGCACGGCAGCACGCTGCGTGTCTCGCGCCATGACAACGCCTTCTTCAACCTGGGCTGCGCGGTGCAGAGCGTGGAAAAAGCAGGCAACAAGCTGCAAGTGCAGACCTCGGCCGGCGTGTTCGTGCTGGACTTTCTCATCGTCTCCACAGGCTTTGCCATCGACTGGAGCCTGCGTCCCGAATTTGCGGACATCGCTGCCCATGTAAAGCTGTGGAACAGCCGCTTCACGCCCGAGACCGGCGATGAGGATGCCGAGCTGTCGGCATCGCCAGATCTGGGCCCGCTGTTCGAGTTCCAGGGCGACCTTCCCGGTCTCGACCGGATTCACTGCTTCTGCTACCCCGCTGCGCTCTCGCACGGCACGGTGTCGGGCGATATTCCCGCCATCAGCGACGGGGCGCGCAAGCTGGCCCAGGGCCTGGCCTCGCTGTTCTATCTGGACGATATCGAGCAGCACTTCGACAAGCTCAAGGCCTATGCCGAGCCCGAACTGGATGGCACGGAATGGACCGCAGCCGACAGCGCTGCGCGCATCCGGCAGCTGCAACCCTAAATCAAGAGACTTCGCATGACAGACACCATAGACCGACTGGCCGGCCTCGAACAGGGCAGCCCCACATTCACCACTCGCCACGAGCGCGAAAAAGTCGCTCTGGCCACCCAGGCCTGCGAAGACCTGCTGCTGGGCAATCAGCTGGACAGCGATCTGACCCAGGCCGAGCGCCTGGTGCTGGCTGCCGAGCAGGCCCGCGTCAGCGGCGTGAGCATGCTGGAAGCCGAATACCGTGCGCGCGCCGAGACCCTGGGCGACGCTATCACGCCCGAGCTTCGCTCCATCCTCGATCAGCCCGGTGCCCAGACCGGCAATGCGCGCCTGGACGCCATGCTGCACTTTGTGCGCACGCTGGCCCTGAACCCGGCCCAGAGCGATCAGGCCGCGCTGCTGGCCATTCCGGCCGCCGGCCTGTCGCTCAACGACACCGTGCTGCTGGCCCAGCTGATCGGCTTTGTCTCGTATCAGGCCCGCCTGCTGGCGGGTGTGAAGGCCATGGGAGAGCTGGGCGGCGCGACCGAAGCGCCGGCCCCCCAGCCTGCCGATGCCGCGCCCTTTGTCCACCCCGCCAATCTGCCGCCGCCCGGCGAGCCGCTGCGCCGCAACGGCTTTACCAGCGAGACGCTGGACTGGAAGGCCTGGCTGCAGGTGCTGGACCCCGACACCGCAACGCCCGAGCAGCAGCAGGTGCTGGAAGTCAGCCACCCCAAGGCCAAGAGCATGGACTTCTATCTGCTGCTGGCGCGTCAGCCCCAGGTGCTGCTGGAGCGCTCCCAGGCCTTCAACGCCATCATGTATGCACCCGGCGGCCTTTCCCGCGCCGAGCGCGAAGTGGCGGCCACTGCCGTCTCGCGCTCCAACGGCTGCGTGTACTGCGCATCGGTGCACGCTCAGCGCTTCGAGCAGCTGGCCAAGCGCAACGATGTGATGGCCCAGCTGTTTGACGAGCCCGAGACCGCCGGCACCAATGCCCGCGAGCGCGCCATCATCCAGGCTTCGCTGACACTGACGCGTGCGCCGGGCAGCTTTGGCCCGCAGGATCTGCAACCGCTGCGCGATGCAGGTCTGACCGATCTGGAAATTCTGGACATGCTGCACTCGGCCGCACTGTTCGGCTGGGCGAACCGCCTGATGCTGAATCTGGGCGTGGAAATTTACGCCACCCCCTGAGTCGCTTTGCCTAGGCGGCCCAGCGCCTTCCCCCTCTCTCTACGCGCTGCGCGCTACGGGAGGGGGACGACAGCGTCGCTGCGCGGCGGCGCTTGCTTGCTGTCACTGGTTTCAGGCCGTGCCGGTTTTTGGCACAGCTTTTCTTTTTTGATAGCAGCTTGCGCAATTAAAACCGTAATCTCAGAACAAATATCTCCTAAAACCTATTTGAATCAAGCGCTAGCAGCTATCAAATCTCAGGCTATTTGCCGGTGAACACCGTCAGCACGCCGGCCAGCTGATGCACATGCGCATCCATCAGCTGTGCCTCGGCCACCAGGCCGATCAGAGGCACCGGCCCCAGCGCATGGCGCAGCAGCTTGAGCTCGGCATCGGCGCCGCCAAAAAGCTCGCTGCCCCGTCCCTTGCTGCTCACATAGATGGCACCGCGTATATGCTGGGGCTGGGCCGCCTCGGCCATGGTCTCGGGGCCGGCATCGGCAAAGTCGGGCTGCAGCGCGTCTTTGAGGGCCGCGCCCATCTGCATCAGCTCATGACGGGCCGCGCTGCTCTGGCGCTGGCAGAAGATCACCGTATGCTCGGCCTCCACGGGCGACGACAGCGCAACGCCCTGGCGCACCGGATCCAGCCCCACAATATGCAGCACCTGGGCCTCGTCGGTGAGCGCCCCGCGCTCCAGACCCCGGCCCAGCGGGGCAATCGCGGCCTGGGTCTTGCGCAGCTGCGACAACGCAGCCTGCCAGCCGCCTCCGGCGCTGGGGCTGGCTTCCACATCCAGCATCTGCAGCAGTCGGGGCAAGGCGGGCTCGCCTTCGAGCTCCAGCACCACCGGGCCTCTGGCCTCGGTAATTTCGAGCCCCGCGCCCAAAGGCGCGCAGCCCTGGGCCAGTCTTGAAATACAGGCTACGTCAGCATCGAAGGCCACGCCGGAAAAGCCGGCATGAAAGATGCCGACGCTGGCCTGGGCACGCAAGCGGGGCAGATCTTCGGTGCGGCAGGCAAACTGCACGCCCTGCTCGCTGCTGAGCGCCCCGAACAGATTTCCAGAGCTGATGCGCTCGGAAAGCTCCAGCAGCAGCTCAGCGAGATCAGGCTGATCGATGCTGGAGTGCACCAGGGCCGAATGCGCCTCGAATCCGGCTTCGGCGCCACTTTGCGCCAGCGGTGCCACGCCGGAATAGACGCGGTAATGGGCTGCGGGCAGGTCCAGCAGCATGACCGCCAGCGAGGAGCTTTCGGAATACTCATGCTCCATGGCCAGTACGGCGTGACCGGAGCTGCCCACCCAGTCGGTAACCTGGGGCAACTCGCGCGCCAACAGCGCCAGCAAGGGCTGCGCATGAGGCACCAGCCCCTGCGCGATATAGACCAGACCCAGCCGATGCGGCTGCAGTGACTGGCGCAGCAACTGCCCACGCAGCTGCAGCACGACTTGCTCAGTCGCAGCGCGCCAGTCTTCATGGCTGGCATGAGCGACGGGAAACAGTGACATAAGCCCTCCTGTTCTTGCTGGAGCGTGGATGCCTTGCAACCACGATTTTCCACCTTAGCGGGAAGGGATTGCTCAGGGCTTGCGCGAGGTAGCAGAGGTTTTGGCTGTAGTCTTTTTGGCGGCAGGCTGCTTGGCAGCAGTTTTTTTAGCGGCTGCGGTCTTGCTCGCTGCCGTTTTGGGTTGACCGGTCTTGGCCGCAGCCTTGCGTGCAGGCTTGGGTTCAGCTGTCGCGGCGCTCTTTGCCGCATTCTTTTCCGCAGTTTTCGCCGCAGCTGCAGTGCCAAAGCCGCCAGCCTGCGCCATCACCTTTTCCATGGTGGACTTGGCAAAACCGCTGGCCATCTCGGTGGCGCGCTGGGCGGCCGCCAGCGTCTCGGGCGGCACGGGCTCGGCCATGGCCTTGGCCGCGATCTGCTGAAACTGCTGGGTCAGCGCTCCCCACCATTGCATGGCCTGGCTCAGGGCGGCCTGAGAAGAGGGGCCCGCCTGGGTCCGGCTGTCGGCCTCGGCCGCTGCGGGCTCTGCTTCAGGCTCCGGCTCTGCCGCAGGCTCGGCGGCTGGCGCGGCCGTGGCGGCCCCCATGGGCCAGCCGGTATTGCCGGTCGCAGCGGGCTCTGCCGGCGCTGCACCGGGGAAAGGAAAGGACTTGGCCAGCTCACTCATGCTGACATTCATGTCCTTGAGCGTGGACAGCGTCATGCGCTGCACTTCCAGCGCCTGGATGGTGGCAGTCAGGGCGCGGCTGTTTTGTTCCAGCCAGAACTGCACGGCTTTCAGCTCGGCGATGCGCTTGTCAACCTCTTCCACGCTTACGGTGGGAGCCACCCATTGCGGCACGCGGCCCATGGGATTGGCTGCAGCGCCAGCGCTTTGCGCCAGCCCCTGCAGAAAATCAAAGCCGGGAATGAACTTGCCGAAACCAAATGCCGATGCGTCGCCGCTCATAGTGCTCTCCACTGCAGGGATGGATACCAGAATCCGCATCCGGACGGGACCGGACACGGAACTAGCTTACTGCACTTGCGATGTTTGCTGCAAACAAGGGAGCAGGTCGCGCGCCTGGCTCAAGTCATCAATGCTGATGACCACCATGACCCATGTGCTGGTGCCCGGCACCAGCCGCCGCAGGGGCAGCCACGCGCACCGGCAGCTGCAGGCTCAGGCGCGACACTGCGCCCTTGGCATCCTTGAACACCAGGGTCACGGGCACCTGGCTGTCCTTGACCAGCGGGGCCTTGAGCTGCTGCAGCATCAGGTGATAGCCGCCGGGCTTGAGATCCACGGCCACGCCCTGGGGCAGATCCAGGGCCTCGATGGCGCGCATGCGCATCACGTCGCCCTCCATCTTCATCTCGTGCACCTCGGCCACGGCGGCGGCCGTGGTTTCCACACCGACGAGCTTGAGCGGCTCCTGGGCCGTCAGGCGCATAAAGGCCCCCGAAGCCTGCTGACCCGCCACGCTGGCGCGGGCCCAGGCGTTCTCGACCTTGACATGGGCCGCATCGGCATGGGCCCAGGCGGCCCCCGAAACCAGCAGCGAAGCGACCAGCGAACCCAGGGCCATCACGGTAAAACGACGCGTATTCATGAAACCATCTCCATTCAAATTCAGTCTGGACTTACGCAAACAAGGGTGCATCAAGATGGTCCCCTTGAAACCAAGCCCTTGCTTAAGCCCGATTTGCATAAGTCGTGTCAATCTCAAATCGATCTGAGACGCTTGACCATCAAGCGCCCTCAGCTATGTTTTTCAGGGTTTCAAAGGGCGGCGCACGTACGGGCGGCAGGGTGGAGACAAAAGCTCTGTGAGCGACATCGGCCCAGGGCCGGGCATCGACAACGGCGCGGTGACTGCCAGGATCTGCCTGCTGCGCTGGCGGCGGCGCCAGCAGCGGCAGGCACAGCGCGCAATCCAGTCCATGCGGGGTGGCGGCATCGTCGCTGGCAGGGCTGGGCACCCAGTGTGTGCTGCCGCTGGCCGTGCACACAGGCTCCCAGCCGGCAGGCGGCGTGGCGCGCGCCCAGGGCGTGAGCATGCTGACCAGCAGCACGCAGAACCACGCACCCAGCACCCAGCGAGCCAGAAGGGCTGCCGGTTTGTGCCGAGGAGGGAGCGCGCGCCAATGCATGGAGCGATTGTAGAAGCCGGCCCGCTATCCGGTTGGCGACGCAGGGCTTGCGCCACTTGCCTCTACGATAACTGGCCACGTATACCTATTCACAACCACCGATCAGGAGACAAGCATGCTGACTTTGTGCGGATTTTCAGCCAGCAACTACTACAACAAGGTCAAGCTGGCCTTGATGGAAAAGCAGATTCCCTTCGCCGAGGAACTGGCCTGGCTTGGCAGCACCAACCCCGAGGAATCTCCGCTGGGCAAGGTGCCGTATCTGCGCACCCAGCATGGCGCCATCAGCGAGTCCGACGCCATCATCGAATATGTGGAAACACTGTCCAGCAAGGTGCCGCTGCTGCCCGCAGACCCCTTTGCCGCAACCAAGGTCCGCGAACTCTGCGTCTATCTGAATCTGCACCTGGAGCTGGTGGCGCGCAACCTCTATCCCCAGGCCTTCTTCGGCGGCAAGATCAGTGACGGCACACGCGACAAGACGCTGGAGCAGTTGAAAAAGAACATCGCAGCCTTTGCCAAGCTGGCCCGCTTCGATACCCCGTTCATCGCGGGCGACAGCTTCACGCTGGCCGACTGCAGCGCCATCGTGCATCTGCCGCTGGTCAGCAGCGCCTGCAAGATCGTGGGCGGCAGCGATTTGCTGGCCGAACTGCCGGTGCGCGACTATCTGGCCCGCATGAGCGAACGCCCCACGGTGCAAAAGGTCAACGCCGACCGCAAGAGCAACACCGAGGAGCTGATGGCACGCATGCAGGCCAAGGCTGCGCGCTGAAGCGTGCCGGGTACGGGCCCGGTGATGCTACGCTCGGCCCCATCATGCAAAGCGCTTTTCATCTTGCCTACCACGTCACCGATCTCGACCAGGCCCGCCGTTTCTACGGCGGCGTCCTCGGCTGCCGCGAAGGCCGCAGTACCGACACCTGGGTCGATTTCGACTTCTTCGGCCACCAGATCTCCCTGCACCTGGGCCAACCCTTTGCCGTGAGCAATACCGGCAAGGTCGGCAACCACATGGTGCCCATGCCCCACCTGGGCGTGATCCTGCTCAAGCCCGACTGGCTGGCCCTGGCCGAACGCCTCAAAGCCGCTGGAACGGCCTTCATTCTGGAGCCTCAGGTGCGCTTCGAAGGCGAGCCCGGTGAGCAGTGGACCATGTTCTTCACCGACCCCTGCGGCAATCCCATCGAGGTCAAGGGATTTGCCAACTGGGAAGCGGTTTACGAGCACTGATCTCCCCTGAGCCGCTTCGCGTCTTTCCCCAAAGGGGGACGACGACCTTGGCTGCGGGGCGGCACTTGCTGGCCGTCTCGCGCCTGGACTGCGCCAGTGCCACAGACCCATCACTTCGAGCAAGGCCAGATGGGGAGCCTGTATAGATTGAGCGGAATCAGCACTCCAGCGCTTACCTGGATTGCGGCAGCAGCCATCAAATCAGAATCTCACCTACAAGCTACCGAGCACTCTCCATGAATCCCAGCAAACCGCTGCTGCGCTGCGTGGGACTGCCCATCGCCGACGCCAGCAGGCCGGGAGCTTCCGCCCACAGCGAGAACGCCTTGCGCGCCCGCGTGATGCCGGTATAGACCAGCTCGCGGCTGAGCACGTTGCCGCCCTGCGCGGCCAGCACCAAAGCCGTGTGCTCGAACTCCGAACCCTGGCTCTTGTGCACCGTCATGGCAAATGCGGTCTCCACATGGGCCAGGCGCGCCGTGCTGACATGGTGCAGATGTTCGCCCTGCATGAAGTACACGCGCAGCCGCGCCGGGTCGGCAAAGCTGGGCAGGACCATGCCGATGTCCCCATTGAACACGCCCAGCTGCGCATCGTTGCGTGTGACCATCACCGGACGGCCCATATACCACTCGCCCTCCTTGCGAATGACGCCCATGGCCTGCAAGGCCTGCTCCACCGCGCGGTTCAGGCCCGCCACTCCCCAGCTGCCATCGCGCACGGCGCACAGCAGGCGGTAGCGGTCGAAGGCGGCCAGCACCTCCCTCACCCATTGCCGGTGCTCGGCCTCGGTGGCAAAGCCGCGCCCCTTGCCCTGCCCATGTCTTTCCAGCACCTCGGCATAAGCGGCATAGCTGGCCATGCCGCCACGGCCTTGCACGGCGCTGCGCACCACGGCATCGACCTCACCGCCTTCACGTGCCCAGAGTTCGGCATGCTGACCAGCCTGGGTTTGCGTGCGCAGCAGCGCCATGGCAGCCGGTGCATCGCCGGCATTCACGGCCTGTGCCAGCTGACCGATAGGGCCGCCAAAGCGGCGGCTCTCGCGCAGCATGACAGTGTGCTGGGCCAGCGGCAAGGCCCTGGCCGGCGCCAGGTACTGCGCAAGCAGAGACTGGCCCGTCACGCGCTCGACATAGGCCGCGGTGTCCGGCGCGTAATTGCCCCGCTGCGCATCGCGGCACAGATCGCCCAGCACGGCACCGGCCTCCACCGAAGCGAGCTGATCCTTGTCGCCCAGCAGAATCAGGCGCGCCGTGGGCGGCAGGGCCTGCAGCAGCGCGGCCATCATCTCGAGGTGGATCATGGAGGCCTCATCGACAATGAGCACATCCACATCCAGCGGATTGCCTGCATGGTGGGCAAAGCGCCGCGTGTCAGGCCTGGCCCCCAGCAGCGAATGCAGGGTGCGTGCCGCCCCCATGCGCTTGACCAGCGCTTCCAGATCCAGCTCTCGGCCCACGGCCTCCTTCAGCTCCAGCAGCGAGCTATCGATGGACTGCTTGAGCCGCGCCGCCGCCTTGCCGGTTGGCGCAGCCAGCGCGACGCGCAGCTGCGCGGCATCCGGCGCCGTGGCAAACAGCAGCGCCAGCAGGCGGGCAGCGGTATAGGTCTTGCCCGTGCCCGGCCCGCCGGTGATGACGGACATGCGCCCCCGCAGCGCCAGCGCGCAAGCCAGCTTTTGCCAGTCCACCGCATTTGCGGCAGCTGCGGACGAGCTGAAAAGCCGCCCCAGCCAGTCGCGCACCCTGGGCTCGTCAAGCGCCACAGCATCGGCCGCCGTACGCTGCGCCATATGGGCGGCCACGCTGCGCTCATAGTCCCAGTAGCGGCGCAGATACAGCAAGGGCGCAGCGCCGTCCAACAGCACCAGCGGCTGACCTCGGTCTGCCGCTACCGTTCCCGGCTGCACGACACGCACCACGGGGCTGCGACGCAGGGCCTGCAGCCAGTCAGCCAACCGGCCGGGCAATTGCTCCCATAGCGATTGCTGCAGGCGCTCTGCCTCCTTGGGCCAGGCAAGAATCTGATTGGGATCGCCTGCCAGCGCCTGGAGGGGCAGGCAGCTGTGTCCGCGCCCCTCCATCTGCGCCAGCACGGCGGTGGCCACCAGCAGCGCAGGCCCGGCCTCTGCGTCCTGCGCGGCGACAAAGGCCGCCAGGGCGCTGTCCAGGCGGCGCAGCAGACCCGCATCGGCCAGTCGCTCCAGCGCGGCCAGCCAGTCCGTCGTGCCTAGTGCAATCGTGTCGCCATCCGCGGGAGCTGCAAACAGGTCCAGCGTCTGCAGATCGGCTTTGCGGCGGCCCTTCATGGCTGCACCTCCTTCGATTCTTTCTCGCAGTCGCCAAGCAGCGCCTCAAGCCCGTCCAGCAGCGCCAGCGGCGGCTTCAGCACATGCATGCCGGCGGCCTCGCCATCAAGACCGCGCAGGAAGAAGTAGAGCGCGCCGCCCAGTTGTTCGCGGGGGTCGTAAGCCGCGCCCAGCCGACTTTGCAGCAGGCGGTGCAGAGCCAGCAGATACAGCGCAGCCTGCACGTCATAGCGGTGCTCGAGCATGGCCTGCTCCAGCGCCTGAGGGGCGTAGGCCGCGCCGTCCTGGCCCAGGTGGTTGGTCTTGTAGTCCAGCACCCAGTAACGACCGCCATGGTGAAACACCAGATCGGCAAAGCCCATCAGCATGCCGTGCAGCTCGCGCTCGGGCAGCACCGGGCGCGGCTGGCCGGCAAGGATGTGCCGGCGGCACAGCGCGTCGATACGCGGTGCCGACAGGCGCCGCGCCGGCAGCCAGAACTCCATCTCGGGCAATAGCGCATCACCTTCGCCCAGCTGCGCCAGCGAGACGCCGAGCGGCGCCAACGGCTGATGCACCACTGCGCGCAGCCACTGCAGCACATCGGCGGCCTGCTCCTTGCGGCCCGCGCGCTCGCAGCGGCGCAGCAGGCGGGCCGCCAGGGGTTCACTGTTGTCGGGATCATCCTCGGGCTGCAGCGCAAAGTCCTCAGCGGCCAGCCATTCCAGCTGGTCGTGCAAGAAATTGCCCACCACCGGGCCGCGCATGAAGCGGTGCCACACCGCAGCATCGCTGCGCGCACCGGCGGCGAATCCGGTCAAGTTGGGCAGGGCGGTCATGACCTCGTTGATGACGCCCGGGTCCAGCGCAGCTTCACCCGCCTCCAGGGCCTGCAGCGCACACTCGTCCTCGGCGGGACTTTGTGCGGCCACCGGCAGGACCGGCAGGCTGGGTGCGGCCATGGCGCGGGTCAGCGACGAAAAGCTGCCAATGCCCCAGCGGCGGTCGAACTGCGCCTCGTACACGGGCGCGGCGGCCAGGGCGGGCAAGGCCTGCGCGGCAACATAGCGCGTGGGCACGGGCAGTTCGGCCGGCAGATCCACGACGGCGATCTGCGTGCAACGCTCGCTCAGGGCCTGGATGCTGGCGCGCCAGCTGGCTGCGGCCTGCGAAACATCTCCGGCCAGCAGATAGCCTGCCGCACCCTGTTCGTTCGCACAGTTTTTGCTGTTGCCGCGCTTCATGGGGGCCAGCCCCATCCACAGCGCATGGCGCGGGCGGGTCAGCGCCACATACAGCAGGCGCAGATCCTCGCGCAGACGTTCCTTGTCGGCCTGCGCCAGCTGTGCATCGTCATAGTCCAGCACCAGCTCGCGCGCGGGTGCGCCATCGATCTGCACGGGCAGCGAAAGATAGGCTGCCTTGCCGTCCACAGGCCGGAAGCTGCCGCCAAACGGCAGGCAGACCAGCGGGTACTCCAGCCCCTTGCTCTTGTGCACGGTGACGACCTTGACCAGATCGGCATCCGATTCCAGCCGCACGATCTGAGCATCGCCGGCCGCGCCCGGGCTCTCGATCTGGGTGGCCAGCCAGCGGATCAGCGCCTGCTCGCCCTCCAGCTGGGCACTGACGCCTTGCAGCAGCTCGGCCAGGTGCAGATAGTTGGTCAGACGGCGCTCGCCGCCCATGTCCTTCAGCCAGCGCGCCGGCAATTCAAAGCGGTACAGCGTCTGGCGCAGCATGGCCAGCACGCCCAGGCGCAGCCAGAGGCTGTGCAGCTCCTTGAGCAGCTCGCTGCGCGCATCGAAGGCCTCGTCATCGCTGGCCAGCCATGCGAGCTCGTCAAACGACAGCCCCATCATGGGCGTGGCCAGACCGGCACGCACGGCCAGTCCGTCCAGAGGCGCTGCCACGGCACGCAGCCACAGCAGCAGATCCTGTGCCTCGCCGCTGGCGAAGACCGAGTCCTGATCGGACAGGTAGACCGACGCCACATTGCGCCGCGCCAGCGCACGGCGCACGGCAGTGGCCTCCTTGCCCGTGCGCACCAGCACCGCGACATCGGCCGGGCGCAGGCGCTGCAGCGGCTGGCCGGCCTCGGCAAAGCCCGTGGCACCGTCCATCAGCCACTGCACGATCTGGCTGGCGCAGAACTCCGCCCCACGGCGGCGAATGTCGTCATTGCTCAGCGGCTCATCGCTGCTGCCATCCCAGGCAATGGTCAACGCTGCCATGCGCTGGCTGCCCTGCATCAGCCGCTCCTTGCGGCCATTGGCCTTGACGCTCTCGAACGGCAGCGGATTGCTCTGCCCGGCGCGGAACATGAACGCACCCTCGCCTTCGCGCACTTCAGCCTGCACAAACCACTGGTTGACCGCATCGACCAACGCCTCGGTGGAGCGGAAGTTGGTGTCCAGCACATAGTGGCGGCCCTCGGTCGCCTGCCTGGCCTGCAGATAGCTGTAGATGTCCGCACCACGAAAGCCGTAGATGGACTGCTTGGGGTCGCCGATCAGCAGCAGTGCGCTGTCCGCGCTGTTGTCTGCCGTGCGATAGATCTGGTCGAACAGCCGGTATTGCAGCGGCGAGGTATCCTGAAACTCGTCAATCAGCGCCACCGGGTACTGGGCCAGGATGCCGGCTTGCAGCGCGGGGCCGTTGTCGCCAGCCAGAGCCGCATCCAGGCGCTGCAACATATCGGCAAAACCGAAAGTGCCGGCCTGGCGCTTGAGCCACAGCAGGCGCTGCTGCACGTGGACTGCCGCATGAAGGCGCAGCGCTACATGGAGGGAAGGCAGCTGCGCCAGGGCTTGCAGCAGCTGCTCCAGCTCGGCAGATGCGGGGGGCAGCTCCACCGGCGCATCACCCTTGCGCGCTTCATCCAGCCCGGCAGGAACCAAACGGGTGGCCCCCGTCTTCATCGCCGCCGCCAGCCCATCGTGCGGCGCGGCAGCCCACTCCCGCAAAGCTTTCAGCCAGTTCTTGTAGTTGGCAGGCTTGAGCTTCAAACCATTCCAAGCACTTTTGTTGGTGGCCAACTGGCCGTCCAGCCAGTCTTCCAATTGCTGTGCTTTTTGCTCCCAGCCATCACTGAGCATTCGCAGTTGCTGCTCACGCTGCGCCTGCGTCTGCGCAATGCAGTCTCCCAGCGTACCGGCGCCCGCCGTGGCGGCTATGTTTTCACGCAGCAGCGACTGCATATCCTTGACCAGGGCCTGCACATCGGGCCAGACCTGCAGTGCCGTCTCCAGCATCTCGCCCGACAGCGGGTAGCACTGCTGGCGCCAGTAATCCTGGGCAGCCTCGGTCTGACGCTGGCTTTCATCGGCCTCCAGCGTTTCATCAAACAGATTGCCGCTGTCGAAAGCATGCTCGCGCAGCATGCGCTGGCACCAGGCATCTATGGTGTGGATGGCTGCATCGTCCATGCACTGCGCAGCCATGTCCAGCCGCCAGGCAGCGGTGTCACGCTGCTCGCCTTCGGCATAGGAGTCGCGCAGATCGCGCAGGAAGCTGTCGTGCGCCGCCGGTTCGGCCTCGCCGCGAAAGCATTGCACGGCCTCGATCAGGCGTGCGCGAATGCGGTCCGACAGCTCGCGCGTGGCGGCCCGCGTGAAGGTCATCACCAGAATGTCGGGCGGCATCAAGGGCCTGGCAAAACCGTTCTCGACGCCATGGCCCAATACCAGCCGCAGATAGAGCGCGGCAATGGTCCAGGTCTTGCCTGTACCCGCGCTGGCTTCGATCAGGCGCGAACCCCAGAGCGGGAAATGCAGGGGCTGCAGCGCCTGGCTGCCGGGCTTCATCGGGTTGGCGGGCGCGCTCATGCCGGCTCTCCTGGTTGTTCGTTCTGTTCTGCGCACTGCATCAAGGGCAGATCCTCCGTCTGCACCTGCGCGGCCAGCCAGTCATGCAGCGGGCCATAGACCTGCTTGGCCAGGGTATGAAAGCGCAGATCAGCCGTCAGCGCCTCCCAGTCTGGGTAGCAGCGCGCCCAGCTGGGGTCTTCGCATTCGCCGCCCAGCATGTAGCCGCCCTCGTAGGCCTGTGCGGCGGCGCTCGGATCGTCACGACCGGCTGCGATGGCGCTTCTGAGAGGCAGCGGCAAGGGCTCGTTCTGGCCCGCCAGCCACAGCTGCATCAAGGCTTGCAGGCGCTGCGTGGCCGCCTCCGGCTCCAGCGGCTGCACCCAGACCAGGGTGTCGCGTGCGATCACGCCCATCAGCGTGTCGCTGCCCCTGCTTGAAAGCGCCAGACTGCGCACATAAATGGGCAGCAGCTTGTGGGCCTGAAGCTCGCCTTTCTTGTTCAGCAGCGTGCGCGGCTCCAGCGCGAACCAGCAACGGCTGTGGCCCGCATCCGAAGACGGCTCTTCACGCTCCTGCAAGCCATCCATCCAGTCATCCAGCGTGACCGCATCGGAGTGCAGCAGCAAACGCTCGCGCGGCGCCGCATGGGGCCATAGCCGCATCTGCTGCTGCCAGGCCAGCAACGACGGCGTGGCCTGGGCCTGCAAGGCCTCGGCCTCGCGCCTGCCAAGCCCTGCCAGCGGCAACACGCCGGCACGCCCCAGGCGCTGCACCTGACGTTGCACCTGCAGGCCCACGTCCAACGCGGCATCATGCGCCAGCTGCGTGCGCACGCCTTGCTGCAGCTGCTGAATCAGGCCGTAGGCGGTCAGGCCATCGACGCTGAAAAGCTCGTCGTCCTCCAACAGCTCCTCGTCCTGCTCAAAGCGCACCTGCAGGCGGTTGCGCAGAAAGCTGCGTGCGGGATGGCGCAGAAATTCCGTCAGGCGCGCCAGCGTCAGCGGCACTTCGGGATCGGGCTCGAAGGCAGCCACAACAGGCAGCACCTGCGCGTCCCACTCTTCATGCGCGCCATACCATTCGCGCGCGAAGGTCGAAAGCCCCGAAGCCTGCTCAAAATAGCGGCGGCTGAAGGGTTGCAAAGGATGCTGCCGGGTACGCTGGGCCAGCAGCAGACCCCCTCGCTCCCTGGCGGAAAGTCCTGCGCTGCCTTCGCCCTGCCAGCCCTGGCTCAGATAGTCGCGCAACTGCGAGACCAGCACCGAGGGGGGCTGCTCGCTGTTGTCGCGCACATGGCGACCGGCCCAGCTGATATAGAGCTTGCTGCGGGCCGACAGCAAGGCATCCAGCATCAGCTGGCGGTCATCGTCGCGGCGCGCGCGGTCGCCGGGACGCTGCTGCCCGGGCAAAGCCATCAGATCGAAATCCACGCGCGTGGCACGGCGCGGGTAGTCTCCATCGTTCATGCCCAGCAGACACACCACGTCGAAGGGAATGGCGCGCATCGGCATCAGCGTGCAAAAAGTCACGCCGCCGGCGCGAAAGCGCTGGTTGAGCGCGGGCTCGGACAGGGCCTGCAGCCAGGCTTCCTGTGCCACTTCCAGCGGAATGAGGGCCTCAAAACCCGCTTGCTCGCAGGCAGCCTGCCAGCCGACCAGGGCCGTGTCGAGTGCGGCGCACAAGGCCTGGTCTTCATCGCCCTGCGCGACAAAGAAATCATCGAGCAGTGCACGAAAGCGCTGCGCCCAGGCCTGGGGGGCAGCCGCCTCGCCGGCGGTTTGCCACCATTGCAGCATGCGCCCCAGCAAGCTGGCCAGCGATCCGGCCAGCTCGGCCGTCAGGCCGCCCACTTCGTCATAGGGCTCCATGCCGGCAAACACCTGTGCCTCGTCGAAGGCGGCCTCCAGCGCCGGCCCGCTGGCATAGCCCAGCAGCATGCGGCGCAGGCCGAACCAGGCGCTGTTGGGATCACCGCAGGCCGCCAGGCCCAACTGTGCGCGCTGCGCATGGTTGAGCCCCCAGCGAATGCCCGCCCCGGCCATCCAGTGCGTGAGCTGAGGCAGATCGTCGGCCGCCAGACCCACGCGCGCCGCCACGGCGGGGACATCGAGCAGATCGCACAACTCGCTCAGACGGCAGCGCTGCTGCGGCAGCTTGAGCAGCCATTGCAGCGCCGTCACCAGCGGACTGCTGGCACGCGCGCCCACGTCGGCGATATCAAACGGAATATGGCGCGCATCGTGGCGGCCGTACTGGCCGAACACGGCGCGGATGGCGGGTGCAGCCTCTTCGATCGACGGCAGCATGACCACTACCTCGCGCGGCGCCAGCGCTGCGTGGCCTGCCGCGGCAGGCTCGGCCAGCCATTGCAGCAGCTGGTCGTGCAGCACTTCGAGCTCGCGCACCAGGCCATGGGCCTTGTGAAAGACGATGGACTGGTCGGCCGCTGCGATCTCGACCACAGGGTGCTCCGACATGGGCACCAGATCGCGAATGCGCTGCTGCACCTGGGTCAGCAGCGGTGCGTCGATCAGCTCGCTCGCGTCGGCCTCGTCATACACATCCACACGCGGCCAGCCCCATTGCACGGCCGTGTCCCCCGTGGTGTCGAAGGCATCGAGCTGGCGCACATAGTCGCGGCTCTGCCGCCCCCATGCCGCCAGCAGCGGATGGGCATGGGCGTGCATGGCCGCCAGCGGAATCTGCGCCAGGTCCTTGCCGCCCTTGTCGGCATGACGGCGGCGCTGCTGGCGCAGCAGCTCGCGCCCGTCGATGGCATCGGCCCAGTGAAAGCGGCAGGGGTTGGGCACGGCAATCAGCACCTGGCTGTGCTGGGCAATGCCGCTCAAAAACTGCATCAAAGACAGCGGCATCTGGCTCATGCCGAACACCACCACGCGGCGCGCCAGCGGCGTAACGGGCGGCTGGCCGCTTTGCAGCGCGTCCAGAATCCGCGCCAGCAGGACCGGGCGGGTGGCGGCACGCTCCTGCTCATCGAGTTCGTCCAGTACCTTGCGCCACAGCTGGGGCTGCCAGAGCTGCCCTTCGGGAACGGGCGCATCGGGGCGGCCCGCTGTACGCAGCACATCCTCGCCCTTCTCCCAGGCGGCCAGCCAGTCGGCGCGGTAGATCTGGTACTGGTCGAACAGGTCGGCCAGCTTTTCGGCCAGCTGCAGCAGGCGCTGCGGCTCGCCAGGGCGCAGAAAGTTGGCAATCGGTGCGAACGCAGGCTCGCCCAGGCATTGCGGCAGCAGACGCATCAGGCGCCAGATCATGGGCGTCTTGTCCAGCGGCGATTCACGCGGCACCTCATGCCTGCCCAGAATCTGCCGGTAGCTGCGCCAGACAAAGCGCGCCGGCAATTCGACCTGTGCAGCGGCGCACACGCCCTGCTGTTCGGCCATGCGCATCTTGAACCACTCGGCCATGCCGTTGCTTTGCACCAGCACGATCTCGGGCTCCAGCGCCTGCAAGGGATGCGCCGCCAGCCAGGCCAGCACGGTATCGGCCAGCGCCTCGGTCTGGTTGCCGTGAATGGCGATCAGGCCCGGCTGCCAGTTAGCTGCCGGTTGCGACGCCCTTGATTGCTGCTCTGCTGTCACACGCGCTCCTGTGCCTGTCTGTGCACGATGAAAGCTGCAAGCTTAACGGCAGCATGCAAGCGCTATCAAATGAAAAGCTGGTTGCGCATACCAACAAAGCAAACTGGAACTGAAATGCCTTGAAATCAAGCAAAGACAAGCGCAATCCGCTCTGCTTTTTATTACCCAAAGCCCATTGCGGACATTCCGAGACTGCAATGAGAAAAGCCCCAGATCATTGCTGATCTGGGGCTTTGAATCTGGTGGCCTGGGACGGAATCGAACCGCCGACACAAGGATTTTCAATCCTCTGCTCTACCGACTGAGCTACCGGGCCTTTGCTGTTCAGCAACTTGAATTTGCTGAAGCTGCAATTATAGGCATATTTTTTCCGCTTCCTGCCCCGCCTGGGCATTCCAGCCCGAATGCATTCGCCGGTCTGCAATGCAGCCGAAAAGAGCAGGTCCGTATGCAGAAAAGCCCTGGATCATTGCTGATCCAGGGCTTAGAATCTGGTGGCCTGGGACGGAATCGAACCGCCGACACAAGGATTTTCAATCCTCTGCTCTACCGACTGAGCTACCGGGCCATTTATCAGCACCCTTGAGCACCGAAGCCACGATTATAGGCACACTTTTCGACCCCAAATCGAAAACTGCGATTTTTTTGGAAATTATCCGCGGCGATTGCGCCCGAGGTCCACGCCCAGTTGACGCAGCTTGCGATACAGGTGGGTGCGCTCCAGGCCGGTCTTCTCGGCCACGCGCGTCATGGAGCCGCCTTCGCGTGCCAGGTGGAATTCGAAATAGGCTTTTTCAAAGCCGTCGCGCGCCTCGCGCAAGGGGCGGTCGAGATCGAATCCTTGGTGCGAGTTGGGCAGATTGTCTTCCGCCGCCTGGGCCGTGATGCTGACCACGGCCGATGGCGCCGTGCCGTTGCTGGCATGCGCTGTAGTTTCCGGGCCCTGGCTGGCCGTGCTGCGCGCCAGCCCCTGCTCCACCGCCTTGAGCAGCTTCTGCATGGTGATGGGCTTTTCGAGGAATGACAGTGCACCGATGCGCGTTGCCTCGACGGCCGTTTCGATGGTCGCATGACCGCTCATCATGATGACGGGCATGGTGAGCTGACCGGCCGTGGCCCATTCCTTGAGCAGGGTGACGCCGTCGGTGTCCGGCATCCAGATGTCCAGCAGCACCAGATCGTAGTTGTGGGTTGCCCTGGATACGCGTGCCTGCGTGGCGTTCTCCGCCACGTCCACACTATGACCTTCGTCGTTGAGGATTTCCGACAACAAATCCCGGATCCCCAGTTCGTCGTCGACCACTAGTATGTTTGCCATGTGTCTAAAGCCTGTTGCTATGCCTTGTGCGAAGCGGGATCAAGCCGCCCCCGCACGGTCGTTAGGTACAAATGATAGCGACACTCGCGCGCCTTGCACTACCCCGTCTTCCTCTCGATTACCCAGGTCCACTCTTGCGCCATGTTCATCGGCGATTTTTTTGACCACTGCCAAGCCCAGACCTGTGCCGCGAGACTTGGTGGTCACATAGGGCTCGAAGGCTCTTTGAAGAATATTGGGAGCAAAACCTGTGCCACTGTCGCTGATGCTCAGGCGCACACGCTGGGCCGTGTCCATCCAGCGGGTTTCGATGGTGACGGATCCTGGAGTCTGCCCTGTTTCCTGCGCTCTTTGCGCGGTGGAATCTTGCGCATTTTGCAAAAGATTGTGGATGACCTGACGCAATTGCTGGCTATCGCCCTGAATCAGCGGACAGGCTTCGTCGAGCGATGCCTCCACTCGCACCGCCGCATTCTCTTCGCCATAGAGCTGCAGCACCTCCGCGACCAGTGCATTCAAATCCAGCGCTTGCAGATTGGCAGCCGGCAGACGTGCGTACTCGCGAAACTCATCGACCAGACGCTTCATGGCCCCCACCTGATCGACGATGGTCTTCACGGATTTGGCCAGCAGCGCCTGCTCCGCAGGCTGCAGCTTGTCGGTCAGCTTCATCGCCAGACGCTCGGCAGACAGCTGAATCGGCGTCAGCGGATTCTTGATCTCATGCGCCACGCGGCGCGCCACCTCACCCCAGGCCTGTGCGCGCTGGGCAGAGACGATCTCCGAGATGTCGTCAAACACCAGCAGACGCTGGTCGTCGGGCAGCTCCGCGCCGCGCATGACCAGGCTGGTGGTGTTGTGCACCACATCGCCGTTGCCGTTGCCCGCGTCCAGCTCATAGACCTGCTGCCAGCGGTCCCTCCCCTGCTCGGCCGAAGCATCGCCGAGAAAGATCTCGAACTGCTCCTGCACCACGCGCGCAAAGTCCTGCAAGCCAGAGACATCGCGCAGGCGCTTGCCCTGGAACACCGCCATGGGCGCACGCAGAATGCGTGTTGCACCAGGGTTGCTGAGGACGATGCGCCCGGAGCGATCGAGCACGATGACGCCCGAAGTAAGGTTGTCCAGAATGGTCTGCAGATTGCTGCGCGCCGCATCGAGCTGCAGCAGGTTGCGGTTGGCGTCGGAGCGTGCGTCGGCCAGTTGCTGGGTCATGACGGCAAAGGATCGCGTCAGCCCGCCAATCTCGTCCTTGCTCTGCAGCGCAGGCTTGGGGCGCAGATCTCCACGCGCCACATCGCGCATGCCCTGGGCCAGCAACAACAAGGGCTTGGCCAGTTGGTTGCCCAGCACCACGGCCAGCACCACGGCCCCAAACACGGCCAGAAAGAGTGCCAGCGTCAGAGTACCGATATACATGCGCTGCAATCCACCACGAGCAAGTGCTCGCTCCTGATACTCGCGATTGGCCTCCTGCACGGCCAGGGCATTGCTGACCAGGGCTTGCGGCAGGGGAATCGTGGCCTGCAGATAACGAGCCTCCTCCAACAGATTCACCGCCGAGCTGGGCACCAGCGCCAGTGTGCGCACCTTGGCGTTGGCCGCGGCCTGATCGGCAGGCACGTCGCCGGCATCATCCAGGCCTTCGATGCTGGCCACGGCACGCTGACCGCCCTGCTCCCTCAAGCTGCGCAGCAGCTGGGTGTTGGGCCGCTCAGGTGCTAGGCTGAACTGAGACTGACCGGCACTGGCAATGGCCTTGCCTGATGCATTCCAGAGCACCACATCGGAGGCTCCGATCTGATCTCGGATGCGCTCCAGCATCAGTGCCGCCCCTGCATCCGAAGTCTGAGACAGCTGAAGGCCTGCCGTGCGCGTGTTGTTGGCCATGTCATTGGCCACGGTATCCAGCGTGGCACTGGCCAGGCTCACGCCGGCGGACAGCGCCCCTTCGACCTTGACGTCGAACCAGCTCTCGATGGAGCGTGAGACGAACTGGTAGGACACCACATAGATCAACAAGCCCGGCAGCAAGCCCACCAAGGTGAAGATGCCCGCCAGCTTGAGCAACAGCTTGCTGCCAAAACGCCCGCGCCTGAGCCGCAGAGCCAGGCGCAAGCCGCCCCAGAACAGCACCAGCAGCAGCAATCCGGCCACAACGACATTGGCGGCAAACAGCCAGTTGTAGTTGCGCTCATAGGCCAGCCGGTTATTCGTGGCCAGGGTCAGCAGGAACAGCAGCAGCACCCCAACCACCACCATCAGCGCCACGCCCGTGCCAACGGCCCAGCGCGTGGCGCGCGACCAGCGCGCGGCAGAGGAGCCGCCGGCTTCGCCGTCCGGGAGCTTGATGTCAGCCATCAGGGAGCGGCCTCCAGCGTCTGCGTGCGCGACAGCTGCAGATTCCAGCCCGAGCGCCCCAGAGCCCCAATCTGCAAAGGTCTGGGCAGGGACGACAGATCTACGCGAAAGCGCAGTTGCACCGAGACGCCGGAAGTGGAGCCGAGCTGACCGGACTCCAGAATCTTCCAGCGGTAAATGCGTTGAATGGCTGCGATGGCATCTTCCAGCTGCTCGTAGGACTGGCCCAGCGCCAGTCCGGTGCCGCTGCCGCCGGTGAAGGCGGAATTGGAGATATGCAAACGCCAGCGCCTGGTCAGCGGCTGGTGCGTAATGCGGTAATAGCGGGTGGCGACGCCCAATTGCTGATCGGACCAGTACCAGCGCTCGCGCTGCACCTGAGCCTCGGCAATGAAATACATGGGAATGCCCTGGCGCAGGGCATCTTCAACCTGACCGGGCAGCTCGAACTGCAGATTGGCCGAGAGAAACACCCCCTCGTCGGTACGCGTGACCTGCATGGAGCTGATATCCGGCGGCACGGTATCGGCCCGGGCCAGCACGAAAACCAGGGACAGCGCCAGCACCAGCGAAGCTGCACGGGCCGCACGCCGCAAGGCCCCCGCTACAGCGTTAGCGCAATTTTTCCAGCAGAGCGTAAAAAAAGCCGTCGTGGTCACCCAGGGGATTGTCTGCCACGGAATCGTGTTTGGCAGCTTTGCCGGGAATTAAATGACCCGGAGCAGGCAAGCTGGCCGCCGTAGTGTTGCGTGCAAGAAACGCTTGCATCTGGGCATCGCCCTCTGCCTTGAAGACCGAGCAGGTGCAATAGACCATGCGGCCGCCGGGCTGCAGCAGCGGCCACAGGGTATCGAGCAGCCTGGACTGGATGTCTGCCAGCTGGGCCACATCGCTCTCACGGCGCAGCCAGCGCACATCGGGCTGGCGACGCACAATGCCAGATGCCGTGCAAGGCGCATCGAGCAAGATCGCATCGAAGAGCTGACCGCCACATTGCGATTCAAACCACGCCTGGGGCGCGGACGCATCGGCCACCAGCACCTTGGCCTTCAAGCCCAGGCGCGACAGGGTTTCACCGATGCGGCGAGCCCGCTCGGGGTCGATCTCCAGGGCCGTGACTTCGATGCCGCCGGGCACAGCGCGCTCAAGCAGATGGGCAGTCTTGCCGCCGGGTGCAGCACAGGCATCCAGCACGCGCAGCGGGCGGCCCTGGGGCTGGGGCAAGCCAGCCAGAAGCAGCGGTGCAGCGGCCTGTGCCGCGCCGTCCTGCACCGAGGCCCAACCTTCTTCAAACTGCGGCAGCTCCTGCACAGGCACCGCCTGCTCCAGCTGCAGACCGCATTCGGCGACTGCGGTCGCTTTCAGATTCATGGCTTCCAGCGTCTTCTGGTACTGAGCTGGAGTGCTTTTCTGTGCATTCACCCGCAGCGTCATGGGCGGCTGGGCGTTGTTGGCCGCCAAAATGGTCTGCCAATCCTGGGGATGGTCTTTTTTGAGCCGGGCAATCCACCATGCGGGGTGATTCCAGACGGCCACGGGATCGTTGTCGGTCGCGCTCACCAGGGCATCGCGCTCGCGCAGAAAGCGGCGCAGGCAGGCGTTGATGAAGCCGGACTGCGCGCGTGCCGCGCCGTTCTTGGCGGCTTCCACGGCCTGGTTGACCAGGGTGAAGGGCGGATATGGGGCTTGGGTCTCATCCCAGGCCAGAGCCAGCGCCGTGCTCAGCAAGGCACTGACCTTGGGTGCCGGTGGGCGCGGCGCCAGTTGCTTTTGCAGCGCCTGGGCACGCCCCAGATTGCGCAGCACCTGGAACAGCAAGGCCTGCACTCCCGGACGCAAGCGCTGCGGCACCTGTGCCAGCACAGCCTTGCTGGACTGACCACCCAGGATGCCGTGCAAGGCCTTGGCCACTGCATCCAGCTGTTGCCACAGGGCAGGAGCGTTGGGCACGGCAGTACCGGCAGCGGCGTTCTTGGGTTGAGAAGGCTTGGAAGTCATGAAGAGCAGACCTGAAAATCTTGTAGAACTGACGCAGACCAGGATGCACAGCGGGCATTTCTATCGAGAAAACACCATGCCTGATACGAGCTTGCGCAAGTCGTTTCTTGATCAATGAAAAACGCTCCCGTCTGCACAAGGCAGAGCGGGAGCGCGGTGCATCAGCAGCGAACCGCAGCCGTTTCCGGCCGCGGCCCAATGCCATGCTTAGTCGGCAGAGGCGTCGCCAGCAGGTGCTTCGACGTCATCAGCCAGCACACCGGCCAGCTCGGCTTCTTCGGCTTCGGCGATGGCACGACGCTCGGCATCGTCCATTTCGTCCTTGGCCTTGCGAGCCTGGTGATAGGCCAGACCGGTACCGGCGGGGATCAGACGACCCACGATCACGTTTTCCTTCAGGCCACGCAGTTCGTCGCGCTTGCCCATGATGGCAGCTTCGGTCAGAACACGGGTGGTTTCCTGGAAGGAAGCCGCAGAGATGAACGAGTCGGTCGACAGCGAAGCCTTGGTGATACCCAGCAGCACGTTGGAGTACGTGGCAGGCAGCTTGCCTTCCTTCTGCATCTGTTCGTTGGTGTTGAGCACCTCGGAACGCTCGACCTGTTCACCCTGGATGTAGGTGGTATCGCCGGAGTTCTCGATGATCACTCGACGCAGCATCTGACGCACGATCACTTCGATGTGCTTGTCGTTGATCTTCACACCCTGCAGGCGGTAAACGTCCTGCACCTCGTCCACGATGTAGCGCGACAGCTCTTCGATACCCAGCAAACGCAGGATGTCTTGAGGATCGGCAGGACCGTCAACGATGGACTCGCCCTTGTTCACCACCTGGCCTTCGTGGACCAGAATGTTGCGCTCCTTGGGCACCAGCTCTTCCCAGACCTTGCCTTCCAGATCGGTGATCTGCAGGCGGATCTTGCCCTTGGTTTCCTTGCCGAAGGACACGGTACCGGTCATCTCGGCCAGAGTGCCCTTGTCCTTGGGCGTACGGGCTTCGAACAGTTCGGCCACACGGGGCAGACCACCGGTAATGTCGCGGGTCTTCTGACCTTCCACAGGGATACGGGCCAGCACTTCGCCGGGGCCCACGTCCTGGCCGTCGCGCACCTGAATCAGGGCGCCGACCTGGAAGCCGATCGTCACGGCGTGGTCGGTACCAGGGATCTTGACTTCCTGGTTGTTGGCGTCGATCAGCTTGACCTGGGGACGCACCACCTTGGCAGAGCCACGACGCTTGGGGTCGATCACCACCAGAGTGGACAGACCGGTCACTTCGTCGACCTGCTTGGCCACCGTCAGACCTTCTTCCACATTCTCGAAACGCACTTGACCGGCGTATTCGGTAATGATGGGTCGGGTCAGCGGGTCCCAGTTCGCCAGGATCTTGCCGGCCTTGATGGCTTCATCGGGCTTGATGGTCAGCACGGCGCCGTAGGGCACCTTGTGACGCTCGCGCTCGCGGCCGTTTTCGCTGATCACGATCTCGCCGGAACGCGAAATCACCACCAGCTCGCCCTTGGTGTTGGACACATAGCGCATCGTGCTGTTGAAGCCGATGACACCATTGGACTTGGCTTCCACGCTCGAGGCGATGGCGGCACGCGAAGCGGCACCACCGATGTGGAAGGTACGCATGGTCAGCTGCGTGCCGGGTTCACCGATGGACTGGGCAGCGATCACACCCACGGCTTCGCCGAGGTTGATCAGGCCGCCACGACCCAGGTCGCGACCGTAGCAGGTGGCGCACAGGCCGAAACGGGTTTCGCAGGTCAGAGCCGTACGCACCTTGATTTCGTCCACGCCCTGGGCTTCCAGCTCTTCGATGGTGTCTTCGTTGAGCAGGGTACCGGCAGGCACCAGCACGGCACGGGTTTCGGGGTGCAGCACTTCTTCGGCGGTCGAACGGCCCAGCACGCGGTCGCGCAGGGATTCGATCACTTCACCGCCTTCGACGATGGCGCGCATCAGATAGCCGTTGGAGGTACCGCAATCCTGTTCGTTCACGACCAGATCCTGCGTCACGTCCACCAGACGACGAGTCAGGTAACCGGAGTTAGCCGTCTTCAGCGCCGTATCGGCCAGACCCTTACGGGCACCGTGGGTCGAGATGAAGTACTGCAGCACATTGAGGCCTTCGCGGAAGTTCGCGGTGATAGGCGTCTCAATGATGGAGCCGTCAGGCTTGGCCATCAGACCACGCATACCGGCCAGCTGACGAATCTGCGCTGCGGAGCCACGGGCGCCGGAGTCGGCCATCATGTAAATCGCGTTGAACGATTCCTGATCGACTTCGTTGCCGTGGCGGTCGGTGGTTTTCTGGACCTTGAGCTGGTCCATCATCACCTTGGACACGTCGTCACCGGCCTTGCCCCAGATGTCCACCACCTTGTTGTAGCGCTCGCCGGAGGTCACCAGACCCGAGACGTACTGCTGCTCGATTTCCTTCACTTCGGACTCTGCGCGGGCCAGGATGTCGGCCTTTTGCGGAGGCACCAGCATGTCGTCGATGGAGATCGAGATACCGGCGTGCGTGGACAGACGGAAACCGTTTTGCAGCAGCTTGTCGGCAAACACGACCGTGGCCTTCAGACCGCACTTGCGGAAGGAGGCGTTGATCAGCTTGGAGATTTCCTTCTTCTTCAGCGCCTTGTTCATGTTGCTGAAAGCCAGGCCCTTGGGCAGGATTTCAGACAGCAGAGCACGGCCCACGGTGGTTTCCACGAGCGAGGTCACGGGCTCGAATTCGCCGGTTTCCTTGTTCTTGTTCCACTCGGTCAGGCGCACGCTGATCTTGGCGTGCAGCTCGGTCTCGCCGGCATCCAGAGCGCGTTGCAGCTCCATCAGGTCGGCAAACACCATGCCTTCGCCCTTGCCGTTGATCTTTTCACGCGTGGCGTGATACAGACCCAGCACCACGTCCTGCGAAGGAACGATGGAGGGTTCGCCCGAAGCGGGGAACAGCACGTTGTTCGAGGCCAGCATCAGCACGCGGGCTTCCATCTGCGCTTCCACAGACAGGGGCACGTGAACAGCCATCTGGTCACCGTCGAAGTCGGCGTTGAAGGCCGCGCAGACCAGCGGGTGCAGTTGCAGGGCCTTGCCTTCGATCAGGATGGGCTCGAAAGCCTGGATACCCAGACGGTGCAGCGTAGGCGCACGGTTGAGCATGATGGGGTGTTCCTTGATGACTTCTTCAAGGATGTCCCACACCACGGGGGTACCGGCTTCCACTTCCTTCTTGGCAGCCTTGATGGTCGTGGCAATGCCGCGCTGCTCGAGCTGCGCGAAGATGAAGGGCTTGAACAGCTCCAGCGCCATCAGCTTGGGCAGACCGCACTGGTGCAGCTTGAGGTAAGGACCCACGGTAATCACGGAACGACCGGAGTAGTCCACGCGCTTGCCCAGCAAGTTCTGACGGAAACGACCGCTCTTGCCCTTGATCATGTCGGCCAGAGACTTCAGGGCACGCTTGTTGGCGCCCGTCATGGCCTTGCCGCGACGGCCGTTGTCCAGCAGCGAGTCCACCGCTTCCTGCAACATGCGCTTTTCGTTGCGCGCGATGATTTCAGGAGCCTTGAGCTCGAGCAGACGACGCAGACGCGAGTTGCGGTTGATGACGCGGCGGTACAGGTCGTTCAGGTCGGAAGTGGCGAAACGGCCACCGTCCAGAGGCACCAGAGGACGCAGATCGGGAGGCAGCACGGGCAGCACTTCCATCACCATCCACTCGGGCTTGATGCCGGACTTCTTGAACGCTTCCAGCAGCTTCAGGCGCTTGGCGTTCTTCTTGACCTTGACTTCGGAGCCGGTCAGATCGTTGCGCAGGCGCTCGATCTCGACGTCGATGTCGATGCCTTCGAGCAGGTCCTTGATGCCTTCAGCGCCCATCTTGGCGGTGAACTCATCGTAGCCGTACTCGAGTTGCTTGGCGTCGTAGTCGTCCTCGGTCATGATGCTGAACTTCTTCAGCGGAGTCATGCCGGGGTCGGTCACCACATAGGCTTCGAAGTACAGCACGCGCTCGATGTCGCGCAGCGTCATATCCAGCACCAGGCCCAGGCGCGAAGGCAGGGACTTCAGGAACCAGATATGGGCGCAGGGCGCGGCCAGGTCGATGTGACCCATGCGTTCGCGACGCACCTTGGTCTGTGTGACTTCAACGCCGCACTTCTCGCAGATCACACCGCGGTGCTTGAGGCGCTTGTACTTGCCGCACAGGCATTCGTAGTCCTTGATCGGGCCAAAGATCTTGGCGCAGAACAGACCATCACGCTCGGGCTTGAAAGTACGGTAGTTGATCGTTTCAGGCTTCTTCACTTCACCGAAAGACCAGGAACGGATCTTCTCGGGCGAGGCCAGGCCGATCTTGATGGCATCGAAATGCTCATCAGGCGTAAATTGCTTGAACAGGTCGAGTAGCGATTTCATGTAACTCTTTCCTTTTCGTCAAAAATCATTGCAGCCACCGCTGGATTTGCCTTGGTTTCAGCAACGAACCAAGCGCAAATCCTTTGTTTTAAAGCGGTTGCAGCTCTCTGTTTAATAGTGCTTAAGAACGTTCGAGCTCGATGTCCAAGCCCAGAGAGCGGATTTCCTTGACCAGCACGTTGAACGATTCGGGCATGCCCGCTTCGATCGAGTGCTCGCCCTTGACGATGGACTCGTACACCTTGGTACGACCGACCACGTCGTCGGACTTCACAGTCAGCATTTCCTGCAGCACATAGGCGGCGCCGTAAGCTTCCAGCGCCCACACTTCCATTTCACCGAAACGCTGACCACCGAACTGGGCCTTACCGCCCAGAGGCTGTTGCGTCACCAGCGAGTAAGGACCGGTGGAGCGGGCATGCATCTTGTCGTCAACCAAGTGGTGCAGCTTCAGGTAGTGCATATAGCCCACGGTGGTCGGACGCTCGAAGCGCTCGCCGGTGCGGCCGTCATACAGATACGCCTGAGTGCGTGTCTCGGTCAGGCCCTTGGCGGCAGCGATGTCGTCAGGGTAGGCCAGCTTCAGCATGTCCTTGATTTCGGCTTCGGAAGCACCGTCGAACACCGGCGTTGCGAATGGCACGCCCGTGGTCAGCTCCTTGGCCATGGACATGACTTCGCCGTCATCCAGCTGAGACAGCTCTTCCTTGCGACCGCTGCGGTTGTAGATCTCTTCCAGGAAGGCGCGCACTTCAGCAGCACGGGCTTCCTTTTGCAGCATGTCGCCAATGCGCTGGCCCAGGCCCTTGCCGGCCCAGCCCAAGTGCACTTCCAGCACCTGACCGATGTTCATACGCGAAGGCACGCCCAGCGGGTTCAGCACGATGTCGGCAGTGGTGCCGTCGGCCAGGAAAGGCATGTCTTCCACAGGAGTGATCTTGGAGACCACACCCTTGTTGCCGTGACGACCGGCCATCTTGTCGCCGGGCTGCAGACGACGCTTGACGGCCAGGTAGACCTTGACCATCTTCAGCACGCCGGCAGGCAGCTCGTCGCCTTGCGTGAGCTTCTTGCGCTTTTCTTCGAACGCCAGGTCGAAGGTGTGACGCTGCTGCTCGATGGAGTTCTTGATGGACTCCAGCTGAGCGGCCACATCGTCTTCGGCAGGGCGAATGTCGAACCAGTGGAACTTCTCCACGCCGTCCAGATAGGCCTTGTCGATCTTGGCGCCCTTGGACAGCTTCTGAGGACCGCCGTTGGCCACACGGCCGGTCAGCAGCTTCTCGATACGGTCGAAAGCATCGGCTTCAACAATGCGCAACTGGTCGTTCAGGTCCAGGCGGAAGCGCTTGAGTTCATCGTCGATGATCTGCTGGGCACGCTTGTCGCGCTGGATGCCTTCACGCGTGAACACCTGCACGTCGATCACGGTACCTTGCGAGCCCTGATCCACACGCAGAGAAGTGTCCTTCACGTCGGAAGCCTTCTCGCCGAAGATGGCGCGCAGCAGCTTCTCTTCAGGCGTCAGCGTGGTCTCGCCCTTGGGCGTGACCTTGCCCACCAGCACATCGCCGGGTTGCACTTCGGCGCCCACGTAGATGATGCCGGACTCGTCCAGGCGGTTCAGTTGCTGCTCGGACAGGTTGGGGATGTCGCGTGTGATTTCTTCGGCACCCAGCTTGGTGTCGCGAGCCATCACCACCAGCTCTTCGATGTGGATCGAGGTGTAGCGATCGTCAGCCACGATGCGCTCGTTGATCATCACCGAGTCTTCGTAGTTGTAGCCGTTCCAGGGCATGAACGCGATCAGCATGTTCTGGCCGATGGCGATTTCGCCCAGGTCGGTCGAAGCGCCGTCCGCCAGCACATCACCCTTGGCCAGCTTGTCGCCACGGCTGACGATGGGACGCTGGTGGATGTTGGTGTTCTGGTTGGAACGCTGATACTTGATCAGGTTGTAGATGTCCACGCCGACTTCACCGGCCACGGCTTCGTCGTCGTTCACACGGATCACGATGCGGGTGGCATCGACATAGTCCACGATACCGCCGCGCTTGGCAGTGACCACGGTGCCGGAGTCCACGGCAGCAACGCGCTCGATACCGGTACCGACCATGGGCTTTTCAGGACGCAGCACAGGCACGGCCTGACGCGACATGTTGGCGCCCATCAAGGCACGGTTCGCGTCATCGTGTTCCAGGAACGGAATCAGCGAGGCGGCCACGGACACGATCTGCGCAGGCGACACGTCCATGTACTGCACGCGCTCGGCCGACACCAGGGTCGATTCACCGGCTTCACGGGCCGACACCAGCTCGCCCACCAGATTGCCTTCGGCATCCAGATCGGCGTTGGCCTGGGCGATCACGTACTTGCCTTCTTCGATGGCCGACAGATAGTCGATGTCCATCGTCACCTTGCCGTCCACCACGCGACGGTACGGGGTTTCGATGAAACCGTACTCGTTGAGGCGGGCGTACAGAGCCAGCGAGTTGATCAGACCAATGTTGGGACCTTCAGGCGTTTCGATAGGGCAGACACGGCCATAGTGGGTCACGTGCACGTCACGCACTTCAAAGCCGGCACGTTCGCGGGTCAGACCGCCTGGGCCCAGAGCGGAAACACGACGCTTGTGCGTGATTTCTGCCAGAGGGTTGGTCTGGTCCATGAACTGCGACAGCTGCGAGGCACCGAAGAACTCCTTCAGGGCCGCAGAGATGGGCTTGGAGTTGATCAGGTCGTGAGGCATCAGAGGCTCTTGCTCGGCCTGACCCAGACGTTCCTTCACAGCCTTTTCGATACGCGCCAGACCGGTGCGGTACTGGTTCTCGGCCAGTTCGCCCACGCAACGCACGCGGCGGTTGCCCAGGTGGTCGATATCGTCGACTTCGCCACGGCCATTGCGCAGGTCCACCAGGATCTTGACCACGGCCAGGATGTCTTCGTTGGACAGCACCATGGGACCGGTCGCGCCTTCGCGGCCGATCTTGGCGTTGAACTTCATGCGGCCCACGCGCGACAGATCATAGGTGTCGGCGTTGTAGAACAGGCGCTGGAACAGGGCCTGCACGGCGTCCTCGGTAGGAGGCTCGCCAGGGCGCATCATGCGGTAGATGGCAACGCGGGCAGCGAACTCGTCCACGGTTTCATCGGTGCGCAGGGTCTGCGAGATGTAGGCGCCCTGGTCCAGTTCGTTGGTGTAGATGCACTGAACGTCCTGCACACCGGCGCTGCGCAGCTTCTTGAGCAGGGCTTCGGTCAGTTCTTCGTTGGCCTTGGCGATGATTTCGCCGGTATCGGGATCAACGATGTTCTTGGCCAGCACACGACCCAGCAGGAAGTCTTCGGGCACGCTGACGAACTTGGTGCCGGACTGCTCCAGCTCGCGGGTGTGGCGAGCGGTAATGCGCTTGTCCTTGGCGACCACGACCTTACCGGACTTGTCGGTGATGTCGAAACGCGCGACTTCGCCCTTCAGGCGATCGGCCACGAATTCCATCTGCGCACCGCTGTCCATCAGGCGGAAGTTGTCGTTCACGAAGAACGTTGCCAGGATGGTCTCGGGCGTCATGCCGATGGCCTTCAGCAGGATCGACACGGGCATCTTGCGGCGACGGTCGACGCGGAAGTACAGCAGGTCCTTGGGGTCGAACTCGAAGTCCAGCCAGGAGCCGCGGTAAGGAATGATGCGAGCCGAGAACAGCAGCTTGCCCGAGCTATGGGTCTTGCCCTTGTCGTGCTCGAAGAACACGCCAGGCGAACGGTGCAGCTGAGACACGATCACGCGCTCGGTACCGTTGATGATGAACGAACCCTTGTCGGTCATCAGGGGCACTTCGCCCATGTAGACCTCTTGTTCCTTCACTTCCTTGACCACCTTGGACTGAGCCGTGGAGGACTCGCGGTCATAGATGATCAGCTGGACCTTGGCGCGGACAGCGGAGGCGAAGGTCAGACCACGGGTCTGGCATTCACGCACGTCGAAAGCGGGCTTGGCGAGGTTGTACTCGACAAACTTCATCTCCACAAAACCATTGTGGGAGACGATGGGGAAGGCGGAATTGAAGGCCGCTTGCAGGCCATCAATGGTACGTTTTTTGGGGGCTACATCTGCCTGCAGGAATGCTGTATAGGCATCTTTTTGCATCTGCAGCAGATAAGGCACTTCGAGCACGCTATCGCGGCTCCCGAAGCTTTTGCGGATTCGCTTGCGTTCGGTATAAGAATAGGCCATGAGATCTCCGGGCAAAGACATGAGTCCTGGGTCTGCGACGACTGCCCCACAGGGTTCTCCTGCGGGCTTGGCGGTTGGCCACTACCAACCATGGCTGACGGCGATGCGTTGCACATCGCCCGAACCAAGGCATCTTCTGCTGTCGGATTGTCAGAAGACACTAAAAAGCAGACTCCCTAGGAAACCTGCTTTTTGGTGTGTTCTTTAAGCGCACTCCACAAGCGCCAAAGGCTGGAGACCCTTTTACGAGTCTCCAGCCCTTGATTTCACTGAATTACTTCAGTTCAGCCTTGGCACCGGCTTCAACCAGCTTCTTTACAGCGGCTTCAGCGTCAGCCTTGGGAGCGGCTTCCTTCACGGTCTTGGGAGCGCCGTCGACCAGATCCTTGGCTTCCTTCAGACCCAGGCCGGTGATTTCGCGCACAGCCTTAATCACGGACACCTTGTTAGCGCCAGCGTCGGTCAGAACGACGTTGAACTCGGTCTTTTCTTCAGCAGCAGCAGCGCCACCAGCAGCGCCGCCAGCAGCGGGAGCAGCCATAGCAGCGGCGGACACGCCAAACTTCTCTTCAATAGCCTTGACCAGGTCGTTCAGTTCCAGAACAGTCATGCTGTCCAGGGCGGTCAGGAATGCGTCTTTATCGAATGCCATTTTGATTTCCTAAAATTGGTTGGTTTTGCCGAGCACTCAGGCTGCGGCTGTTTCTGTTGCCGCTTCGGCAGAGCCTTCGCCCTTCTTGGCCGCCAGAGCGCCCAGCACAACGGCTGTACGCGAGATAGGCGACATGAGCAAGCCGCACAGTTGTGCGAGCAGTACTTCCTTGGAGGGGATGTTTGCCAGTTGCTTAACGCCGTCGATGTCCAGGGCCTTGCCTCCGAACGCGCCACCGCGAATCACCAACTTGTCGTTGGTCTTCGCGAAGTCGGCCACCACCTTGGCGGCAGCCACTGCGTCTTCAGAGAAGCCATAGATCAGGGGACCAGTCATCTGGTCAGCCACCACGTCAAACGCGCTACCGGCAACAGCACGGCGGGCCAGGGTGTTCTTCAACACGCTCAGGCTCACACCCTTGCTGCGAGCATCGGCACGCAGTTTGGTCATGTCGGCGACCGTGATGCCACGGTATTCCGCGATCACAAGCGTTTGAGCTTTAGCGGCGAGGCTGGTCACTTCGTTGATGACCGCTTCTTTCTCACTGCGATTAAGACTCAAGGTCTACTCCTTCAAATGCATATGCAAGGCAAGCCCTGCATACACGCTCTTGTTGCAGCGACCAACTGTTTAGGAAAAATTTCCATCTGCAGCGGGATCGCCATCTGCGTTGGCCTTCGTGATTAAGTGATCAAATCACACCAACGGTCTTGGATGACCTGCAGGAGCAACAACTCCCGCAGCCCACCACACCAGATGAGCAAAGCTCATCTGACGATTTCTAGCAATTACGCCGAGATGGATTGTGTATCGACGCGAACGCCCACACCCATGGTCGACGAAACAGCCACCTTGCGCAGGTACAGACCCTTGCTGGAAGCAGGCTTGGCCTTGTTCAGTGCATCGATCAGAGCAGCCAGGTTGCCCTGCAGCTTGTCGGCATCGAACGAACGGCGACCGATCGTGCCGTGCACGATACCAGCCTTGTCCACGCGGAACTGCACCTGACCAGCCTTGGCGTTCTTCACGGCCGTAGCGACGTCAGGAGTCACGGTGCCAACCTTGGGGTTGGGCATCAGGCCGCGGGGGCCCAGGATCTGACCCAGCTGACCCACAACGCGCATAGCGTCGGGAGCAGCGATCACCACGTCGAAGGGCATGTCGCCGGCCTTGACTTGAGCAGCCAGGTCGTCCATGCCGACCACGTCAGCGCCGGCGGCCTTGGCTTCTTCAGCCTTGGCGCCTTGTGCGAACACAGCCACGCGAGCAGTCTTGCCGGTACCGTGAGGCAGCACCACGGCGCCACGCACCACTTGGTCCGACTTCTTGGCATCCACGCCCAGTTGCACGGCCACGTCGATGGATTCATCGAACTTGGCAGTTGCAGCTTCCTTCACCAGCGCCACGGCGTCAGCGAAAGAGTACAGCTTGTTGGAATCAACCTTGCCCTGGAGAGCTTTTTGCTTCTTGGTCAACTTGGCCATTTACACACCCTCCACGATCACGCCCATCGAACGGGCAGAACCAGCCAGCGTACGCACAGCAGCGTCAACGTCAGCGGCGTTCATGTCCTTCAGCTTGGTCTTGGCGATTTCTTCCAGCTGAGCACGTGTGATCTTGCCAACCTTGTTCTTCAGAGGATTGGAAGAGCCCTTGTCCAGCTTCACAGCCTTCTTGATCAGAACGGTTGCGGGAGGGGTCTTGATGATGAACGTGAAGCTCTTGTCAGCAAAAGCCGTGATCACCACGGGCAGAGGCAGGCCGGGCTCGACACCTTGGGTCTGGGCGTTGAACGCCTTGCAGAATTCCATGATGTTGAGGCCGCGCTGACCCAGCGCAGGACCGATGGGAGGAGAAGGATTGGCCTTACCAGCTGGCACTTGCAGCTTGATGAAGCCGACGATTTTTTTCGCCATGTTGAGCTCCTTACGGGTATAGCGCCATTTGCAATATCTGCAAACAGCTCCCCGAGGTTGCTGACTCTACAAAAAAGCTTCGCATCGAGTCAAAAAATGCGAAGCCCTAGATTCTATTGCGAATCTCAAGTTTTCTCAACTTGAGAGAATTCCAATTCCACAGGAGTCGCGCGGCCAAAGATGGTGACCGAGACACGCAGACGGTTCTTTTCGTAGTTGACTTCCTCGACGGAGCCGTTGAAGTCCGCGAACGGACCTTCCTTGACACGAACCATTTCGCCGACCATGAACTCGACCTTGTGGCGGGGCTTTTCGGTACCCTCCTGCATCTGGTCGACGATCTTGCGAACTTCTTCTTCAGAAATGGGGGCAGGACGGTTCTTGGCACCGCCGACGAAACCGGTCACCTTGCTGGTGTGCTTCACCAGGTGCCAGGTATCGTCATCCATCACCATTTCGACGAACACATAACCGGGGAACAGGCGGCGCTCTGTGGTGCGGCGAGTGCCGTTGCGCATTTCCACCACTTCTTCGGAAGGCACCAGGATGCGGCCAAACTTGGACTGCATGTCCGAGCGAGCAATACGCTCCGCAATATTGCGCTCGACAGCCTTCTCCATACCCGAATAGGCATGGACGATATACCAGCGCAGATCGGGATTGGCGGGTCCCGCTGCTCCACCATTCACATCTGTTTCGACTGCATCAGCCATTACTTCCTCCAGCCCAAAATCAAGTCGTACAAGACCCATTCAAGCGTCTTATCGGTGAACCACAAGAACAAGGCCATCACCACCACAAACGCAAAGACATACAGTGTCATCTGCATGGTTTCCTTGCGGGTGGGCCAGACCACCTTCTTCACCTCACGCCAAGCATCACGAGCAAAGCCAATGAAGCGCTTGCCCGGCTCAGAGATCAGAAACACGCCAGCAGCCAGCACCAGGCCGACAATCAGAGCCGCCCACTGAACCAGCGCACCTTGCTTGCTCAACAGATAAAAGCCAGCAATAGAAGCAACAACTAAAGCCGCAACAGCGGCTAATTTTGCTTTGTCAGCAGCAGAGCTGACTGTTTCAACCTGAGTAGTGGCCATATTTTGTTTCAAATGCACAAAAATGTGCAATTTCAAGACACAAAAGCCCGCCAAAGGCGGGCTCTTGTTGATTCCACCATTAAGAGGTGGCAGGGGCAGTAGGAATCGAACCTACAACCTTCGGTTTTGGAGACCGACGCTCTGCCAATTGAGCTATACCCCTACAAATCAATTATGCAATGATCGTGGCAACCACACCGGCGCCCACAGTACGACCACCTTCGCGGATAGCGAAGCGCAGACCTTCTTCCATGGCGATGGGGGAGATCAGCTTCACAGTGATCGACACGTTATCGCCAGGCATCACCATTTCCTTGCCTTCGGGCAGTTCGATGGAGCCGGTCACGTCAGTTGTACGGAAGTAGAACTGGGGACGGTAGTTGTTGAAGAAGGGAGTGTGGCGACCGCCTTCGTCCTTCGACAGCACGTAAACTTCAGCAGTGAAGTTGGTGTGGGGCTTGATGGAGCCGGGCTTGCACAGCACTTGGCCGCGTTCCACGTCTTCACGCTTGGTGCCGCGCAGCAGCAGACCCACGTTGTCGCCAGCTTGACCTTGGTCCAGCAGCTTGCGGAACATTTCCACGCCGGTGACGGTGGTCTTGACGGTGTCCTTGATACCGACGATTTCGATTTCTTCGCCGACCTTGACGATACCGCGCTCGATACGGCCGGTCACCACGGTACCACGACCGGAGATGGAGAACACGTCTTCCACGGGCATCACGAAGGCGCCGTCAACAGCACGCTCGGGAGTGGGGATGTAGGTGTCCAGAGCTTCAGCCAGCTTCAGGATGGCAGGCTCGCCCTTGTCGGACTGGTCACCTTCCAGGGCCAGCTTGGCGGAGCCGCGGATGATGGGGGTGTCGTCACCGGGGAAGTCGTACTTGGACAGCAGCTCGCGCACTTCCATTTCGACCAGTTCCAGCAGTTCTTCGTCGTCCACCATGTCGGCCTTGTTCAGGAACACGATGATGTAGGGCACGCCCACCTGACGCGACAGCAGGATGTGCTCGCGAGTCTGGGGCATGGGGCCGTCAGCAGCGGAGCAAACCAAGATAGCGCCGTCCATCTGAGCGGCACCAGTGATCATGTTCTTCACATAGTCAGCGTGGCCGGGGCAGTCCACGTGAGCGTAGTGGCGGTTGGCAGTTTCGTACTCAACGTGCGAAGTGTTGATCGTGATACCACGAGCCTTTTCTTCGGGGGCGTTGTCGATCTGCGAGTAGTCCTTGGCTTCACCGCCGAAGTGCTTGGACAGCACGGTAGCGATAGCAGCAGTCAGGGTGGTCTTGCCGTGGTCAACGTGACCGATGGTGCCCACGTTCACGTGGGGCTTGGTGCGCTCGAATTTTTCTTTTGCCATTTTTCCGACTCCGAAAAAATTAATTCACTGCAAGAGGATTTCGGCGCAACCCTATCAAGCGAGCGCACCAGAAAATGGTGCCCATGGCGGGAATCGGACCCGCGACCTCTCCCTTACCAAGGGAGTGCTCTACCACTGAGCCACATGGGCAAAGAAGCTGCAAAAACAACTTCTAAAATCTTTGCTCGCAAACTGGAGCGGGAGACGGGAATCGAACCCGCGTCATTAGCTTGGAAGGCTAGGGTTCTACCATTGAACTACTCCCGCACAGATTTACTACTGCACGTGACTGCTATTTCTAGCAATCGCTCTTCTCAACCATTGCTGGTGGAGGGGACAGGATTCGAACCTGTGTACGCGTTAGCGGGCAGATTTACAGTCTGCTGCCTTTAACCACTCGGCCACCCCTCCGAAGAGACTTGAATTGTAGCATCTATTTCCAGCTTAAAAAGAAATTTTGAAATTTCTTTTTTCTTGCCGAAGATCGATGCTGGCGCGGCTGGCGGGGATCGAACCCACGACCCTTGGCTTCGGAGGCCAATACTCTATCCACTGAGCTACAGCCGCGAATCCGTCAGGCCGCTTGCACGGCCAACAACAATTCAACAGCCGCAATTATTGCACGGGTTTGGACACCCAAATCACAAATTCACCTGAAATCCCAAACCAGACAAGTAGACATCCACCGACATCGAACCAACCTTGACCAATGAGAAACTCCCTTCCGTCAATACCCAACCATGTATAAGACCTACAAAAAGAGAGTGCAAACCGAGAGCAGCCTCTTCCGGGGATACCGACAACTGCACGGACTGCCCCTGTGCCGCAGCCGCCAGGTCGTGCGCAAATTTTTCCCGAGCGAAGCCTGAACTTTCTATATGCTGCAAACGCACATCAGCCAGTTCGCCCACGTATTCCATTTTGAATAGCGCCGTTTCAAACACCTTGCGTCTGCGCTCATCCTCGTCCAAGCTCTCGAACACACACAGGATGGAGTGACGAATGCGCTCTAGCGGCAACAGGTCACCATACCTGTCGTCACAGATTTCTTCGAAAGGCAGGCATATGCGCCCAAGCATGGAAACAAAGACATCCATCTTGTCCTTGAAGTGCCAGTACACCGCCCCGCGTGTAGCCCCTGCACGCTGCGCGATATCGCCCAGAGAGGTTCGAGATACACCTTTCTCGAAAAACACCTCTTCAGCCGCATCCAGCAGCTTGGTGCGCGTCTCATCCGCTTCAGCCTTGGTTCTTCGAGCCATCACTCACCCTCTTCATCAATCGCCGGCCATAGATCGCCGCGAGAAAAGCCATTTCTCAACTGCTTTACGCAGCGTTTGCAATTATACATTTATGCATGTATGTATAATTTCCCTAGCACCGATATGCAGGAAACCATCTAGGGTTTCCACCCGAACGAGCGCTCCACTGCGGACAGCGCTCTTTTCTCGTTTTCACAATGTCAACCGGAAGGACGTTCATGCACCCGATGTATGAAGCAAACCAGGCTCCCGACAATCAGTCCCATTCAGCCGCATCCGGCACCCGCTCCATGGTCATCGGCCTGAGCTTGGCTGCTGCACTGGGCCTAGTCGCATGCAGTGACAAAAACGCGGAAGCTCAAAAAGCACAAGCAGCCGCTCAGGCACAGCCACCCGAAGTAGGTGTAGTGACGGTATCCATGCAGAACGTGCCTTTGATCTCCGATCTGCCAGGCCGCCTGGAGCCATCGCGCATTGCTCAGGTTCGCGCCCGCGCAGCCGGCATCGTTCAAAAGCGCCTGTTCCAGGAAGGCTCGGATGTCAAAGCTGGCCAAGCCCTGTTCCAGATTGACAACACCCCATACAAGGCCAACCTGCAGAGCGCTCAGGCGACCCTGGCACAGGCCGAAGCCAATCTCGCCCAGGCATCTGCCACCGCACGCCGCTACAAGCCCCTGGTGGAAGCCAATGCCATCAGCAAGCAGGAGTACGACACGGCCATTGCCAACGAAAAGGCGGCACTGGCACAAGTTGCGGCAGGCAAGGCGGCAGTCACCAATGCCAACGTCAACCTGGGCTATGCCAGCGTGACAGCCCCCATCTCCGGACGCATCGGCCGCGCTCTGGTGACGGAAGGCGCTCTGGTCGGCCAGGGCGAAGCCACGCAGCTGGCGACCATTCAGCAAGTCAACCCGCTGTACGTGAACCTGACTCAGTCCTCTTCCGACATCATGCGCATGCGTGAAGCGCTCGGTTCCGGCAAGTTAGCAAAGGTAGGTGACAACGCAGCGCGCGTCCACGTCTATTTGGACGATGGCAAGGAGTACGCACATACCGGCAAGCTGCTGTTCACCGACCTGACCGTGGACCCGACTACCGGCCAGGTCAGCGTGCGCGCGGAGCTGCCCAATCCCGACGGACTGCTGTTGCCCGGCACTTACGTACGCGTGCACCTGGAGCAGGCACAGGTCGAGAACGCCGCGCTGATTCCGCAACAAGCCGTGACCCGCAACGAAAAGGGCAACTTCGTCATGATCGTGGCCGAGGATGGCTCCGTGGCACCACGCCCCGTTCAGATCAGTCAGTCCAGTGGCAATAACTGGGTTGTCACATCCGGTCTGAAAGCTGGAGAAAAAGTCATGGTGGACGGCCTGATCAAGGTGGGTATGGGGGCCAAGAAGGTCAAGCCCGTCGAGATCAACAATGCGGCTGCCGGCGCACCAGCACAACCCTCTGCTGCGGCCCCCGCCGCACCTGCGCAAGAGAAAGCCACCACACCAGCCGAAGGTGCTGGCGAAGGCCAGGCAGCCAAGTAACAGGCACGATCCATGTCAAAGTTTTTCATCCACAGACCGATCTTTGCCTGGGTGATCGCGATTTTCGTGATCATTGCGGGCGTGATCTCCATCACCAAGCTACCGGTGGCACAGTTCCCATCGGTCGCACCTCCGACCATCAACGTGACAGCGACCTACCCGGGCGCCACGTCACAGACCATGACGGACTCCGTTCTGCAACTGATCGAGCGCGAAATCAACGGCGCGCAAGGTCTGATGTATATGGAAGCCTCCGCCCCTGCGGGTGGCCAAGGCACGCTGACCGTCACCTTTGCTCCAGGCACCAACCCCGATCTGGCGCAGGTGGACGTGCAAAACCGCCTCTCGCGCGTGCTGCCTCGCCTGCCTCAGGTCGTTCAGGCCCTGGGCGTGCGCGTGGACAAGTCCATGAGCAACTTCCTGATGATTCTGGCCTTCCAGGCCGAGTCTGGAGAGACTTCGCGTGACGACATTGCCGACTACGTGAACCGCAATGTGGTGCCTGAAATCCAACGTCTGGACGGCGTGGGCAAGGCGCAGCTGTTTGCATCGGGTCGTGCCATGCGCGTCTGGGTGGATCCTGCCAAGCTCCAGGGCTTCGGTCTGTCGATTGCATCGGTCAACGCAGCGATTGCCGCGCAGAACCAGCAGATCTCCGGTGGTGCCCTTGGCAACCTGCCCAGCACACCCGGCACCACTACCACTGCCACGATCGTGGTGCCCGGCCAGCTGACCACGCCCGAAGAATTCGGTGAAGTGGTTCTGCGCTCCAATTCCGACGGCTCCACCGTGCGCCTCAAGGATGTGGCCCGCATCGAGCTGGGCATCGAGAGCTACGCCTTCGAGTCCCGCCTGGACGGCAAGCCTGCTGTGGCCATGGCCGTGCAGCTGACTTCGACTGCCAACGCCATGGCAACTGCCAAGCTGGTCAAGGCCAAGATGGCCGAGATGGAGCCCTTCCTGCCTGCCGGTGTGAAGTGGTCCTCGCCCTACGACACCTCCAAGTTCGTGAAGATTTCCATCGAAAAGGTGGTGCACACGCTGCTTGAAGCCATCGTGCTGGTGTTCATCGTGATGCTGATCTTCCTGCAGAACATCCGCTACACCCTGATCCCTACCATCGTGGTCCCCATTGCATTGCTCGGCACGTTTGCCGTGATGCTGGTGGCCGGCCTGACCATCAACATTCTGGCCATGTTCGCCATGGTGCTGGTGATCGGTATCGTGGTGGACGATGCCATCGTGGTGGTGGAAAACGTCGAGCGCATCATGGCCGAGGAAGGCCTTCCGCCCAAGGAAGCCACCATCAAAGCCATGGGCCAGATCCAGGGCGCCGTGGTCGGCATCACCGTGATTCTGGTGACGGTGTTCCTGCCCTTGGCCATGTTCTCCGGCGCGACGGGCAACATCTATCGCCAGTTCTCGCTGGTGATGGCCATCTCGATCTTCTTCTCGGGCTTCTTTGCGCTGACGCTGACGCCTGCGCTTTGCGCCACCATGCTCAAGCCCATTCCCAAGGGCCACGCGCACGACAAGAAGACCGGCTTGCTCGGCCCGTTCTACAACTGGTTCAACCGCAAGTTTGACGCAGGCACGAAGCGCTACTCTTCCGCACTCTCCGGTGTGGTCAAGCGCTCCGCTCAAGCCTTTATCGTCTATCTGCTGGTGATTGCCGGCGTGGTCTTCATGTTCATGCGACTGCCTACGGCCTTCCTGCCAACGGAAGACCAGGGCTATGTCATCTCGCTGACGCAACTGCCTCCCGGCGCCAGCCTGGAACGCACGAGCAAGACCGTTGCAGAGCTGGAAAAGTTTGTGCTGAGCCAGCCCGAAGTCGATCACATCGTGAGCATTCTGGGCTTCAGCTTCATGGGCCAGGGCCAGAACGTGGGTCTGGCGTTCACCACGCTCAAGGACTGGTCCGAGCGCACAGCCCCGGGCTCGGACGCCACGTCTTTCGCCGACCGAGCCAAGGGCGCCATGTCAGCGCTGCGCGATGGCTTCATCTTTACCCTGGTGCCTCCATCCATCTCGGAACTGGGCAATAGCGATGGCTTCACCTTCCGCCTGCAGGATCGTGGCAGCAAGGGTCATGCAGCCTTGCTGGCAGCCCGCAACCAGCTGGTTGCCAAGGCCAACCAGAGCCCGGTTCTGGCCGGCGTGCGCTTTGATGGCGTGGATGACGCCCCACAATGGCAGGTCGACATCAACCGCGATGCGGTCTATGCCCAGCGCGTGAGCATGGGCGATCTGGCCACCACGCTGGCGACCGCTTTGGGTTCGTCCAACTCCACGGACTTCCCCAACAACGGCTTCATGCAGCGTGTGACCATCCAGGCCGATGCGGCTCGTCGCATGCAGCCCGAGGACGTGATGCGCCTGACGGTGCCCAACGCGCAAGGCCAACTGGTGGAGCTTTCCACCATGGTCAGCGCCAAGTGGATCAGCGGCCCCATGCAGCTGACACGCTACAACGGCTACCCCTCCATGAGCATCACTGGTCAGGCCAAGCCCGGCTTTACCAGCGGTGACGCCATGAAGGAAATGGAAAAGCTGGCCCAGGAGCTGCCCGACGGCTTCGGCTACGAGTGGACCGGCCAGTCTCTGGACGAGAAAAAGGCGGGCTCCTCGGCCATGCTGCTGTATGCGTTCTCCATCCTGGCCGTGTTCCTGTGTCTGGCCGCACTGTATGAAAGCTGGAGCATCCCGCTGTCCGTGCTGCTGGTCGTGCCTCTGGGCGTGTTCGGCGCCGTAGCCGGCATGCTGATGCGCGGCATGCCCAACGACATCTACTTCCAGGTGGCGCTGATCACGGTGATCGGTCTGTCGGCCAAGAACGCCATTCTGATCGTGGAGTTCGCCAAGGACCTGCATGCGGAAGGCAAGAGCGCGCTGGAAGCCGCGCTGGAAGCCGGTCATCTGCGTTTCCGTCCGATTCTGATGACCTCGCTGGCCTTTATTCTGGGCGTGGTGCCGCTGTACATCGCCTCCGGCGCCAGCGCTGCCAGCCAGAAGGAGATCGGCACCGGCGTGTTCTGGGGCATGGTGATTGGCACGCCGATCTCCGTGTTCCTGGTGCCCGTGTTCTTTGTGGCCGTGTTCAATCTGTTTGGCAAGAAGTCCAAGCAGGACTCCAACGCCACTCCCCCGGCGGCAACTTCTGCAGCACAGGGAGGCTCGCAACATGAATAAAACCTTGCTACCCGTAGCACTGGCCGGCGCGCTGCTGGCCAGCGGCTGCTCCTTCATCCCCACGCTGGAGCGCCCTGCCGCTCCGGTGGCTGAGCATTACTCTGCCGCCGACGAGCAGGCTGGCACCACCGCGGCCGCCGACATCCCATGGCAGCAGTTCTACACGGACCCTCGCCTTCAGCAGGTGATCCAGCTCGCGCTGGACAACAACCGCGACCTTCGTGTGGCCGTGCTCAACATCGAAAAGGCGCAGGCTCAGTACCAGATCCAGCGTGCCGCCCAGTTTCCTGAGTTCGGTGTGGCAGGCAGCGCCAGCCGCCAGCCCAGTGCCGCCACGGGCCGCTATGCCAACTCGTACATGGCAGGCCTTTCCATGCCCAGCTGGGAGATTGACTTCTGGGGCCGCATCGGCAGCCTCAAGCAGCAAGCTCTGGCCCAGTATCTGGCGACTGAGGAAGGCCGCAAAGCGGCCCAGATCAGTCTGATTGCAACGGTCGCCAACACCTGGCTGAACCTGCAGGCTGACGAGGAGTTGCTGGCCATTTCCCGTCGTACCCTGGGCACACGCGAGCAGTCCATCAAGCTGACCAAGCTGCGACTGGACTCCGGTGTCGCTTCCGAGCTGGACTACCGCCAGGCTCAGTCGCTGACCGAAAGCGCACGCGCCACGCTGGCCCAGCAAGCCGGTCAGCGCGAGCGCGACGTCAACGCCCTGACCCTGCTCGTGGGCCAGACTCTGCCTGCCGATCTGATGACCAGCATGCAAGGCAAGCAACTGCGCGATCTGCCTGCCCTGGCCGATGTTCCTTCGGGCCTGCCTTCTGACCTGTTGCTGCGCCGGCCCGACATCCGTCAGGCCGAGCAAAGCATGATTGCCGCCAATGCCAGCATTGGTGCGGCACGTGCGCTGTTCTTCCCGAACATCTCCCTGACCGCCTCGGCAGGTTTCGCAAGCTCCGACATCTCCGATCTGCTCAAGTCGGACTCTGCGGCGTTCACGATTGCGCCTTCGCTGTATCTGCCCATCTTCAATGCAGGCCGCAATCGCGCCAATCTGCAGGTTGCAGAAGCCAGCCAGAAGATTGCCGTGGCTCAATACGAAGGCTCCATTCAGTCGGCCTTCCGCGAGGTGTCCGACACCTTGGTGAATCGCCGAGCACTCAAGGATCAGCTTGATGCCCAATCGCGTCAGCTGGAGGCCGAGCAGGTTCGCTACAAGCTGTCGGACCTGCGCTACACCAACGGCGTGGCCAGCTACCTGGATCTGCTGGATGCGCAGCGTTCACTGTTTGCACTGGAGCAATCCGTGGTTCAGGTCCGCCTGGCGCAGCTGCAAAACCAAGTCAATCTCTACAAGGTGCTGGGCGGCGGCTGGACGGAGGCAAGCGCCAGCAACAACCCTGCGGCAGCAACTACAGCCCAGTAATCGGGCCAAGATTTGCACTCTCACACAAGGCGTCTTCGGACGCCTTTTTTCATGCACGCCACAAATTGGCTGCACAAAGTTGATCCAACTCAACTCCTTTATGCAGCAGCCGTCAACCCGGATCGTCGTGCACTGGCGTTCTTAACCCTCACTTCTATAATGGTTTGTTCATCCCCATCCCACGATCTCAGAGGACTTCATGAGCGAGCAACACCACGAAGAAGCCCATACAGGCCCCATTAAAAAACCCAAGCAGCTGTTGCTTGCCGTCTTCTTCTCGTTTGTGGTTCCCATCTTCGTCATCATCGGTCTGGTCAAGTTCGTGACTTCGTCCGACACCACGGGCGCAGGCACGGCCAATGCCGAAATGGCCAAGGCCATGCGTCTGCAAAAAGTGGGAACGGTAGAAATTCGTGATGCCAACCGCCCTCTGCGCGGTGGCGCGGAAGTCTTCAAGTCGCAATGCGCGGCCTGCCATGAAACCGGCGTAGCCGGCGCACCCAAATTCCAGGATGCAGCAGCCTGGGGCCCGCGCATCAAGCAGGGTCTGGAAACGCTGGTGCACTCTGCCCTGGCCGGCAAGGGTGCAATGGCGGCCCAGGGTGGCGGCGAGTTCAATGACACGGAAATTGCCCGTGGCGTGGTCTATATGAGCAATGCTGCCGGCGCCAACTTCCCCGAGCCCCAGCCTGCAGCCGGCGCAGCAGCCGGTGATGCCCCCGCAGCAGCACCTGCGGCCCCCGTCGCCGCTGCACCTGCAGCAGCTGTTGCAGCCGCCGAGCCAGCACCTTCATCCGCCCCGGCTCCCGCAGCTGCCGCGGCCTCCGATGTGGGCAAGAACATCTACAACACCACCTGCATGGCCTGCCACGCCAGTGGCGTAGCCGGAGCTCCCAAGTTTGGCGACAAGGCTGCCTGGGCACCTTTCATTGCCAAGGGCATGGACGATATGGTGCAGAAGGCCACTCAAGGTGTTGGGGCCATGCCTCCCAAGGGCGGCTCCACTGCTTCGGACGCAGACTTCAAGGCCGCCATTCAGTACATGGTGGATGCAGCCAAGTAAGCTCTGCTCTTTGCTCCGCAAAAACCGGCCTTTGGCCGGTTTTGTTATTTTTGACCGGACGCCTTTTGTACGCCAGTACAGGCAGCGATCAGACTTGATGAGCCTGCGGGCTAGGCACAAAGCCAAACGTCAATGGAAGCGAAGCGCTGTCGACCTCCTGCACCTCGGGCAGCACGCCGCCTTCCAGCGCATTCGCGGCATCCAGCATGTCCAGGCTGTGCACCATGCCCAGGCCCTGCGGCAACGCCAGGAAAAGCCGCCCCTGTTCATCCAGCAGCACCTGCTGCACCTGTTCGATCGCCAGCTCCTGGCCCGTGTGGCTGCTCAGCCGCAGGCCATGCTCTGTGCATCGCAGACGCCATATCCATGGCGCACTCTCCAGCTCCACATACACACGCTGCGGGCCGTTCTGGAAATACCAGCGACCATCTGACTCGGCCAAATAGTTGCGACCGATGAATTCAGCCAGCTTTTCGTGGCGCAGCAGATTGCCCCTGGCTCCGGGCTTGCCGCCGGCAAACGCGCCGCATGCCTGGGCCTGCTCGTCTCTGAGCCACCACTGGCCGCGCGCATCCAGACCCAGCCAGCCGCTGCAGGCCGGCACGTTGGGCCATTTCGCCATGGCCTGCTTCACGATGTCATCCATCACTCATCTCCTGATTATTCTGCGAACGCTCAGAGCCACTGCTCCAGCCATTCGGTCACGGCCAGCGGCATGGCCTGCACATGGGCAGGCCAGGCCCCGCTGGCAAAGCCCACATGTCCGCCGTGCGGCGGCTGCCATAGCTGCACGGTGGCACTGACCTCATCGGGCCTGGGCAGACTGTGCGCCGGCACAAACGGATCGTTGCGCGCATTGAGCAGCAACAAGGGCACGGCCACTTGCTTGAGCAGGGGCTTGGCCGAGGCCCGGCTCCAGTAATCATCAGCATCCCTGAAACCATGGACCGGGGCCGTGAACACATCGTCAAAGTCATGCAGAGTGCGTGCGCGCTGCAGCCGCTCCCTATCGAACACCCCCGGCGACTGCTGCCATTTGGCGAGGGCCTTGGGCACCAGGGTACGCATGAACATGGGGGTGTAGATCCAGCGATTGAGCCCCTGGCCCAGATTGACGCCTCCGGCCACCAGGTCCAGCGGCGCACAAATCACTGCCGCACCCTTGACGAGTTCTGCAGCCGCCTGCTGCTGCAGCCCGGCCCAGCGCGCCAGGGCATTGCCGCCCAACGATACACCCATTGCCAGCAATTCGCCGCTCGCGCTTTGCTGCAGCCGGCGCAAAATCCAGTCCACCTCGTCCGAGTCGCCAGAGTGATAAGCACGCAGCAAGCGATTGGGCTCACCGCTGCAGCCGCGAAAATGCGGCACGGCCAGATGCCAGCCGCGCTGCGCGCAGACCTGTGCCAGGGCCTTGGCGTAGTGGCTGGAGGAAGAGCCTTCCAGGCCATGAAACAGCACCAGTGTGGGAGCGCTTGCACTTGCCAGGCGGCTTGAAAAATCGATATCGATGAAATCGCCATCGGGCGTATCCCAGCGTTCGCGCCGCCACGCCGGAGACTCTCCGCCCTTCGCACAGAGTGCAGCCCAAATGGTCTGGACATGACCTCCGGGCTGCCACCAAGGTGCACGAAATTGTTCGAAATTCATGAGGAACCCAACCAGCTGCGCAGCTCTGACTGCAGGGCGTCTTTCTGTGCCGCACGCCAGACCAGTTCAGGCGGAGCCACATGAATTCCCGGCGGTGCCTTGAGCAAGGCTGCCTCCACCAGACGGGCCACATGCATGGCGCGCACCGGCCGCTCCGTCTGCGGCAGCATATAGCTGAGCGCCGAAAGCATGATCTTTGCCGTGCGCTGCAGCCAATGGCCTGCATTGATTTTCTGGGCTTCTCTGGCCGAGCGCACAAAAATCAGCCGTTCGAAGCCCAGTGCGGCCACGCCTTGCTCATTGAGATTGGCCAGCCCCTGCTTCAAAGCCTGGGGCAGGCTGCCCATATCGTGGGGCAGCACCACGGCAAGCGTATGCACACCACAGCGCTGCATCCACTGCGCCACCGCCTGCAGCTGATCGGGCCGGGGCGTCCACAAGGCGCGCTCGCGCTGGTAATAGGGACGCGGAGGCTCAAACATGATGAGGCCCACATCGGCGCTCTGCACAGGCCATTGCTGCACATCGCCGTGCAGTTGCGTCAGCAACTCCATGCCACGCAGGCCCTGGACATAGGGCTCGCGTGCCAGCACCTGGACCAGCGCATAGTTCTGCGCGCCTACCACGCGGCTGAGCACCTCGTTGCCCAGCGGCCCCGTGGCCCCGACCAGCAACAGGCGCGGCAAGGTCGCAGTTTTCGGGCCGGGACGCTGTGCGCCACGCAGGGCATCGAGTGGAGAAACAGTGGACATGATTGCAATGCTAGCGCCACCGGGCAGCGGACAGGGCAACAGGCTGCGCTCGCACACTGGCCTGCCAAGGCCTTATGCTATGGTTTCCGTCTCAATCTCGTGAATGGAAACACCCATGAAACGCTGGCTTCTGGCAATCGCAACTGCGGCCTCCATGCTCTCCCTCACGGGCTGCGGCTATAACGACTTTCAGCGCCTGGATGAAAAATCCAAGGCTGCCTGGAGCGAGGTGCTGAATCAGTACCAGCGCCGCTCGGATCTGATCCCGAACATTGTCGCCACGGTCAAGGGCGAGGCCAACTTCGAGCAGGAGACCCTGACCAGGGTGATCGAAGCACGCGCCAAGGCCACCTCGATTCAGGCCACACCCGAGCTGATCAACAACCCCGAAGCCTTCAACAAGTTCCAGCAGGCTCAGGGCGAGATTTCCAGCGCGCTCTCGCGCCTGATGGTGGTGGCGGAAAAATACCCCGAACTCAAGGCCAACCAGGCGTTCCGCGATCTGCGCGTGACGCTGGAGGGCACGGAAAATCGCATCACCGTGGCGCGCAACGAATACATAGGCACCGTACAAGCCTACAACGTGCTGGCGCGCAGCTTCCCCACCAATATCACGGCCAAGGTATTCAGCTACAAGGTCAAGCCGACCTTCACGGTACAGAACGAAGCCCAGATCTCGCAACCACCAGCCGTTGACTTTTCCACACCCGCAGCGCCTGCCGGCAGCAAGTAATTGCGCGCACAGCTCTTTAAACCCATGCAAAAATCGCCTCAAGCCCTTTTCTACAAAGCGCTTGCAGCTATTGTTTTTGCCAGCATGGTGCTGCTGTCGGCGCTGCCAGCCCTGGCGCAGGGTGGCGCAGGCGCTCAGCTGCAGCCCGTGCCCGAGCTGACGGCGCGCGTCATCGACCAGACCGGCACGCTGAGCCAGAGCGATCAACAGGCGCTGAGCGAGCAGCTCAAGAAGCTGGAGGACGAGACCGGCGCCCAGGTCGCCGTGCTCATGGTCGCCACCACGGCTCCGGAGGACATTGCCGCCTATGCCTGGCGCGTGGCCAGCAACTGGAAGCTGGGGCGCAAGGACATAGGCGACGGCTCTCTCATCGTCGTGGCCAAGAACGACAGGCGCATGCGCATCGAGGTGGCGCGCAAGCTGGAGGGCGCGATTCCCGACATCCAGGCCGCACGCATCATCGACGGCGCCATGAAGCCGCGCTTCCGCGCCGACGACTATGCGGGTGGCCTGTCTGCCGCCATCGAGCAGATGAGCCTGCTGATTCACGGCGAGAAACTGCCCGCGCCGCAGTCCGAGGCGCGCAAGTCGGGCCCATCCTGGTCCGAAAATCTGGACTTTCTGCTTCCGCTGCTGTTTTTCGGCTTTCCGATCGGGATTGCCGCCGCCCGCGCTATCTTCGGCCGCGTGCTGGGTTCGCTGATCATCGGAGGCATTGCCGGGACGGCCGCCTATGTGATCACCACCAGCCTGTTGATTGCAGGCGTGGCCAGCGTTGTTGGCCTGATCTTCACCCTGCTCTCCAACCTCTCGCGGGGCGGAGGCGGACCGTATATCAGTACCGGCGGGGGCGGCGGCTGGAGCAGCGGCAGCGGGGGAGGCTTCAGCTCGGGAGGCGGTTTCAGCTCCGGTGGCGGCGGCAGCTTTGGTGGCGGTGGCGCCTCGGGGGACTGGTGAAATGAGCAATGTCTTTCAACGCCTGGCACGTCTGGTGCGACACCGCTGGGCCGAACAGCATCTGCGCAAGGCCTTGCCGCCTGCCACGCTCAAGGAGCTGGAGCTGCTGATTGCCAAAAGCGAGCTGGGCCACACCGGCCAGGTCCGCATCTGCGTCGAGGCCGGCCTGCCCTGGAGCTACATCTGGCGCGATGCCACGGCTCGCGAGCGCGCGCTCTCGCAGTTCGCCAAGCTCCATGTCTGGGACACGGAGCACAACAACGGCGTCCTGATCTACCTGCTGCTGGCCGACCACGCCATAGAAATCGTGGCCGACCGCGCCCTGGACCGCACCATGAACGCCGAGCAATGGCAAACGCTGATCAGCGATATGCAGTCCGCCTTCCAGGGCGGGCATTTCAGCATGGGCCTGGTATCGGCACTGGAGCGCGTCAACCGGCAACTGCAGGCGCATTTCCCGCGCAAATCCGCGGCCAACACGCAGCGAAACCTGCCCGATACACCCGTGGTCCAAAGGCATCTGCCGGGCCGCAACCGCTGATCCGGTTCTGCAGCCGCACCCACCGGCTGCAGACCTCAGAGGCCTCAGGCCAGCACATGTCGCCCATACGGCGAACACAGCCAGAGCACGGCCACCACATTGATCAGGACCATGAGCCAGAACTGCAGCTGAAAGCTGGTCTTGCTGCTTTTGTGGCGCAGCCACTGCTGGGCCAGCAGGGCACCGGGCCAGCCTCCGGCCAACGCCATGGTCTGCAGCGTGTTTTCCGGCGTGCGCCACTGCCCCTTCTGGGCGGCCCATTTGTCCTGCCAGTAGGCCATGAAGGTCAGCATGCTCAGGCCTGCATAGGTCAGCCAGAGGATACGCGGTATGCCCCAAATCACGGCGGTGGCCAGCATCATCAGCAGCCAGACCAGCAACACGCCATAGCTGAAGCCACTGGAGGCATGCCAGCCCTGAGGCACCGCACGCGAGGACTGCAAACGCCCTGCAGAAGGGCTGTTGCGCCGCACCGAAGAAGACCGTGCCTGAGGCACTGGGCCGCCAGCGCGCCATGCAACCTGAAGCGCGCGTTTTCTGCCCTGCTCCATGCCAACGGAAAACTCCAGGCGCAGACCGGGCCGAGGACGCTGCTCTGCGGGCGGGCGCGGCTCAAAAGCACTGATATGGACAAACAGACGCTCGCCACCGCCATCGGCCTCTATCCAGCCAAAGCCACGCTCGTCATTCCATTGCGTCAAGGTACCGCTGTAGCGCATCCATGTCCTTTGTTGTTTTTGGCACCGCGAACAGGCCCGGTGATGCAAAAAGCAGGTGGGCCCCATCCAGAAAAAACCTTTTTACCCGCATGGCTGTGTTAGTTTTGGGGCAGCCGTATTTTCTTAAGAAAGCACTCAAGCATGCAGAAATCTCTGTTCTCTCTGGCCGTCATCAGCTCTGCCCTGGCACTGAGCGCCTGCTCCTCCATCAGCCCCAGAGGCGCCGAAGCACCGGCTGAATACGACTACGCACTGAGCTGCAAGCTCAAGGAGGATGACCCCAAGAAGTGCGAAGCCCAGATCCGAGCCCTCTGCGAAGACCCCAGCAAGGCCGTGGTGCGCAAATCACGCCATGTGGACCCCAAGGACAGCTCCGTGGTCTACGGCTATCAGGCCGCCTGCAACGGCTAAGCTGCTTGCGCGCTGCCGCGGTTCGGAATCCTGCTGGTTTCGGGATCAGTTCCTTTTGGGACAAGCACAGTGCGCTTCGATTTCCGCAGCAACAGTCCATAAAAAAAGCCACCGCATGCGGTGGCTTTTTGCTGCTAATGCATGTGCTCATGGGCACAGCACATCAACGCTTCTGGCGGTACTTGCGCAGAGCCGCAATCTGAGCTGCCATCACGGCCAGCTCGGACTGCGCACGAGCGATGTCCAGTTCGCCCTTGGCGTTCTTCAGGGCTTCCTCGGCCGCAGCCTTGGCCTTTTGCGCCTTTTCATCGTCCAAATCCTTGCCGCGGATGGCGGTGTCGGACAGCACGGTCACGCAGTTGGGTTGCACTTCCAAAATGCCGCCGGCCACGAAGACGAACTCTTCGCTGCCGTCAGGCATTTCGATGCGCACCGAACCCGGCTTGATACGGGTGATCAGCGGTGTGTGGCGGGGATAAATGCCCAACTCGCCCGCTTCACCGGGCAAGGCGACAAAGCGCGCTTCACCGGAGAAGATGGACTCTTCGGCACTGACCACATCAACGTGAATAGTGTTCATCTTTGCTCCTAGAAAAGGTAAAAACTGGTCCTAAAACAAGCACACCCCAAGCCAGAGACGCCGAGCAAGGGCCGCCCCGCAGCGAGGGCGGTCCCCCTCCTGAAAGAGAGGGGGAAGCGGCGCAAGCCGCTCAGGGGGTGCAAGCCAGTTAGGCAGCCAGCTTCTTGGCCTTCTCGAAGGCTTCGTCGATGGTACCAACCATGTAGAAAGCCTGTTCGGGCAGGTGGTCGGCTTCGCCGTTCACGATCATCTTGAAGCCACGGATGGTTTCAGACAGGGGAACGTACTTGCCGGGAGCGCCGGTGAACACTTCAGCCACGTGGAAAGGCTGAGACAGGAAACGCTGGATCTTACGAGCACGAGCCACGGTCAGCTTGTCTTCGGGAGCCAGTTCGTCCATGCCCAGAATCGCGATGATGTCGCGCAGTTCCTTGTAGCGCTGCAGCGTACCCTGCACTTGGCGAGCCACCTTGTAGTGCTCTTCGCCAACCACTTGGGGGTCCAGCTGACGGCTGGTGGAGTCCAGAGGATCCACAGCGGGGTAGATACCCAGCGAAGCGATGTCACGGGACAGCACCACGGTGGAGTCCAAGTGAGCAAAAGTGGTGGCGGGCGAGGGGTCGGTCAAGTCATCCGCTGGCACGTAAACGGCCTGGATGGAAGTGATCGAGCCAACCTTGGTGGAGGTAATACGCTCTTGCAGCTTGCCCATTTCTTCAGCCAGGGTAGGCTGGTAGCCCACGGCGGAAGGCATACGGCCCAGCAGAGCGGACACTTCGGTACCGGCCAGTGTGTAGCGGTAGATGTTGTCCACGAAGAACAGCACGTCCTTGCCTTCGTCACGGAACGACTCAGCCATGGTCAGGCCGGTCAGCGCCACGCGCAGACGGTTTCCTGGGGGCTCGTTCATCTGACCGTAAACCATGGCAACCTTGGACTCGCCCAGGTTCTCTTGGTTCACAACGCCAGCGTCGGACATTTCGTGATAGAAGTCGTTACCTTCACGGGTACGCTCACCCACACCAGCGAACACCGACAGACCGCTGTGGGCCTTGGCGATGTTGTTGATGAGTTCCATCATGTTCACGGTCTTGCCCACACCGGCACCACCGAACAGGCCCACCTTGCCGCCCTTGGCGAAGGGGCAGACCAAGTCGATCACCTTGATACCGGTTTCCAGCAGTTCCTGCGAAGGCGACAGTTCGTCGTAAGCAGGAGCCTTGCGGTGGATGGCAGCGGTCAGGGTCTGGTCCACGGGACCACGTTCGTCGATGGGGTTACCCAGCACGTCCATGATGCGGCCCAGGGTAGCCTTACCCACGGGAACGGTGATGGGGTTGCCGGTGTTGGTGACCATCAGGCCACGCTTCAGACCGTCCGAAGAACCCAGGGCAATGGTACGCACCACGCCGTCGCCCAGCTGCTGCTGAACTTCCAGGGTCAGGGCCGAGCCTTCCAGCTTCAAGGCGTCATACACCTTGGGCACCTGGCCGTGGGCAAACTCCACGTCCACCACGGCGCCGATACATTGAACAATCTTGCCTTGTACTTGAGCCATTTTTTGCTCCAATCTGTTTGTTCGTTAAAGCCGTTTACACAGCGGCTGCGCCTGCCACGATTTCCGACAACTCGGTCGTAATCGCTGCCTGACGCGTCTTGTTGTAGACCAGCTTCAACTCGCTGATGACGTTGCCGGCGTTGTCGGTAGCGGCCTTCATGGCCACCATGCGCGCCGATTGCTCGGACGCCATGTTTTCCGCAACTGCCTGGTACACGAGGGACTCCACGTAACGAACCAGCAGTTCGTCGATGACGCTTTGAGCGTCAGGTTCGTAGATGTATTCCCACGATGCACCCGTCTTCTCGGCTTGCAATTTTTCGGACGACAGGGGGAGCAGTTGCTCCACCACCGACTCCTGCTTCATGGTGTTGATGAACTTGGTGTACGCCAGGTACACCGCGCTCAGCTTGCCTTCAGCATATTGGTCCAGCAACACCTTGACAGGCCCGATGAGCTTGTCAAGGTGAGGCGTGTCGCCCAAGCCTGTAGCGTGAGAGACCACCTTGGCACCGACACGGTTCAGGAAACCCAGTCCCTTGCCGCCAATGGCCACTGCATCTGTCGCAACACCCGCATCCTGCAGTTCGCGCAACTTGTTGGTGACGACACGCAACACGTTGGTGTTCATGCCGCCGCACAAACCCTTGTCGGTCGTCACCACGATGACGCCGACCTTCTTGGCATCGTTCACTTGCATGAACGGATGCACATATTCAGGGTTAGCTTCGCCAAGATGGGCTGCAATGTTGCGGATTTTTTCGCTATATGGACGGGCAGCCAGCATCCGGTCCTGCGCCTTGCGCATTTTGGATGCAGCCACCATTTCCATGGCTTTGGTGATCTTCTTGGTGTTTTCCACCGATTTGATCTTGCCGCGTATTTCCTTACCTGCTGCCATGATGACTCCTCGCCGGTATTAAGCGAAGGACTTCTTGAATGCAGTAATGGCTGCAGTCAGTTCAGCTTCGTCCTTGCCTTCCTTGTCGAAAGCACGCTTTTCGTTCAGACGGTCGAGCAGAGCGCCGTGGCTGGTCTTCAGGAACTGGTGCAGACCAGATTCGAAGGGCAGCACTTGCTTGACTTCGATGTCGTCCATGAAGCCCTTGTTCACTGCGAACAGCGAAGAAGCCATCAGAGCGGTCGACAGAGGAGAGTACTGAGCCTGCTTGAGCAGTTCGGTCACGCGGGCACCGCGGTCCAGCTGCTTGCGGGTTGCATCGTCCAGGTCGGAAGCGAACTGCGCAAAGGCAGCCAGTTCACGGTACTGAGCCAGGTCGGTACGGATACCGCCGGACAGGCCCTTCACAACCTTGGTCTGAGCGGAACCACCCACGCGGGACACCGAAATACCGGCGTTGATAGCGGGACGGATACCGGCGTTAAACAGGCTGGTTTCCAGGAAGATCTGGCCGTCGGTAATCGAAATCACGTTCGTGGGAACGAAAGCGGACACGTCGCCAGCTTGTGTTTCGATGATAGGCAGAGCGGTCAGAGAACCGGTCTTGCCCTTGACTTCACCCTTGGTGAAGGCTTCGACGTAGTCGGCGTTCACGCGAGCGGCACGCTCCAGCAGACGGCTGTGGAGATAGAACACGTCGCCGGGGAAAGCTTCACGTCCGGGAGGACGGCGCAGCAGCAGCGAAACTTGACGGTAGGCCACGGCTTGCTTGGACAGGTCGTCATAAACGATCAGAGCGTCTTCGCCGCGGTCGCGGAAGTATTCGCCCATGGTGCAGCCAGCGTAGGCCGACACGTACTGCATGGCAGCAGATTCAGAGGCGGTGGCAGCCACGACGATGGTGTAGTCCATCGCGCCGGCTTGTTCCAGAGAGCGCACCACGTTCTTGATCGAAGAAGCCTTCTGACCAATAGCCACGTAGATACAGATAACGCCCTGGCCCTTCTGGTTGATGATGGCGTCGATAGCGACAGCCGTCTTACCAGTCTGACGGTCACCAATGATCAGTTCACGCTGACCACGGCCCACGGGAACCATGGAGTCGATGGACTTGATACCGGTCTGCAGGGGCTGATCCACGGATTGACGTGCGATCACGCCAGGAGCGACCTTCTCGATCACGTCCGTCATCTTGGCGTTGATGGGGCCCTTGCCGTCGATAGGCTGACCCAGGGCGTTCACCACGCGGCCGACCAGCTCGGGACCCACGGGCACTTCCAGGATACGGCCGGTGCACTTGACGGTGTTGCCTTCTGCGATGTGCTCGTAAGCACCCAGAATCACGGCGCCCACGGAGTCGCGCTCCAGGTTCAGAGCCAGACCGTAAGTGGGTTGACCGTCGGCGCCTGCTGGGAATTCCAGCATTTCGCCAGCCATCACGTCCGACAGGCCGTGCACGCGCACGATACCGTCAGTCACCGACACCACGGTGCCTTGGTTACGGACGTCAGTGCTAGCAGCCAGCCCTTCGATGCGGCTCTTGATCAGTTCAGAAATTTCTGCGGGATTGAGTTGCATGACTCTTTCCTTCTTTCTTGTGTGTTAGCCGAGACCTCAAGCGCATTACGCGGTGAGGGCCGCTTTCATTTGTTCCAGACGGGCCTTGACGGAGGTGTCCAGCACCTCGTCGCCCACCACGACGCGAACGCCACCGATCAGCGATTCATCGAGCTTCACGGTGAGATTCAGCTTGCGGCCAAAGCGCTTTTCCAGCGTGGCGCCAAGCTCGGCCAGCGCTGCATCCTCAATCGGGAAAGCGCTGTACACCACGGCATCCGAAGAGCCGCTCTTGCTGTTCACGAGGCTGCGGAACTGGGCTGCCACTTCAGGCAGCACGTCCAGACGGCCGTTTTCGAGGACCACACGCAGGAAGTTGCGTGCGGACTCGGGCAATGCCGACTTGGCCACACCCGTGATGAGATCGAACACTTGCGCGTCGCTCACGTTCGGGTTGTCGGCCAGTTGGCGCAATTGCGGATTGGCGGCAATCGCCGCCAATTCCTCCACCCAAGCGACAGTGCTGTTCAAGTCTGCAGCCTTGTCGGCGCAGGCTTTGAACAATGCTTCGGCGTAAGGGCGGGCAATGGTGGCGAGTTCTGCCATTTTTTGCTTTCCTTACAGCTCTGTCTTCAGGCGGTTCAGCAGATCAGCGTGGATACCGGCATTGACTTCCTTCTTCAGGATCTGCTCGGCACCCTTGACGGCCAGCGCTGCCACTTGCTCACGCAGGGCTTCACGGGCAGCAATGGCTTGCTGGTCAGCTTCAGCGCGGGCAGCAGCAACAATCTTGTTGCCTTCTTCTGTCGCGCGGGCCTTGGCTTCTTCAATGATGGCCTGGGCGCGGCGTTCGGCGTCCGCAAGCCGCGAAGCTGTTTCGTTGCGCGTCTGGGCCAATTCCTGTTCGACACGCTTGTTGACAGCGGTCAGTTCGGTCTTGGCCTTGTCGGCAGCAGCGAGGCCATCGGCGATTTTCTGGGCTCGCTCATCCAGTGCCTTCGCAATCGGGGGCCACACGAGTTTCATCGTGAACAGCACCAGGATCAGGAAAACAATGGCCTGAACGAACAGGGTCGCGTTGATACTCACGGCAACACCTTTCTATTTAGGGCGTTGATCGGAGCTTAGGCCACCAGTTGGAAGGGGTTGGCGAAAGCGAACAGCAGGGCGATAGCAACACCGATCAGGAAGGCGGCGTCGATCAGACCAGCCAAGATGAACATCTTGGTTTGCAGTTCGTTGATCAGCTCAGGCTGACGTGCCGAAGATTCCAGGAACTTGCCACCCATCAGGGCGATACCGATCGAAGCGCCGATAGCGCCCAGACCAACAATCAGACCACAAGCCAGAGCGACGAGACCGAGAACGTTTTCCATGATGACTCCTAGGGATTAAAGGAAAGAAAGGTTGAAGAGGGAAAGGTCAGTGAGCTTCATGTGCCTGGCCGAGGTAAATCAGCGTCAGCATCATGAAAATGAAGGCCTGCAGGGTAATCACCAGGATGTGGAAGATTGCCCAGATAGAGCCTGCAATGATGTGCCCCACGGGGAGCAACACACCAGAGAGCGACATAGCCGCCGCACCACCCATCAGGGCAATCAGCATGAACACCAACTCACCAGCGTACATGTTGCCGAACAGTCGCATGCCATGCGACACGGTCTTGGCAACGTATTCAATCACCTGCATCAGCAGGTTCACCACGCCCAGGATCAGGGCGAAGACGGGATTCTTGGAAGTGCCGAACGGTGCAGTCACCAGTTCATGCGCCCAGCCGCCCATGCCCTTGATCTTGACGCTGTAGAACAGGCACAGGACCAGCACGGCGAAGGACAGGCCCAGCGTGGTGGACAGGTCGGCGGTGGGCACGACACGCAGATAGGCGTGTTCGTCGGCGGTAGCGCCTTGCCACAGATAGGGCAGCAGATCCACGGGCAGCATGTCCATGGCGTTCATCAGGAAGATCCAGACGAAGACGGTCAGTGCCAGAGGAGCGATGAATTTGCGCGATTGGGCGTTGTGGATATTGGCCTTGGCCTGGTTGTCCACCATCTCGACCAGGATTTCCACGGCGGCCTGGAAGCGGCCGGGCACGCCAGAAGTCGCCTTGCGGGCAGCCAGCCAGAGCACGAAGATGCCGAGCAGACCCAGAACGCCAGCCACCACGATCGAGTCGTAGTTGATGACTGAGAAATCAATGACGGACTTCTGCTTGATGTTTTGCAGGTGTTGCAAGTGGTGAACGATGTATTCACTTGCAGTTGGGGCGTGCGCATCAGCGGCCATCGTCAACTCTCTTCTTAAGCTTCAGTTTTTCGGACACTGGATCGCACCAGCAGTGCAACCCAATACGTTTTCATCACAACAATCAAACCGGCCAGCAACGCCAGCCAACTGAGATCGGGAACCAACTTTGGCGCAGCCGCCAGCATCGCGATGCACAGCACCAGCTTCACCAGTTCCCAACCGAAAATCCCCGCCATGGCCGCCCCGGCACCTCCCGGCCGTTGACGAACCACACCTCTTGCAAACAGCGCTGCTGGCAACACGACCGCCAGCGCTCCATACGCCGCCGACCAGCCTGCGGCTGCTCGCCCCGTCATCAACCACGACAGCAAAGCCACGATAACGCCGACCAGCGTCTGAACGATGACGATGCGCCAGACAGAAACCTGCGGAAAGCGCGAACGCCATGCAGAGGCTTCTTGTGCAGTCAGGGGCTTGAAGTCTTCGACTTCGTCCTCATCCTGAAAATCAGCGGGCATGTTTGTCATGTTTTCTTTCACACCGCTGACCAGGCAAGACTTTTTTACAAAGCCTCTGATTATAAGTAAAAACCCCCGTCGTTAGATAGGGGTTGATACTGTCATGCGCAAAACGTCTTTGACAAGACCTGAGGGTTGTCGCTGAGTGACAACATCTGCCACCCTCAGCTTTGGTGCGGCGCGAGTGTGCCCTAATTGAAATACCTGATTACCCTGAATTGTCTGCCGCCTACCAGGGGCTTTGCCGGTTGGCGGGCCTCGCCAAGCCATGGATTAGGCCCACGCGCGCAGGGCTGCCCGGCGTGGCGCACAATCTTTCTTACTCATTGACCGGCTGTTTCACCAACGGCAATTTTTCATTCCAGCCAAGGACTCTTCATGAGCGACACGCCCAACCCATCTGCCGCCAACGAGAACGGCCAGCAAGAAGACCCGCGCAAGGATTCGCTGATCGAGTATCCGAGCCAGTTCCCCATCAAGGTGATGGGCGTCAAGAATGAGCATCTGGTGCATGAAATCACCAAGATCGCCGAAAAATTCGACCCCAGCTTTGACGCCAGCACGGTGGAGCTGCGCCCCAGCTCTGGCGGCAACTACCTGGGCGTGACCATCACCATCACGGCCACCAGCCGCGAGCAGCTGGACGATACCTACCGCGCACTGACCTCTCACCCCCTGGTGAAGGTCGTGCTGTGAGCCATAACCCGATTGCTTCCGCCTTGCAGCCCCCCGAAGCCATGGACCTGCGCTTTCTGGGCCGCACCGGCTATGAAGCAACCGTGGTCGCGATGCAGGAGTTCACGCGCACACGCAACTCGGCTACACGTGACGAAGTATGGGTATGCGAGCACTCACCCCACTTCACCCAGGGGCTGGCCGGCAAAATTGAAAATGTTCTGAACCCCGGCGATATTCCCGTGGTGGCAACCAATCGCGGCGGCCAGGTGACCTATCACGGCCCCGGTCAGGTGGTGGCCTATCCGCTGCTGGATCTGCAACGCATGGGCTACTTCGTCAAAGAGTATGTGTATCGGCTGGAAGATGCGGTGATCCGCACGCTGGATCATTTCGGCGTCACCGGCCACCGCGTGGCAGGCGCCCCCGGCATCTATGTGCGCCTGGACGATCCGCGCAGCCATGCCATGCTGGAGCAGCGTCCGCAACATCGCGAACCGGGCAGCCCGGCGCCCGAGCCGCATTTCGAGGGCCTGGGCAAGATTGCCGCCCTGGGTATCAAGGTCAGCCGCCACAGCACCTACCACGGAGTGGCCCTCAATGTCGATATGGATTTGGAACCTTATTTGCGAATCAACCCTTGCGGATACGCAGGGCTGAGAACGGTGGACCTTTCTACAATCGGCGTACAGACAACCTGGGACGAGGCCGCATCCGTGCTGGGCCGCCAGCTGAAGGCGCGTCTCTCACCCTGAAGGCAAGATCATGAGCACCAATGAAGTCGTGCGCGAAGCGCAGTCCGCCGAAAACTACAACCCGCTGGCCAAGCAGAAGGCTGCCGCCAAGCTGGCACGCATCCCCGTGAAGGTGGAGCAGGCCGAAGTCCTCAAAAAGCCGGAATGGATCCGCGTCAAGGCCGGCAGCCCCAGCACGCGCTTTTACGAAATCAAGGACATTCTGCGCAAGAACAATCTGCACACGGTCTGCGAGGAAGCCAGCTGCCCGAATATCGGCGAATGCTTCGGCAAGGGCACAGCCACCTTCATGATCATGGGCGACAAGTGCACGCGCCGCTGCCCCTTCTGCGACGTGGGCCATGGCCGCCCCGATCCGCTGGACGTGAACGAGCCGCTGAATCTGGCGCGCACCATTGCCGCGCTGCGCCTGAAGTACGTGGTGATCACCAGCGTGGACCGCGACGACCTGCGCGACGGCGGCTCGGGCCACTTCGTGGAATGCATCAAGAACATCCGCGAGCTCTCGCCCGAGACGCAGATCGAGATCCTGGTGCCCGACTTCCGCGGCCGTGACGACCGCGCGCTGGAAATCCTCAAGTCGGCCCCCCCCGATGTGATGAACCACAATCTGGAAACCGCGCCGCGCCTGTACAAGGAAGCGCGCCCCGGCTCCGACTATCAGTTCAGCCTGAACCTGCTCAAGAAGTTCAAGGAACTGCACCCCGATGTCCCGACCAAGAGCGGCATCATGGTGGGCCTGGGCGAGACGGACGAGGAAATCCTGCAGGTGATGCGCGATATGCGTGCCCACAACATCGACATGCTGACCATCGGCCAGTATCTGGCGCCCACCAACAGCCACCTGCCCGTGCGCCGTTATGTGCACCCCGACACCTTCAAGATGTTCGAGCAAGAGGCCTACAAGATGGGCTTCACCCACGCCGCCGTCGGCGCCATGGTGCGCTCCAGCTACCACGCCGACCAGCAGGCACATGCCGCAGGCGTCTGAGCACCGAAGAAAGTACTCACCCACAAGCAGCCCGAGGGCTGCTTTTTTCATGGCCGCACGCGACGAGCAGTGCTGCACGCTCCAGGATTTGCCAAAAAAATAAAGCTCCTGAATAAGGAGCTTGTTGCGCTTTTCTAGTAAAGCTTACGTAGTCAATTCATAGCAGGATCGTTACAGACCATGCGCCAAGAGCTATGAAATTTGATAACCCACTGTTTGCATCGAAAAAACGCCTGGCTAACCGGCAAACCGCTGGCTGGCAAAAACGACTGCAGGCTGAACAGGCCCGACGAGTCGCCCCACGATGAAACTGAGCCATGCAGCACTTGATACCCCACCAGAGTCCTGTGCTGCAAGCTGGGATGGATAGTAACATCAAATGAGAATCAATATCAATTAATTTTCATTTCCCACAAAAAGAAATCTCCAAACACCTGTTTCGCAGCCATTTCGCAACCGTTGACACCTGCAGCCACGGCGCAGGCGGGTTTCAGCAACACTGCAGCACCAACCGCGCCCGGTCAAAGCGACGTGCGCGCAGATCGTCTCGGCGCATCCACAGATAGAGCTGGCCTTCATCGCCCCAGCCCATGCCGCCTTTTTCATCGCAGCCTATCTGCAGCAGCAAAAGCCACTGCGTTGCGGTATCGCGAACGGCCCGCGTGGCCTCGTCCGCGTAGGCATCGCCATTACCGCAGTAATGCCCCGCAGCCACCAGCGCGCATTCGGTCTGCATATCCCCCTGGACGGGTGTGGGCCAGCCACCGATGCGATGGCAGCCGCTATCCTCTCCACCGCTGCTGGCAGCGTTTTGTGCGTCATCGAACCACCATTCGACAAAGCGGTCACGCTGCTCTTCGTCAAGCTCCAGGCCCTGCGAACCCCACTCGGCGCTCTCCAGGGGCAAGGCCGTGACGCAGGCATGCAGTTCGCAGGCCATAGGAGCGAGCTGGCAGTGATCGGGCAGCTCTAGCAGCGCCGGCGGTTGCGGGCGCCGCTCGAGCTCGGCATCGCCCTCGGAGAAGATCAGCTTCAGCGCACAGGCATCGGCAGGATCGAAACCCCAGGGCTGCTCCATCAGGTCGTAGAAGACGGACAGCAGTCCAGACTCGGGGAAATCCGCATCCAGAGTCCCGGCGGAGCGAGCTTCGGCGAAGTTGATCTGCGCCACAAAGCTCAGCGGAAAAGTGCTTTCAAGCCTTGCGACGTGCTGCAAGGCCTCTTTGCGAAATAGCTGGACTTGCTCCGGCCTGGCCCATCGCCAACGGCTGTCGGGAGCAAGGCTGTCTTCGCGATGGGGCTTCACCCGCTGCTCATGGTCCGGATAGCGTCCTCGCTCGGGCCAGGCCACACCGGCTGGCAGGTCGGGACAGCCGCCAAGTTTGGTGCTGCCGGACGCAATCTCCGCTTCATCCTTCACCGCAGTGGTCTGCAGCCACACGGCCGGCCTGGCTTGCGCAGCCAGTTGCTGCGCAAGCGCTGCCTCTTCCAGCACCGGCTCGAGCGCACGGGCGATTTCCTGCGAATGTGCGTAATTCATCCATCCCTTTTCTGCCGGCCTCGAGGTCGTTCCCTGGGTTCTTCAGGGCGCCAGCATCTGCGCCGGGCATTCGCTGCCCAGCACCTCGGTGGCCCAGGGAGCAAGCTTGCTGGAGTCCGCACGCAGCACCTCCTGCTTGACGGCCAGAATCTGCGCGGGGTGCATGGAAAAGCTGCGCAGCCCCAGGCCCAAAAGCAGCCGGGTCATGCTCAGATCACCGGCCATTTCGCCGCAAACGCTGACTTCCTTGCCTGCGGCATTGGCCGCTGCGATGACCTCCGCCACCAGGCGCAACACCGCCGGATGCATGGGGTCGTAGAGATGGGCCACGGTTTCGTCGGCACGGTCGATGGCCAGCGTGTACTGGATCAGGTCGTTGGTGCCTATGGACAGAAAGTCGAAATATTGGAGAAAGCTGCGCACCGTCAGGGCGGCCGCCGGAATCTCGATCATGGCGCCCAGCTTGACCGGGCCGTAGGCGACGCCGCGCACATCGAGCTCATGCTGCGCCTGGCGCAACTGGGCCAGGGTCTGCTCGATCTCGCTGCGATGGGCCAGCATGGGAAACAGCAGCTTGATCTGCCCGTGCGCTGCCGCGCGCAGAACGGCGCGCAGCTGGGTGCGGAACATCACGGGGTCGGCCAGACTCCAGCGTATGGCGCGCAGGCCCAGCGCAGGGTTGAGGTAGTAGTCCTTGGGCTGTGCCTTGTCCAGCGGCTTGTCGGCCCCCACGTCCAGCGTGCGGATGGTGACCGGCATGCCTTGCATGCCGTCTATGGCCTCGCGATAGGCACGGTACTGCTCTTCCTCGCCGGGCAGATTGCCGCTGCGCCCCATGAACAGAAACTCGGTACGGAACAGCCCCACCCCGACTGCGCCAGCCCGCACGGCCGCCGCCCCGTCGCTGGGCTGCTCGATATTGGCCAGCAACTCCACCTTCTGCCCATCCATGGTGAGGGACGGCGTGTAGCGCAGACGGGTCAGGCGCTCGCGCTCCAGTTCGGTCTGGCGCTGGCGAAAGCTGTACTCCGCCAGGATGATGGGTGTGGGGTCCACGATGACCACGCCCTCGTTGCCGTCGATGATGACCCAGTCATCCTGGCGAATCAGCTGGCTTGCGGCCCGCGCGCCAACCACGGCCGGAATGTCCATGCTGCGTGCGACGATGGCCGTGTGGCTGGTCTTGCCGCCCACGGCCGTGATGAAGCCCGCAAAGACCTTGCTCTTGAACTGCAGCATGTCCGCTGGCGACAGGTCTTGTGCCACCAGCACCAGCGGGGTTTCCGTGGTGACGTCGAGAGGCAGCTGCTGTCCATCGGTTGCAGGTGCAGCGCCCGTCGGAGACAACGGTGGAGCAACCTGCGCAAGCGGACTGGCCGCGCCCTTCATGTGGCGCAGAATGCGCTCCACTACCTGCTCCAGATCGGCCTTGCGCTCGCGCAGGTACTCGTCGTCCATCTCGTCGAACTGGCGCGAGACGATTTCCAGCTGCGTGGTCAGCGCCCATTCGGCGTTATACAGACGCTCCGAGATCCAGTTGCGGATGGCCTCGGCCAGTGCCTGGTCCTGCAGCAGCATCAGATGCACATCGAGCAGCGCATCAAGCTCGCCGGGCGCGTCCTTGGGCATTTCCTCCTGAAGCCGGCGCAGCTCATCAATCACCGCATTGCGTGCCGTGCGGGCACGCTGGATCTCCGACTCCACCTGATCGGGCCGGATGAAGTAGTGCACCACCTCCATGCGACTGGAGGCCACAACGACCGCGCGCCCGATGGCAACCCCCCGTGAGACGGCCAGGCCGTGGATGGCAAATGTCATGGCGAATGCCCTTTCGCGAATTTCGCGATTGCTTTTTGCTTGCTTCTTGCTCTTGTTTTTGCAGCAGTCAGCGCCAACTATCGCTGCACTACAGCATCAAAACCGCTCTACTTCATTAACAGCAAGACCCTGCCTGCTATCAAAAGAGCTAACCGTCCAACTGCCACCTGCACGCGGTCAAGCCGCGGCACAGGCGAGGCAGCCTTTACTGGCCTTCGCCAAACTTGTCATTGATCAGGGCCACCAGCGCATCCGTGGCTTCCTGCTCCTGTGCGCCATCGGTTTCCAGCTCCAGCTCGGAGCCTATGCCCGCCGCCAGCATCATCACGCCCATGATGCTCTTGGCATTGACGCGGCGCTCGCCCTTGGTCAGCCAGACCTCGCAGGGGAAGCTGCCGGCGAGCTTGGTGAGCTTGGCCGATGCACGGGCATGCAGGCCCAATTTATTGCTGATGGTGATATTGGTCTTGATCATTGGAAGGTCGTGCGCTTTGATTTTGTCGGGAACTGCCGGCCACCTGCATCACCCCCTGGCTGCCGCCCACCATGGCCCGCGAAACCAGGGCATCCAGCGGCTCATGCCGATAGCCTATGGAGCGCAAAAGCATGGGCAAGTTCACGCCCGCCACCAGCCTGGCCTGCAACAGGCCCGTGAGACGCTGGGCCACATTGCATGGGGTGGCGCCAAACAGATCGGTCAGCACCAGGGTCGGTGCATCCAGACCGCCATGCGCCACCAGCATGGCCAGGGCGCGCTCCAGCGTGGCCTCGGGCGCCTCTTCGGAAGGCACGTCCAGGGCCAGCAAGTCGTCAGCGCTATCGGCAAACACATGCAGGGCGCATTCGCGCAATGCAGCGGCCAGAGGAGCGTGAGTGAGCAAAAGAATGCGCGTGGTCATGTAGTCACAGTTCTTGAAAGCAAATTATGGCCTGTTGCCGCCATCAACAAGGGCAATGAGGTGGATGAAGCACAAAGCTCATGATCTGGATGGGACTTATTGCAATTGCAGACCCGAAAAAAACATCTCGGCCTCGGCAGACCTGAGCTTGTCGGCATAGATCACTGCGTGATAGACCCTGGCGCCACTGCCCTCCAGGCGAGCAAACCACAGACCATGCCCCACCACTTTCTGCCCCCGGGGACCGAGCCCCTCGAAGGTCATGCGCAGGGACTGCGGCAGATTCAACGTGCCCTTGGGCACCCACAGGCCATCGCCCCTGGCATCGAGCCTTGCGGCAGCACCGTCTGCCGACTTCAGCTGCGCCAGCACTGCCTGCTGCCAGAACGTCAGTGCCTCGGCAGCACGTGCAGGCTCGGCCACGGCGAAATGCGACACCGCATAGGTCGCGCCCTGGGCCTCGCAGCCCACGACCGACAGTTGTACCTGACCCAGCCCCAGCTCTATCGGCCGGGTGGCTGTCTGCACATCGCAGGGCAAGAGTGCTTGCAGCGGCGCATCCTTGAGCTGGGTGGTGCGCCAGTTCAGCGCCGGGCTGCAGGCGACCAGCAGCGCGCAGCTGACCAGTAGCGTCGCAGCCCAGAGTCCGGTTTTCTTCATGGCCCATTATCGGCAGCGGCACGGGCCCGACCTGTCACACAAGCCTAGGGTTGACCCGTGGGTCAAGCAGTAAGAACTGAACTTTTAGCGGGTTTGACACACCAACCCACAGATCAGCAAGGTGCTGAAGATTTGTGCACAATCAAACTCTATGGCAAGCAAACATTGGATCGCAGGCATTGTGGCGGCCGCCGTCATCGGCGTCGGGGCCTGGGTGTATTCGGGTGCAGGGCAGACCGCGGCGCCGCAATCCACCTTTGTGCTGCTGGACGGCAGCCAGAAAACCACGGCCGACCTCAAGGGCAAGGTGACGCTGGTGAACTTCTGGGCCACCAGCTGCACCACCTGCGTGGCAGAGATGCCCGAGATCATCAGCACCTACCAGAAGTACCAGGGCAAGGGCTTTGACACCCTGGCCGTGGCCATGAGCTACGACCCGCCCAGCTATGTCGTGAACTTTGTCGAATCGCGCAAGCTGCCCTTCCAGGTCGCGCTGGACAACACCGGCAGCGTGGCCAAGGCCTGGGGCGATGTGCAACTCACACCCACCACCTTCATCGTCAACAAGCGCGGCGAGATCGTGAAAAGCTATATCGGCGCGCCTGACTTTGAGCAACTGCACAAGCTGATCGAGAAGCTGCTGGCACAACCAGCTGCAGCTTGATTAAAAGCCATAGCTTACAGCGCTTGATAGCAGGTCATTTCAACATCAAAAGCGCCTAAAACACAGAAATAGCAAGCGACAGCAGCTCACAAAAAAAACCGACCAATGGTCGGTTTTTTCATGCCTGGAGCATCGAGCAAGGGTCGCTCCGCAGCGAAGATGCTGTCCCCTGGGGGAAGCCGCGCAGCGGCTCAGGGGGCTACTTATTCCGGAAGCTGTCGTGGCAGCTCTTGCAACTATTGGCGGCCGGGCCGAAAGCCGTCTTGAGATTGTCCAGATTACCGGTCTTGGCGGCAGCATTGAGCTTGACGACTTCTGCTTCCATCTTGCCCGACAGATCATGGAACTTGGCCTGCTCCTTCCACACCTCAGGCTTGGCCTTGCCGCCTTCGGTGCCGGCGCCGAAGCCGGCCCAGGGCAGCTTGGACATGAAGGCCACAATTTCCGCACTTTCCTGCGCGCTCTTGGCATCGAAGGGCATCTTGCCATTGGCCATGGCGCCCAGACGGCTGAAATGCGTGCCCAGCACGCTCAGGGCGCTCTGGCGGTATTTGATGGCATCTTCAGCCTTGGCGAACTGTGCCGAGGCAGGCAGGGCCACGGTGGCAACCACAGCAGCGAATGCCAGAGTGGAAAAAGCTTTCATCGGGGTATCCTTTCTTGGTTCTACAGCCTGCCGCAGGCGGCTGCCTGTCCAGTATGGCAGAGGAACATGAAAGCACGCACTGCCCCTTCCGGGCTTGGCTTTCGACGCCATGCAGGCACAATGCCGGTGTCGATTCGCGATGAACAAGCCATGACAAACCCTATTCGACCTGCCGCAGCAGGGCCACACAAGGTACGCATCTGGGATCTGCCCACCCGGCTGTTTCACTGGCTGCTGGCAATCTGCATCGTGGCCCTGGTGGTCACCGCCAAGATGGGCGGCAATGCCATGAACTGGCATCTGCTGCTGGGACAGGTCGTGCTGGCCTTGCTGATCTTTCGCATTCTCTGGGGCCTGGTCGGCGGGTACTGGTCGCGCTTTGGCAGCTTCATCCCTTCTGCGGCGGCCATGAGGCGTTATCTCAGTGGCGCGTCGACCACGCAGGACCGCGCAGGCCACAACCCGCTGGGCTCACTGTCGGTCATCGCGATGCTAATCGTTCTGATAGCGCAGATAGCAAGCGGGCTGATGAGCGATGATGAAATTGCCTTCAGCGGACCGTTGACGCGTTTTGTGTCCGGCGAGCTGATCTCCAAGGCCACCGACTACCACGCCCACTGGGGCCAGTACCTGATTTACGCACTGGTCGCACTGCATCTGCTGGCCCTCATCGGCTACAGCCTCAAGGGCGACAAACTGGTCCCGGCCATGGTCACGGGCGACAAATTGCTGGAGGAACCCGTTGCTGCGAGCCGCGACACCGCCAGCACCCGGGTTCTGGCCGCACTGCTGGCCGTGGTGGCAAGCGCTCTCTCCTGGTGGGTCCATCAACTGGGCCAGAGCGCTGCTTTCTGAGTTCTGACGCTGCAGGCAGCTGCTTTAACCATGTAAAGCACTTGCCGCTACACTGGGCCTTCTTTCATCATTGCCTAGTTGCCGTGGACAAGCCTGCCGTGGACTTGCTGACGCCCAGCCTGGAGGAAATGGGTGCTGTGCGCCAGATCTTTCAGGAGTATGCGGACAGCCTGAACATCGACCTGGAATTTCAAGGATTCGAATCCGAACTCGCCGCCCTCCCTGGCGAATATGCTGCGCCTCGTGGACAGATTCTGCTGGCTCGCGTGGATGGCAGCATTGCGGGCTGCTGCGCACTGCGTCCTCTGGACGACTCGGACTACCCCAACGCCGCCGAGATGAAGCGCCTGTTCGTGCGCAAGGCTTTTCGTGGCTTCGGCCTGGGGCGTCAACTGGCCGAAGCAATGCTCGACATTGCCCGCCAGGCTGGCTATGACCATGTGCTGCTCGACACCCTGGACGACATGGAGTCTGCCCGCGCACTGTATGTGGACCTGGGCTTCGAGCCCATCGAACCTTACTATCACAACCCGCTTCCAGGCGCGCACTACCTCAAGGCGAATCTGTTCTGAGCCTCTGATGCGAAAAAGGCATTGCCAGTTTGGCAATGCCTTTTTTCTGTGGTGCCAAGCCGCCTTGCGGCGAGAGCGTCATTCCCGCGCCCAGCAACTCAGGGCTTCAGCCATCAAGCCTTGGCTTGAGCCAGCATGGTGCCGGCATCGCTGACTTCAAACTTGCCGGGAGCTTCCACGTTCAGGGTCGCAACCTTGCCGTCCTTGACCAGCATGGAGAAGCGGTTGGCGCGCAGGCCCAGGCCCTTGCCGTTCAGGTCCAGCGTCAGGCCGGTCGCCTTGGCGAATGCCGCATCGCCGTCGGCAATCATGCGCACCTTGCCAGCCACCTTCTGATCGCGGCCCCAGGCGCCCATCACGAAAGCATCGTTCACGGCCAGGCACCAGATTTCGTCCACGCCGGCAGCCTTGAGCTCTTCGGCCTTGGCCACATAGCCTGGCAGGTGCTTTTCGGAGCAGGTGGGCGTGAATGCGCCGGGCACGGCAAACACGGCAATAGTCTTGCCGGCCAGAGCCTCGGGCAGCTTCACGGGGTTGGGACCAAGGCTGCAGCCATTGCCTTCCACTTCCACATATTCCATCAAGGTCACTGCGGGCAGGGTATCACCAACTTTAATCATGACTATCTCCTTTGTTGCAAAGCACGGACCGCATTCTTGGCGGCCCAAATAAAAAAACGACCCACAGCATTGTGGGTCGTTTTCAAGGGCTTTGCAGCCGGCGGGCCTGGTTAGGCTTACACCAGAGCAGCCTTTTGAACCAAGCGGGTAGCAACCCAGTTCTTGGTCTTGGAGAGAGGACGGCTCTCGGTGATTTCAACCACGTCACCCAGCTTGTACTCACCTTGCTCGTCGTGAGCGTGGTACTTGCTCGACTTGATCATGATCTTGTCGTAGATGGGGTGCTTGACGCGGCGTTCCACCAGAACGGTCACAGTCTTGGCACGCTTGTCGCTGACCACCTTGCCAATCAAGGTGCGCTTGAGGGATGTTTTAGCTTCCGTCATGTCGGCTCCTTACTTGGCGGCTTGCTTTTCAGCAAGGATGGTCTTGGCACGAGCGATGTCACGGCGTGTAGCCTTGATGGTCGCAGTGTTGCCCAGTTGTTGCGTGGCCTTTTGCATGCGCAGACCGAAGTGAGCCTTTTGCAGGGACTTCACTTCAGCTTCCAGACCAGCCACGTCTTTTTGGCGGAGTTCAGCAGATTTCGTCATGTTGATCTCCTTAAGCACCAATGTGACGGGACACGAAGGTCGTGCGCAGAGGCAGCTTTGCAGCAGCCAGGCGGAACGCTTCACGGGCCAGCTCTTCAGGCACACCCACGATTTCGTAGATCACCTTGCCGGGCTGGATTTCGGCCACGTAGTACTCGGGGTTGCCCTTACCGTTACCCATACGCACTTCGGCGGGCTTGGTAGAGATGGGCTTGTCCGGGAACACGCGGATCCAGATACGACCACCACGCTTGACGTGACGGGAAATTGCACGACGTGCAGCTTCGATCTGGCGTGCGGTCAGACGACCACGGTCAGTAGACTTCAAACCGAAATCGCCGAAGGCAACGGAGTTGCCACGGGTAGCGATGCCGGTGTTGCGGCCTTTTTGTTCCTTACGGAACTTGCGGCGTGCAGGTTGCAGCATGTTTATTCTCCTTTACCGTCCGCTGCTGTAGCGGGCGCGTCGGCCTTACGAACGCGCTTAACGGAATCAGCACCAGCGCCAGCAGGCTTGTCGCTGCCATCGGCAGGAGCGGCATTGGTGCCTGCGGGACGACGGCCACCACGGCCAGCGCCATCACGGCCATCACGGCGACCGTCACGACGGGGACCACGAGGACGACGCTCGTCTTCAGGACGGGGCGTTTCCACGGCGGGCAGATCGTTGCGGCCCAGGGTGTCACCCTTGTAGACCCAGACCTTCACGCCGATGATGCCGTAAGTCGTCTTGGCTTCGGAGAAGCCGTAGTCGATGTCGGCACGCAGAGTGTGCAGAGGCACGCGGCCTTCGCGGTACCACTCGGTACGAGCGATTTCGATACCGTTCAGACGACCGGAAGACATGATCTTGATGCCTTGAGCACCCAGACGCATGGCGTTCTGCATGGCACGCTTCATGGCGCGGCGGAACATGATGCGCTTTTCCAGCTGTTGGCAGATGGAGTCAGCGATCAGCTTGGCATCGATTTCAGGCTTGCGCACTTCTTCGATGTTCACAGCCACGGGCACGCCCAGGCGAGCAGCGAGTTCCTTCTTCAGGGCTTCGATGTCTTCACCCTTCTTGCCGATCACCACGCCCGGACGAGCCGAGAAAATGGTGATGCGGGCGTTCTTGGCAGGACGCTCGATCAGAACGCGAGCCACGGCGGCGTTCTTCAGCTTGGCCTTCAGGTACTCGCGCACCTTGATGTCTTCGGCCAGCATGCCGGCGAAGTCACGGTTGCTAGCGTACCAGCGGCTTGCCCAGTTGCGGCTCACCGCCAGACGGAAGCCGGTAGGATGGATTTTCTGTCCCATATTCTTCCTTAAGGCCTCAGTTACCCACTGTCACGTAGATGTGGCAGGTAGGCTTGCTGATGCGGTTGCCGCGGCCCTTGGCGCGAGCAGTGAAACGCTTGAGCGTAGTGCCTTGCTCGACGTAGATGGTCTTGACCTTCAGTTCGTCGATATCGGCGCCGTCGTTGTGCTCAGCGTTGGCGATAGCGGATTCCAGAACCTTCTTCACGATCACGGCAGCTTTTTTCTGCGTGAACTGGAGAATGTTCAGAGCTTGATCCACCTTCTTGCCGCGGATCAGATCCGCGACCAGGCGACCCTTGTCAACAGACAGGCGGACGCCACGGAGAACAGCACGTGTTTCAGACATGTTCTATTCCTTACTTCTTGGCTTTCTTGTCCGCAGGGTGACCCTTGAAGGTACGAGTCAGCGCGAATTCACCCAGCTTGTGGCCAACCATCTGGTCAGTCACATAAACCGGCACGTGTTGCTTGCCGTTGTGCACGGCAATGGTCAGACCGATGAACTCGGGCAGGACCATGGAGCGACGCGACCAGGTCTTCACTGGCTTCTTGTCCTTGGTGGCGATGGCCTTTTCGACCTTGGCCAGCAAGTGATGGTCAACAAACGGACCCTTTTTAAGAGAACGAGTCATTTGCTACCCCTTACTTCTTACGGCGCGACACGATCATGGTCTGTGTGCGCTTGTTGTTACGGGTGCGGTAGCCCTTCGTCAGATTGCCCCATGGGTCAACTGGGTGACGGCCTTCACCGGTCTTACCTTCACCACCACCGTGCGGGTGGTCGACAGGGTTCATGACCGTACCGCGGACGGTAGGACGAATACCCATCCAACGCTTCACACCGGCCTTGCCCAGACGGCGCAGGCTGTGTTCTTCGTTGGCAACTTCACCGATGGTGGCGCGGCACTCGATGTGCACCTTGCGGACTTCGCCCGAACGCATACGCACTTGAGCGTAGATGCCTTCGCGAGCCAGCAGAGTGGCGGAGGTACCAGCCGAGCGAGCGATCTGAGCACCGGCACCGATCTTCAGTTCGATGCAGTGGATGGTCGAGCCCACGGGGATGTTGCGGATAGGCAGGGTGTTGCCCACGCGGATAGGAGCTTCGGAGCCGCTGATGATGGTAGCGCCGACTTCCAGGTTGCGAGGAGCAATGACGTAGCGACGCTCGCCGTCTGCGTAGCACACCAGAGCGATGTGGGCAGTACGGTTGGGGTCGTATTCAATGCGCTCAACCTTGGCGGGGATACCGTCCTTGTTGCGCTTGAAGTCCACCACACGGTAGTGGTGCTTGTGACCACCGCCCTTGTGGCGAGTTGTGATGTGACCGTTGTTATTACGACCGGCCTTCTGGAATTGAGCTTCCAGCAGGGGGGCAAAACCCTCACCCTTGTGCAGGTGGTCGCGAGTAACCTTCACCGCGCCGCGTTGGCCGGGGGTCGTAGGTTTGAGCTTGATAACAGCCATGATTACGCAGCCTCCCCAGACAGGTTCAGCTCTTGACCGGGCTTGAGCATCACGTATGCCTTGCGCACATTGTCGCGACGGCCCACGGTCTTGCCAAAGCGCTTGGTCTTGCCCTTGGTGTTCACCACAGACACGCCAGCCACTTCAACCTTGAACATCAATTCCACAGCGGCCTTGATTTCGGGCTTGGTAGCGTTCTGCAGCACCTTGAATGTCACAGCATTGGACTTTTCAGCAACCAGAGTGGCCTTTTCGGACACGATGGGAGCGACCAGCACTTGCATCAGACGACCTTCGTCAAACTTGGTAGTGCTCATGCGAACATCTCCTTGAGTTTGTCGATCGCACCCTTGGTGACGAGCACTTTCTTGTAGTGCACCAGCGACACGGGGTCTGCATAGCGCGGCTCAACCACGAACACGTTCTTCAGATTGCGGGATGCCAGGTACAGGTTCTCGTCGATTTCTTCAGCGATCACCATCACCGACGAAGACAGGTTCATAGCCTTGAACTTGTCTGCCAGCACCTTGGTCTTGGGGGTATCCAGCGTCAGGGATTCCACAACTGCCAGACGGCCTTCGCGGGCCAGCTGAGACAGGATGGAAGCCATGCCGGCGCGGTACATCTTCTTGTTGATCTTCTGCGAGAAGTTTTCTTCGGGCAGATTGGGGAAGATTCGACCGCCGCCACGCCACAGAGGCGAGGAGGACATACCAGCACGTGCACGGCCTGTACCCTTTTGCTTGAAAGGCTTGGCAGTGGTGTGACGCACTTGTTCACGGTCCTTCTGGGCGCGAGTGCCTTGACGTGCGTTGGCACGGTAGGCAGTCACCAGCTGGTGGACCAGATCTTCGTTGAATTCACGACCGAACACAGTCTCGGGAGCTTCCACCTTGGAAGCGGCCTGGCCTTGTTCATTCAGGAGTTCGAGCTGCATTAGTTCGCTCCTTTGGAAGCTTTAGCCTTGATCGCGGGGCGCACGGAAACGAAGCCACCCTTGGCACCAGGAATGGCACCCTTGATCAACAGCAGTTGGCGTGCTTCGTCGATACGAACCACGTCGAGGTTTTGAGTAGTGACGGTTTCGTCGCCCATGTGACCAGTCATACGCTTACCGGGGAACACGCGACCGGGGTCTTGTGCCATACCGATAGAACCGGGAACATTGTGCGAACGGCTGTTACCGTGCGAAGCGCGCTGCGAACTGAAGTTGTGGCGCTTGATCGTGCCGGCGTAACCCTTACCGATGGAGGTGCCTTGCACGTCCACCTTCTGGCCAACGCTGAACAGCTCTGCCACAGGCAGAACGGCACCAGCGGCATACTTGCCAGCGGTTTCATCAGTCACGCGGAATTCACGGGTCACTTCACCGGCTTCGACACCCGCCTTGGCGAGGTGGCCGGCTTGAGGCTTGGTCACGCGAGAAGCCTTGCGTGCACCGAAAGTGACCTGCAGGGCCACATAGCCATCGTTCTCTTGGGTTTTGACCTGAGTCACGCGGTTGTTAGAAACATCCACCACTGTGACAGGCACTGCGTCCCCATCATCAGTGAACAGACGCATCATGCCCACCTTGCGACCCAGCAACCCCAGGGAGTTGCTCAGACTCATTTGTTTGCTCCAAAACTTTTGCCGCTGAAACTGCAATTGGCCCAGCGTTGTGCTTTAGCAATCATGCCTAGCACACAAAAGAAGGTTAATAAAACTTCGCATCAAAGGCGAAGCTCCAAATTTTAACGCGAACTGCTTTTTCAAGCAAGTTCGCGTTAAACAAAGACCCTTAAAAGCCTCTTGCGAGGCTTTCAAAACTCTTATTGCAGTTTGATCTCGACGTCCACACCTGCGGGCAGGTCCAGCTTCATCAGAGCGTCAACAGTCTTGTCAGTCGGATCCACGATGTCCATCAGACGCTGGTGCGTACGGATTTCGAACTGGTCACGGCTGGTCTTGTTGACGTGAGGCGAACGCAGGATGTCGAAGCGCTTCATGCGTGTCGGCAGGGGCACGGGACCCTTGACGATGGCGCCGGTACGCTTGGCGGTATCAACGATTTCGGCTGCAGACTGGTCGATCAGCTTGTAATCGAAAGCCTTCAGACGGATGCGGATTTTTTGCTTAGACATTGTTAATTCCTAGCTTTTCTAAGAATTAGGCAATGATCGTGGCAACCACACCAGCGCCCACAGTACGACCACCTTCGCGGATAGCGAAGCGCAGACCTTCTTCCATGGCGATGGGGGAGATCAGCTTCACAGTGATCGACACGTTATCGCCAGGCATCACCATTTCCTTGCCTTCGGGCAGTTCGATGGAGCCGGTCACGTCAGTTGTACGGAAGTAGAACTGGGGACGGTAGTTGTTGAAGAAGGGAGTGTGGCGACCGCCTTCGTCCTTCGACAGCACGTAAACTTCAGCAGTGAAGTTGGTGTGGGGCTTGATGGAGCCGGGCTTGCACAGCACTTGGCCGCGTTCCACGTCTTCACGCTTGGTGCCGCGCAGCAGCAGACCCACGTTGTCGCCAGCTTGACCTTGGTCCAGCAGCTTGCGGAACATTTCCACGCCGGTGACGGTGGTCTTGACGGTGTCCTTGATACCGACGATTTCGATTTCTTCGCCGACCTTGACGATACCGCGCTCGATACGGCCGGTCACCACGGTACCACGACCGGAGATGGAGAACACGTCTTCCACGGGCATCACGAAGGCGCCGTCAACAGCACGCTCGGGAGTGGGGATGTAGGTGTCCAGAGCTTCAGCCAGCTTCAGGATGGCAGGCTCGCCCTTGTCGGACTGGTCACCTTCCAGGGCCAGCTTGGCGGAGCCGCGGATGATGGGGGTGTCGTCACCGGGGAAGTCGTACTTGGACAGCAGCTCGCGCACTTCCATTTCGACCAGTTCCAGCAGTTCTTCGTCGTCCACCATGTCGGCCTTGTTCAGGAACACGATGATGTAGGGCACGCCCACCTGACGCGACAGCAGGATGTGCTCGCGAGTCTGGGGCATGGGGCCGTCAGCAGCGGAGCAAACCAAGATAGCGCCGTCCATCTGAGCGGCACCAGTGATCATGTTCTTCACATAGTCAGCGTGGCCGGGGCAGTCCACGTGAGCGTAGTGGCGGTTGGCAGTTTCGTACTCAACGTGCGAAGTGTTGATCGTGATACCACGAGCCTTTTCTTCGGGGGCGTTGTCGATCTGCGAGTAGTCCTTGGCTTCACCGCCGAAGTGCTTGGACAGCACGGTAGCGATAGCAGCAGTCAGGGTGGTCTTGCCGTGGTCAACGTGACCGATGGTGCCCACGTTCACGTGGGGCTTGGTACGTTCGAACTTTTCTTTTGCCATGATTTCTCCGAAAGAGCAAAAACCTGTGTGATGTTTAAGGTCTGCACCTCATTGCTGACTCGCCCCGCACAGGAAACAGGACGGCATGGGATCGCAGACCGGCAAAAATCGCGGCAATCCTCAAAGGACTGCCGCGATTGGAAGCCGTAGATTATGACGGATTCGTCAAACCTGCGTCAATTACTTGGCGCGGGCAGCAACGATGGCTTCAGCCACGTTACGAGGAGCTTCAGCGTAGTGCTTGAACTCCATGGTGTAGCTGGCACGACCTTGAGTCATGGAACGCAGCGAAGTGGCGTAGCCGAACATTTCGGACAGAGGCACTTCAGCCTTGATGGCCTTGCCGCCACCAACCATGTCGTCCATACCCTGAACCATGCCGCGACGCGAGGACAGATCGCCCATCACGGTACCAGCGTAGTCTTCAGGCGTTTCCACTTCCACAGCCATCATGGGTTCCAGGATGACGGGGTTGGCCTTGCGGGCAGCTTCCTTGAAACCGAAGATAGCGGCCATCTTGAACGCCATTTCGTTCGAGTCCACATCGTGGTACGAACCGAAGGTCAGACGAACCTTGACGTCCACCACAGGGTAGCCAGCCAGCACGCCGGAAGTCAGAGCTTCGATCACGCCCTTCTCCACCGCAGGGATGTATTCGCGAGGAACCACACCACCCTTGATTTCGTCGACGAACTCGAAGCCCTTGCCGGCTTCCTGGGGTTCCAGAGTCAGAACCACGTGGCCGTACTGGCCCTTACCGCCGGACTGGCGAACGAACTTGCCGTCCACGTCCTTGACCGTGCTGCGGATGGTTTCGCGGTAGGCAACCTGGGGCTTGCCCACGTTGGCTTCCACGTTGAATTCGCGCTTCATGCGGTCAACGATGATTTCCAGGTGCAGTTCGCCCATACCGGCGATGATGGTCTGACCGGATTCTTCGTCGGTACGCACTCGGAAGGAAGGATCTTCTGCAGCCAGACGCGACAGAGCGATACCCATCTTTTCCTGGTCGGTCTTGGACTTGGGTTCCACAGCCTGCGCAATCACGGGCTCAGGGAACACCATGCGCTCCAGCACGATAGGCGCGGCGATGTCGCACAGGGTTTCACCGGTGGTCACGTCCTTCAGGCCCACGCAGGCAGCGATGTCGCCAGCACGGATTTCTTCCACTTCCACGCGGTCGTTGGCCATCATCTGCACGATACGGCCGATACGTTCCTTCTTGCCCTTGACGGCATTCAGAACGGTCTCACCCTTGGACAGAACGCCAGAGTACACGCGCACGAAAGTCAGCTGGCCCACGAAGGGGTCGGTCATCAGCTTGAAGGCCAGAGCCGAGAACTTCTCAGCATCGTCAGCCTTGCGGCTCAGCTTCTTCTCTTCGTCATCGGGGTCGGTACCGGTAACGTCAGGGATGTCCACAGGAGCGGGCAGATAGTCGATCACGGCGTCCAGCATGCGCTGCACACCCTTGTTCTTGAACGCGGTGCCGCAAAGCATGGGCTGAATTTCGGTGGCCAGGGTACGGGTACGCACGCCGAGCTTCACTTCTTCTTCAGTCAGAGTACCTTCTTCCAGGTACTTGTTCATCAGCTCTTCCGAAGCTTCGGCAGCGGCTTCCACCAGGTTTTCACGCCACTTGTTGGCGGTTTCCACCAGCTCGGCGGGGATGTCCTGGTATTCGAACTTCATGCCCTGGGAAGCTTCGTCCCAGATGATGGCCTTCATCTTGACCAGATCGACCACGCCCTGGAAGTTTTCTTCAGCGCCGATTGGGATCACCACGGGCACAGGGTTCGCGTTCAGGCGAGTCTTCATGCCTTCATAGACCTTGAAGAAGTTGGCGCCGGTACGGTCCATCTTGTTCACGAAGGCCAGACGAGGCACCTTGTACTTGTTGGCCTGACGCCACACGGTTTCGGACTGGGGCTGCACGCCACCCACAGCGCAATACACCATGCAAGCACCGTCCAGCACGCGCATGGAACGTTCCACTTCAATCGTGAAGTCCACGTGACCGGGGGTGTCGATGATGTTGAAACGGTGTTCTGGGTAGGACAGATCCATACCCTTCCAGAAGCAGGTCACTGCAGCGGAAGTGATGGTGATACCACGCTCTTGCTCTTGCTCCATCCAGTCGGTGGTGGCAGCGCCGTCGTGCACTTCGCCCAGCTTGTGGGTCACACCGGTATAGAACAGGATACGTTCTGTAGTGGTTGTCTTACCTGCGTCAATGTGAGCGGAAATACCGATGTTGCGATAGCGCTCAATGGGGGTCTTGCGAGCCATGATGGATCCTTGCTTGATCGTATGGGAGTACTGCCGGCCCCGCATTGTGCGCAGGAGGCAGCAGCTCTATATGGGGGCGCTCAGAATCGACACAAGGCCGCAGCAAGTTTTTGCATGCGGCCCTGTATCTCGAGCGAGATTCCGATTAGAAGCGGAAGTGGCTGAAGGCCTTGTTGGCTTCGGCCATACGGTGCACTTCGTCACGACGCTTCATGGCGCCGCCACGGCCTTCCGTAGCTTCCAGCAGCTCGTTGGCCAGGCGTTGAGCCATGGACTTCTCGCCACGCTTGCGGGAGGCTTCCTTGATCCAGCGCATGGCCAGAGCCAGACGACGGACGGGACGCACTTCCACGGGCACCTGGTAGTTGGCACCGCCAACACGGCGGGACTTCACTTCAACCATGGGCTTGACGTTGTTGATGGCAACAACGAAAGCTTCCAGAGGGTCCTTGCCGGGATGCTTCTTCTCGATCAGGTCCAGAGCGCCGTAAATGATGCGCTCAGCAACCGCCTTCTTGCCGCCTTCCATGATCACGTTCATGAATTTGGACAGCTCTACATTGCCGAACTTGGGATCCGGCAGGATTTCACGTTTGGGGACTTCGCGACGACGTGGCATTTTTTACCTCTATCTTTGCTTCAGTTGGCATCTTTTCAGATACCGCGAGAGCTATTCAAAACTCTCACTTACTCGACCCGCACAAAACATTCGTGCTCAGGGCCACTACGTTTGACCGCGCCAGTCAGGCGAATCAAACACCGTTTGTTTTCAAAAAACCAGGGCTGATTACTTAGCCTTAGGCTTCTTGGCACCGTACTTGGAGCGAGCTTGCTTACGGTCCTTGACGCCTTGCAGGTCCAGGGAACCGCGCACGATGTGGTAACGCACACCGGGCAAGTCCTTCACACGACCACCGCGCACCAGCACAACGCTGTGCTCTTGCAGGTTGTGGCCTTCACCGCCGATGTACGAAATCACTTCGAAACCGTTGGTCAGACGAACCTTGGCCACCTTACGCAGAGCCGAGTTAGGCTTCTTGGGAGTGGTGGTGTACACACGGGTGCACACGCCACGGCGTTGGGGGCAGTTTTCCATAGCAGGGCTCTTGGATTTAACAACTTCTACCGTGCGGCCCTGACGCACGAGTTGGTTAATGGTTGGCATTAATTAAACGTCCCTAAACGTGAATTTGCTTCGTGAAAGCAAAAGGTTTATCCGCAGCAACAGATGCCGATGCGGAAACGTGAATCCCTTCGGAAATTCCGAAAAGCCCTCGAATGTACCAGCTTGTGCAAATCAGCACAACCACCTGTGGGCAATAGCCCCCAGGCAGCAAGACACTTTGCATGACCGACCAAGGGCTATCGCCGGCAGGAGCGCCTCCTGCCTGCCAGGGAACTTACTTGATCCAGAGGCGGATGGTGTCCCACAGACGGCCAAAGAAGCCGGCCTGCTCGACGGCCTCAAGCGCTACCAGCGGCACCTCGGCCACCACATCCGCGCCCGACTTGACCTTGAGCACGCCCATGGACTGGCCCTTGGCGATAGGAGCGATCAGCGGATCCTGGCGCACAACCTCGGTGGTCAGCTTGCCGCCGGTGCCCGAGGGCACGGTCACCACCACGGCGCCGTCGGCCTTGCCAATCTTGACGGCATTGGCAGCGCCCTTCCAGACGGCGGGAGTAGCCACGGGCTGATCGGAATCAAACAGCTTGACAGCATCGAAAGCGGTGTAACCCCAGTTCAACAGCTTCTGGCTTTCGTTGGCACGCGCCTTTTCGCTGGCCGTTCCCAGCACGATGGACAGCAGGCGGCGCTGGCCCACATTGGGCAGGTCGCGCTTGGCCGTGGCCACCAGGCAATAGCCTGCGGCGTTGGTGTGGCCGGTCTTCAGGCCGTCCACGGTGGGATCGCGGAACAGCAAGGCATTGCGGTTGCTGCCGTTGGAGGCAGGCGTGCCGGGGTAGCTGTATTGCTTGGTGGCGTAGTAGTGCATGTACTCGGGGAAGTCATGCATCAATCGCTGGGCCAGGATGGACAGATCACGAGCCGTCGTCAGGTGACCGGGCTCGGTCAGTCCTTCGGGGTTCTTGTAACTGGTGTTCTTCATGCCCAGGGCCTTGGCCTGGTCATTCATCATCTTGACGAAGTTCTCGGCCGTGCCGCCCACAGCCTCGGCCAATGCCATGGTGGCATCGTTGCCGGACTGGATGATCATGCCGCTGAGCAGGTCATTGACGGGCACCTGCATCTTGGGGTCGATGAACATGCGCGAGCCGGGCATCTTCCAGGCACGCTCGCTCACTGGCATGCGCTGCTCCAGCGTGATTTTCTTGGAGCGCAGGGCGTCGAACACCACATAGGCCGACATCAGCTTGGTCAGCGATGCCTGCTCGACGGGAGCATCGACGTCCTTGGCACCCAGCACCTGGCCGGCAGTAACGTCCACCAGCAGATAGTTGCGGGCTGCAATTTCGGGAGGAACAGGGGCCGCCACCTGTGCCATGGCAAACACGGGCGCCACTGCGGCAGCAACGGCCAGAACACGCAGTGTGGAGTAGATGGGCTTCATGAAGAGGACTCTCGCTAAAGCAAAGGTAAGCGCGGTGATTTACCGTCGAAAACGGCCAAAGCCAAGGATATACCTCGGCCTGGCGCTATGAAAAGGGAGTTAACCAAGACGGGGCAGCAATTCACGTGCGTCAAGGTGTGGGAAATGGCTCTTACAGGGACTTCAGGTGGCGCACCACCAGGCTCTTGAGCAGAGGCAATTGTCCGTGAAAGAAATGGCCGACCTGCGGAATCACGGTAACAGGCAGTATCTGCGGGCGCGCCCAGTCCATCACTGCGGATAGCTCGACGGTGTCGTCCGCCTCGCCGTGGATCACCAGGGTCTGGTCATGGGCCTCGGCAGGCACGGGAGCCACTTCGAAGCGACTGGCGGCGGTGCCTACCAGCACGGCCTTCTGCACCCGGCCTGTACCCCAGAGCTGGGCCAGCGCATGGCTGGTGACGAAAGCGCCGAAGGAAAAGCCGGCCAGAGCTACAGGGCCTTCGGGAGCCACCTGCTGCACCACGGCCAGCAAATCCTGCAGCTCGGCCTTGCCGGCGTCATATTCGCCGGCACTGGCACCCACGCCGCGAAAGTTGAAACGCACGACCGTGTAGCCGCACTGAACAAAGGCACGCGCCAGGGTCTGGACCACCTTGTTGTCCATGGTGCCGCCAAACAGCGGATGCGGATGGGCGATGATGGCCACGCCCTTGGGGCTCTGGCCTTCGACCAGTTGCGGCGCATCGCGCAGGGCCTCAATGGCACCGGCGGTGCCGGTGAGCGTCAGTCGTTCGGTCTGGGAATTCACGATTGCTATCCTAGTTGTAGCTTTTTGCGCTTGCTGTAATTGGGCTGACGCTTGAAAACGCTTAAAGTTCCTGAACAAGCAAGCCCAAAGTCGGCCGCACCAGACAAGCGCCGCCTTGCCGCAAGCCTGTCGGGACGGCCAAAGGACTTAAGGCAGCCAGATCAGCGCCCCACGCTTTCGGGCAGCACCAGGCGCTCGACCACCTTGCCGTTCTTGAGATGGGATTCGACGATTTCATCGATATCGCTGTCGTCGATGAAGGTGTACCAGACAGCCTCGGGATAGACCACGGCCACGGGACCGCCGGCGCAGCGATCCAGGCAGCCGGCCTTGTTCACACGCACCTGCCCCTTTCCGGCAAGCCCCTCTTCCTTGACTTTGCGCTTGCAGTGGTCAAAGCCCGCCTTGGCGCCATGCAGAGCACAGCAGTCCTCACCGTTGGGACGCTCGTTCAGGCAAAAGAAAATATGACGCTGGTAGTAGCCGCCGGCCTGGTCTTGATTCTGGATGTCGCTCATGGTGGATCATTCTAGGCAGGCTGTTGGCGACGTGAGAGTCGAATCACTACATACGCCAGTGTCACGTAAGGCCAGAGCCAGCCCAGCCATTGGCCCAGGCCGTAGAAGCGGATGAAACGGCCTTGCTCCCAGGCCTGCAGGGTCTGGGCGAAGTACACATTCGTCGGCGCCTGATTGAGGATGCTCAGATGCAGCACCAGCACCAGCAGCAATAGCACGGCGCACATGCTGCGCGAGGCAGGCAATGCAATCACGGCCAGACCCAGCCCACCCCAGACACCCAGGCGCACCGGCAGATCCACCCACTCCCAGGCATGGGCCGGACCCCAGCTCAACGCGGCCGACAGTGCTGTCACCCCCACCCCTGCCGCCACCAGAAGCAGTCCGGCCAGCGCGCGGCGGCCCATATGGCGCACGGCGCAATAGGCCAGCAGGCAGGGAATCCACAGCCCCAGCATTACGCATAGCATCTCCGTCACCAGCGACAGCGGCGTCATGGCGAAATCGCCCAGCGGCAGCCAGTCTTCGAACGGCGTGTTCAGCAGCCAGTCCTGCAAGGTGTCGTCGATGCGCTCCAGCACCTGGCCCAGGCCAAACGGCACTGCTGCCGGAAACAGCAGCGCAAACGGCCACAGCGCCAGCAGCACCAGCACGCCAGCACCGCCCTCGCCCAGCCACTGGTTGCGAAATGCACTCCAGCGCGAGAGAGCCCCCAGCCTCTCCAGCAGCGCAGCCAGCAAGGCACCGATCAAGGTACCGCCGGCATTGAGCACCAGATCCAGATTGGACGGCACGCGGCGCGGCAGATAGATCTGCAGAAACTCCATGCACAGCGACAGCAGCGTGCCGGCAAGAAAAGCCAGCGGCACGGCCAGCCTGGGCTGGCCCGAGCGCATCAGGGCCAGCGCCAGGAAAAAGCCCAGCGGCGCATAGCCGACGATATTGGTGTTGACGTCGAACCAGGTCCAGTAAGGCGGCGGAATCCTGGCGAACAGGAACACGCTGGGATCTATGCCCTGGGCGCGCCAGCCGTCGAACGGGAACAGGCTGGCAAAGACGATGAGCAGGCCATAGACCAGCGCCAGCGGCCAGGCCGAGGTATGGCGCATGGAAATCACCGGCACCGCGGAATCGGACACAGTCGCCTCCTACTCTCAGCGCAAGATTCAGAAGGGCTTGACCACCACCAGAATCACGGCAGCGATCAGCAGCAGCACCGGCACTTCGTTATAGAAACGGAACCAGCGATGACTTTTATGACAGGTGTTGTCCGCCAGCTGGCGCAGCAGCACGGCACAGCTGTGGTGGTAGCCGATGACCAGCAGCACCACGGCCAGCTTGGCATGCAGCCAGCCGCCCGCGAAGCCCCAGCCCAGCCACAGCCACAGGCCCAGTCCCAGCGCGGGCACGGCCAGCATGGTGGTGAAGCGCAGCAGCTTGCGCGCCATCAGCAGCAGGCGCTCGCGTTCGGCCACCGAGCCCGGCGTGACCATGGCGATGTTGACAAAGATGCGCGGCAGGTAGAACAGACCAGCAAACCAGCTGGCGACAAAAACGATGTGAAAGGCTTTGACCCATAGCATGGAGCCAGTGTAAAGGCCTGCGCTGCGCCACAGCCGCTGCGCGCCGCGTCTTTACCTCGAAGCTCGGGCCTTGTCGCGCCGGCCGTCATGGAATAGTCACGCAGCTGCAAGCCAAGCCATGACGAATGGGGCACAATTTTCCCCATGCATTTGTCCAGCCCTACTCCTTTTCCCCAGAATCGTCCGCGCCGCCTGCGCCGCGATGCTTTCACCCGCAATCTGGTGCGCGAGAGCGTGCTGACGCCGCACGACTTCATCTACCCCGTGTTCGTGCATGAAGGTCAGAACAAGCGCGAGGCCGTGTCCTCCATGCCCGGCGTGGACCGCCTGAGCCTGGACCTACTACTGCCCGTGGCCGAGGAGTGCGTGAAGCTGGAGATTCCCTACCTGGCGCTGTTCCCCGCCATCGAATCCAGCCTCAAGACCCCAGATGGCAAGGAAGCCCTGAACCCCGACGGCCTGATCCCGCGCGTGGTGCGTGCGCTGAAAAAGGAATTCCCCCAGCTGGGCGTGATGACCGATGTGGCCCTGGACCCCTACACCAGCCACGGCCAGGACGGCATCCTCGACGAGAGCGGCTACATCATCAACGATGACACCGTGGAAGTGCTGGTCGGTCAGGCCCTGGCCCATGCCGAAGCCGGCGTGGACATGGTGGCCCCCAGCGACATGATGGACGGCCGCATCGGCGCCATCCGCGAGGCACTGGAGCTGCAAGGCCATATTCACACCCGCATCATGGCCTATAGCGCCAAGTACGCCAGCGCCTTCTACGGGCCCTTCCGCGACGCCGTGGGCACACGCGGCGCCCTGGGCAAGGCCGACAAAAATGTCTACCAGATGGACCCCGCCAACACCGACGAAGCCCTGCGCGAAGTGGCGCAGGACATCGCCGAAGGCGCGGACATGGTCATGGTCAAGCCCGGCATGCCGTATCTGGACGTGGTGCGCCGCGTCAAGGACGAGTTCAAGGTACCGACCTTCGCCTATCAGGTGTCCGGCGAATACGCCATGCTCAAGGCTGCTGCCGCCAACGGCTGGCTCGATCACGACGCCGTGATGATGGAAGCCCTGCTGGCCTTCAAGCGCGCGGGCGCCGACGGCATCCTGACCTACTTTGCCATCGACGCCGCCAAGAAGCTGCGCGGCCTGTAACAAAATTGATAGCTGTCAGCGCAGGTCATGCTTGCGCCTGAGAGCATTTCAGGCATGATCTGACGGCCCGTGCAGCTTGCACGGGCCGTTTTGCATCTGCTTTTTGCACTGACATCGAGACTGCCTATCCCCATGCGCGTGCTGCATATCTCTCCCCTCTATGCCCAGCCTGTTGACGGACTGCCCACGCAGGCGGCAACAACGGGGTTTTACTGGGTCTCCTGCACACGCTCGGAGCTGGAGGCTCAGCTGCCGGCCATTCAGACCATGTTGGTCAGGCTGGGCGGCTCCGCCCTCGTGGACCTGCATGTCTCCGACCTGCTGAATCCGGCAATCCCTTCCAATTACGACTACACCTCGGTGTACGACGTGCTGGTGTTCCGCCGCCTGGCCAACGCCCATCTGCCGCCGCTCAATGGAAGCCCCGCCTCGCCAGCCGTGGCCACACCGCCAGACCTGCCTGCAGTGATGGCAGGCACCGGCAGTGCTGCATCCAGCGCCCCGCCTCCATCGCACAACCCGGCCCACAGCGGCCAGCGCGAAGCGCCGGTGCTGCAACGCGTGGAAACCCAGCCCGTGGGCTTTGCGCTGTATGACCAGATCCTGCTGTCCGTGCATCCCGACGGCTGCTTTGTGCTGGAAAACTTCTGGCAACGCCTGATTTCCGGCCCCGCCAAGACTGACAGCCGCCAGGTCAGCACCAAGATGCCCGTGGAGCCTGCCGACCTGATGCTGCGCATGGTCAACGGCATGGTGGACGGCTATCTGGACCTGCGCCGCACACTGACGCGCCAGATCGACCACTGGCAGATGGCACTGCTCAAGCCCAACAGGCGTTTCAGCAACTGGGCCAGCGTGCTCGACGTGCGCCTGGCGCTGCACCAGCTTGATGAAATCTGCGAAGACCAGCGTGCCGCCGTGCAGGACTGGACCGAGGCGCTGGAGGGATGGCCGCCCGAGCACACACCTGCGCGCCAGCATGAGCGCGAACTGCTGCGCGTGCGCTCGCGTGACGTGCTCGAACATATAGAGCGCGTGACCCACCACATTCACCGCATGGAGCAAAGCGCCGAGACCGCCGTGCAGATGCACTTTTCGGCTCAGAGCAACCGCGCCAACGACATCATGCGCACGCTGACCACGGTGACGGCCATCTTTCTGCCTCTGAACCTGATTGCCGGCATCTTCGGCATGAACTTCGAGTTCATCCCGTTCGTGCACAAAAAGGACGGCTTCATCTGGGCGCTGGTGGCCATGGTGTTCATCACCGTGGTGCTGGTGGCCTATTTCTGGCGCCGACGCTATCTGGAAAGCGAAGAAAAAGAATGACCCCCTGAGGCGCTTCCGCGCCTTCCCCCAAGGGGGACGACATCCTCGCTGCGCGGCGGCGCTTGCTTGATGTCTCTGATGGGGGACCGCCCAGCGGCAACGGGCTTTAGATAAAAACAGCTGCTTGCGCTTATATATAAAGCACAAGCAGCTATTGTTTTTATATCAACCCAGATGCTGGGCGAAGAAGGCCAGAGTGCGCTCACCTGCCAACGCTGCAGCGGCTTCGTTGTAGGAGCCGCGCTGATCGCAGTTGAAGCCATGGTCGGCCTCGTAGATATGGACTTCCACCTTGGGCTGGGCCTTCTTGAAGGCTTCGACGGACTCCAGTGAGATGTAATGATCCTTGCTGCCGAAGTGGGCCAGCACCGGGCACAGCGCCTGACGGCTGGCTTCCAGCTCGCCCGTCATGCCGCCACCGTAATAGCAGACTGCAGCCGAGACGCTGGCCAGATTGCAGGCCGAGCGCCAGGTCATGAGGCCGCCCCAGCAAAAGCCCACCACGCCGATCTTGCCGCCAGGCACCAGAGTCGCCGCATGGGCCACGGCAGCTTCCACATCGCGCAGCGCGCCCGGCTCGGGCAGGGCTTCTACCGCGGTCTTGAGCGCAAAGCCGGCCTTCATGTCTTCTTCGCTGTAACCCAGCTCCACATCGGGCTTGACGCGGGCAAACATGGCGGGCGCCACGGCCACATAGCCCTGGGCTGCGTAGCGGTCTGCCACGGAGCGGATATGCGAGTTCACGCCGAAGATCTCCTGCAGCACCACAATGGCACCGCGTGCCTGGCCCTCGGGCATGGCCACATAAGCCGGGGTTTTTGCGCCATCCACGGCTGTCAGTTCAACAAAGCTGCCCATTGCGAAGCTCCTTAACATGGTTCAAAAGGGAAATCCGCGACGCGGCCGCCAGCAATGCTGTAATGGCTGATGCCGCGTCGATGATTCGGCCATTTTTTCACAGGAGTGTTGATGCAAGCTATCTCAGCCCCACAAAAGGCCGACAGTCGCAAGAAGCCCCCCATGCCAGGAGGCGAGCTGTAATGGATATCAAGCCGTTGATCACCCTGGTCGCCATCATCAACCCGCTGGCCATCGTCCCGTTCTTCATCCACTACACGGCCGGCTTCGACGCCGAGCAGCGCTGGCAGACGATTCGCACCGCCGCCTTTGCCGCCTTCTGCGTGATTGCGGTCTGCGCCCTGCTGGGGCTGCAGATTCTGCAGTTCTTCAATATCTCGCTGCAAAGCTTTCAGGTCGGCGGCGGTCTGCTGCTGCTGATCAGCGCGATGAACATGCTCAACGCCCGTCCCGCCGAAGACCGCCCCAACAATGCCACGCTGGCAGCCGGCGTCGAAAAGGCCGCCGAGGGCAACAGCATTGCCGTCGTGCCGCTGACCATTCCGCTGCTGACCGGGCCTGCCGCCATGTCCACCGTGGTGATCTATGCCGATCAGGCGCGCACCATCTGGCAGCATGTGGCGCTGGTCGGTTACGGCGTGGTGGTGGCCGCAGCCATCATGGTGTGCTTTTCATTGGCCCACCCGATTGCCCGCGTACTGGGCAAGACCGGCATCAATGTGATGACCCGGCTCATGGGACTGATTCTGGCCGCGCTGGCCATCGAGGTGATGGCCGGCGGACTGATCAAGATCTTCCCCATCCTGGCCTCCCCGGCAATATACCCTTGACCCCCTGAGCGGCTGCGCCGCTTCCCCCAAGGGGGACGGCGCGGCGGCGCTTGCTCGCTGTCTCTCTCCTTAGCGCGTGCCAGTTTCAGGCAGTTACCACTCCATTTTTTCAGTTTCACCACAGGCACCACCACAGCCGGTGATCGGCTCTGCAGGCAAAGCCTCGGGCACCAGCACCGCGCCGGTCACCGGGTCAAAGCCCGCGCGGCGCATATGCAGGGCCAGGGCGGCATCCATGTTCTGCGCATGGTGGCTGAACCACGGACCCAGCTCGGCCGCCATATGGCGGATCGTGGCCAGATCGCCCTGCCCGCCCTTGACCGCCCCCTCGCGCAGCACGGCCAGCACCACCTTGTGCTGCTGGCTGTGGCAGTTGCCCGTGGCAAAGCCCGTGGTCTGCATCCAGCGGTCTTCCTGATCGAAGTGCTGCTGGGTATGGGCAATCAGCTCGTCCCAGAGCGCGCACAGCTGCTCGTCGCCCGCAGCTTCCACCTGGGCCAGCAGGGTGACGAACTCTTCATGCACCGCGTCCATGACGGGAAAATCCAGGATGAGAGCGGCATTCCATTCGAGGCTGGCCATGGCAGTTCCTTGTGCGAGGTTGAGGAACTGGCAGCTTAAGAACAAGGCCCGGCCCGGCCATTGACCCACATCAGCAAAGCAGCTGCCCGCGAGTAAGCAGGACTTGCCCGGAATCAACAAAGCCCTGCATGGCAGGGCTTTGGGAGCGGAAATGCCTGGGACTGGTCAGGCCCTAGCGCCCGTAACCCTGCAACCAGCGGCTGAGCTGGACAGCCGCCTCATCCACCGCGCGTGCCATGGCCTGGGCACCGCCGGCTGCGTCGGCCGAGGCAGCCGGAACCTCGACCGTGAACACCTTCTGGCCCAGCAACTGGTTGCCTGCACTCTCGCCGACACCGATCAGGCTGGCGCTCAGGCGCAGCAGCGCACGGCTGTTGCTGGCGTTGTCGAAGACCTGGTTGAACTCGTCCACCGTCACGCGCAGCTGCGCAATCGAGCGCTTGTCGGCCAACAGGGGGCGGACATTGTCCTTGCCCGAAAGCACGGGGCGCTCCAGCCCCAGACGCATGCGCAGGCGCTGCTCCACCATCTGGGCGGGAGGCAGGCTCCAGCGCGCGTTCTGGTAGGCACGCAGTTGCTGGCTGTCGCTGTAGTTCAGACGGTAGAACATGGCCGTCAGGCCCTCGGGCAGGCCCGGAGCCTGGACTTCGGCCAGCACCAGAGGCACCGGCGCCACCAAAGGGGCGGCTGCGTTGGCGGCCGGCGCGGCCAGGTCGGCCACGCCCAGGTCATAGCGCACCGGCTGCGTGGGCGCCGTGGGCAGGCCCGAGCAGGCGGCGAGCGCCAGTACCAGGGAAGAAGCGCCCAGCAATCGCCATGCTCCGCGGCCGGTGAATGAAGTCTTTGTGTCTGCCATATTGATTCCTTTGGGACTTAGGCCAGCCAGGCTGGGCAGCAGGCATTTCCATCGAAAAACAGCCTGCCTGATCCGAATTTGCGCAAGTCGTGTCCTTGTTGCGGCTTCACTTGGCCGGCGCCACGAACCCTGGCTCGCCGGGACCTGGCAAGCCCATTCCCTGGCCGTAGATGACGGATTGCGGGTTGTCATTGAAGCGGCCCGCGGCCGCGCCCATGGTGCGCGCGGCGCGCGAGACATCGTCAGCCGCGCCGTTCATGCGCGGCAAGGTGCTGCGTCCCAGCGACTCGGCCGCCTGCGACAGGGCCTGCGTGCCCTCGGCAATCTGCTGCAGCGGGCCGTCGGGGGCATTGACCTTGCGCACGGTCTGCTGCAGATCGGTCGCCACGCCCGTGGCGGCATTGCCGGCCTTGGTAAGGGACTGCAGGGTCTGGTGCGCATCTGCCGTGATCTGTGGAAAGTCCTTGGCCGTCTTGTTCATGGTCTCGGCCAGATCCTTGATCCCGCCGGATGCGGCAGCGATATTGTCGAGCGCCACGCTCACCCGCTTCTGGTTGTCCTCACCCAGCATGGAATTGAGGCGGCGTGAAATTTCGTCAACCCGCTCCAGCAGCACCGGCCCCTGGTCGGCCAGCATGTTCAGCGGCGATGACTTCATGGGCAGGCGCGGCAGGCCGCTGGGCCCGGGCTTGAGCGGCTGCGAAGACTTGCTGTCATCGTCGAGCTGGATATGTGCCAGACCTGTCACTCCCTGATAGCCGAGCTGGGCGTAAGTGGCCGGCGTGACCGGCGTGTCCTCGCCCACGGCAATGCGAATCAGCACATTGCCAGGAATCTGCGGGTCAAAGCCGATGCGCACCACCTTGCCCACGGGCACGCCCTTGTAGCGCACCGTGGCCTGGGGCTGCAAGCCGCTGACTCCGTCCTTGGTGGACATTTCATAGAGCTGGTATTCGCGGTTGTCGCGCGTCAGCCAGACGGCCAGCCCTGCCAGCAGGGTCGCCACCACCAGCACGAAGATGCCGGCAGCCATGGCATGGGACTTGTTTTCCATCAGCTTTCCTCTGCGGCCACGCCGCCTTGCACCGGGGCCATGGCACGGCGGCCACGCTCTCCCTGGAAGAAATGTTCAATAAACGGGTGCTTGATCCTGGCCACGTCGCGCGGGGCTCCGGTGAACAGCACTTTTTTCTCGGCCAGCACGGCCACGCGCGTGGACAGCGCGAACAGCGTATCCAGATCGTGGGTGACCATGATCACGGTCAGGCCCAGCTCGGCATGGATATCGCGCAGCAGCTCACAGAACTCGTCCGAGCCCTTGGGGTCCAGCCCCGCTGTGGGTTCGTCGAGCAGCAGCAGCGGCGGATCCATCATCAGTGCACGCGCCAGCGCCACACGCTTGATCATGCCGCCCGACAGGTCTGCAGGCATGCGCGAGGCATGCTCGGGCTTGAGGCCCACCATCTGCAGCTTGACCATGGCCGCATCGCGCACCACGGCATCGGGCAGGGTGCCCTGCTCACGCAGCGCAAATGCGATGTTGTCGAGCACGTTGAAGGCCGAGTACAGCGCCCCTTGCTGGAATAGCATGCCCACCTGACTCGCCGCCAGCTCGCCGCTGATGACCTCGCGCGAGGGCCTGCCATCCACGGTCACCGTGCCGCGCGATGGCGAGAGCAGCCCCAGTATCTGGCGCAGCAGCACCGTCTTGCCCGTGCCGGAGCCGCCCACCAAGGCAAGAATCTCGCCCGGGTAGACATCGAAGTTCAAGTCCTGGTGCACGGCAAAGCGCGACTCGCCCTCGCCAAATTCGGTCCACAGGTCCACTGCCTGCACCAGCGGCTTCACATCCTGTGGCGGCGCGTAATCGCCCACGGCACCCTCGATACGGCGGTTGTGCATCACCTCTGTCATTTGCGTGCCCCCCGCTCCACGAGGCTGGCGCGACCCAAGCCAGAGACGCCTATCAAGGGCCGCCCCGCAGCGAAGGTGTCGTCCCCTTGGGGGGAAGCGGCGAAGCCGCACAGGGGGTAGTTCATCCTAAAAGCCCACGTTTCTGAAGAGGATGGCGAAAATGGCATCCACGATGATGACCATGGTGATGGATGACACCACCGCCGCCGTGGTGCCACGCCCCAGGCTCTGGGTATTGGGCTCTACCTTCAGGCCCCAGTGGCAGCCGATCAGGGCGATCAGCACGCCAAACACCACGGACTTGCCCATGGCCAGTACCAGATTGCCGATCTTCACGGCCGCAGGCAGGCTTTGCACGAAATAGGAGGGCGTGATGTCCATGGTCAGGTCCGCCGCGACCATGCCGCCAGCCAGTGCCGCAAGAATGGTCCACAACGCCACCAGCGGCATGGACACGGCCAGAGCCAGCGCACGCGGCAGCACCAGCCGGTACCCCTGGGAAATGCCCATGACCTGCATGGCGTCGAGCTCTTCGGTCACGCGCATCACGCCGATCTGCGCCGTGATGGCCGAGCCGCTGCGCCCAGCCACCAGAATCGCCGCCAGCAGCGGCCCGAGTTCGCGGATCAGCGAAATGCCAAGAATGTTGACGATAAAGGATTCGGCCCCGAACTGGCGCAACTGCAGCGCCATCAGATAGGCCAGCACCACGCCGATCAGAAAGCCGACCAGCGCCGTGATCGGCAAGGCTGTCGCCCCCGTCGCATAGAGGTGGCCCGAAATATCGCGCCAGGGGCCACGAAACGGATTGCGCAGCAAGCGCAGGCAGTCCAGCAGCAACTGACCAACCAGCTGGATCAAGTTGAAAAAGTGCCCGCAGGCATCGATCACCATCTGGCCCAGTCGATTGACCTCGCACATCCATCCCGAGGGCTCGGGCTTGGACTCGGGCACTTCACTGAACCTGGCCACACGCTCCAGCATGGAGCGCTGGGTCTTGGTCGTCAGCAAGTGGGCCGGCCAGGCCTTGCCCCATTGCTCCCACAGCAGCTGCGCACCGATATGGTCGAACCAGACCATTTGCTGCAAATCCCAGGCCGCGCCCTTGGGCACCGCCCTGATCTGCGGCGCCAGCCGGCGCCAGATATGGCGGTCGCCCAGCTCTGCTGCACTCCAGCGGCCCACAGGCACGGCCCATTGCTGACCCTCGCGGGACTGCAGCGGACATTGAGGTAGTTGGTCTGAGCTGGACAAAGAAAAGCTTCCTAGAACTTGAGGGAGGCGGGCTGGCCGCAGGGGCCAGCATAACGCGCCACGCGGGGAACATGCCAAGCACAGCACGTAGGCCGCTGCCGCATGCCACGTAATGATAGCGTTGCAATTTTTATCAAAAATCCGCGAAAGTCAAAACCAGCACTGCGCCGACAGCTTCCAAAACAGGAGTATGCGAGCGCTTTCCCTATCGACACCCGCAAGCTCATCACACCTAATGAACCAGCCTTTTTGCCCATGACTGCCTGATGCTCTGGCCTCTGCGCCTAGCTGTACCGGCCTTTTGATCTGCCCATGAGTGATACCCAGTTCGACTACATCGTCATTGGCGGAGGCACAGCAGGTTCGCTGCTGTGCAACCGTCTCACCCGCAACAAGAATCACCGGATTCTGCTGATCGAAGCCGGCGGCAAGGATGACTACCACTGGATCCATATCCCCGTCGGCTATCTCTATTGCATAGGCAACCCACGCACCGACTGGCTCTATCAGACCGAGCCCGACCCCGGCCTCAACGGTCGCAGCCTGCGCTACCCGCGCGGCAAGACACTGGGCGGCTGCTCCAGCATCAACGGCATGATCTATATGCGCGGCCAGGCCCGCGACTACGAGCAATGGGCCGAGCTGACCGGCGACGACACCTGGCGCTGGGAGCAGGTCCTGCCGGCCTTCAAACAGCATGAAGACCATTGGCGTCTCGACGCCGTCGGCAGCGCCAGCGAAGAATTCATGCGCCTGCACGGCAGCAAGAGCACCGGCGGCAGCGGCGAGTGGCGCGTGGAGAAGCAGCGTCTGCGCTGGGACATACTCGACGCCTTTGCCCAGGCCGCGCAGCAGGCAGGCATTCCTGCCACCGACGACTTCAACCGCGGCTGCAACGAGGGCGTGGGCTACTTTGAAGTCAATCAGAAGTCAGGTCTGCGCTGGAACACTGCCAAGGCATTTCTGCGCCCCACCTGCTACGGCCGTCCCAACTTCGAGATGTGGACCCGCGCCCAGGTGCGCCGGCTGATTCTGGAAGATCTGCCGGACGGCAGCCAGCGCTGCACCGGCGCCGAAGTCTGGACCGGAGAGGAGATGGTGACTGTGCAGGCCGGGCGCGAGGTGCTGCTCTGCGCGGGTGCGGTCAACTCGCCGCATATCCTGCAGCTGTCGGGCATAGGCCCCGGCGAATTGCTGCAGCGCCATGGGATGGCTGTGCGCCGCGATCTGCCCGGCGTGGGCGCCAATCTGCAGGACCATCTACAAATCCGCTCGGTCTACAAGGTGCAGAACGCCAAGACGCTCAACACCATGGCCGGCAGTCTCTGGGGCAAGGCGGCCATCGCCCTGGAATACGCACTCAAGCGCAGCGGCCCCATGAGCATGGCGCCTTCGCAACTCGGTGCCTTTACACGCAGCAATCCGGCGTTGGCCCACCCCAATCTGGAATATCACGTGCAGCCGCTGTCGCTGGATGCCTTTGGCGAGCCGCTGCACGACTTTGCCGCCTTCACCGCCAGCGTCTGCAACCTCAACCCCAGCAGCCGCGGCACGGTGCAACTGCAAAGTGCGGATTTCCGCCAGGCTCCGGCCATTGCACCCCATTACCTATCCACGGCAGAAGACCGGCAGGTGGCGGCAGACAGCCTGCGCGTCACGCGGCGCATCGTCAGCCAGCCGGCGCTTGCGCTCTTCCAACCCGAAGAGTTCAAACCCGGTGCTCAATACCAGAGCGACGAAGAGCTGGCGCGTCTGGCCGGTGATATCGCCACCACCATCTTCCACCCCGTAGGCACGACCAAGATGGGACGCGCCGACGACCCGATGGCAGTCCTGGACAGCCGTTTCAAGGTGCGAGGCGTGCAGGGTCTGCGCGTGGTCGATGCCGGCGCCATGCCCACCATCACCAGCGGCAATACCAACAGCCCGACGCTGATGATGGCCGAGAAGGCGGCGCAGTGGATTCGTGACGCGACCTGAAAAACGGCCTCTCGAAAAGCCGAGCGATTCACTGCGAAAAGCCCGTCAGCGCCCGAAATTCGCTCTGGAGCGCAACGTCTGTCCGAGCGGAAGAATTCCGCGCGGCGTCATGCCCTATGAATCAAAGCCCTCAGAGATCTTTTGCTCATAAGCATATGACGCTATTGTTTTTGAAATATCTCAAAACTCATAAGGATGTCACGAAACTTTCTGATTCATTTGTCAGACGTTTTTGATATAACCCAAGGGAATTCCCCAATGCACCACACAGGTGCAGCCCTTACATTCTCGTCACTCTCGCTGCTCCACGAAGCAGCATGGAGGGCCGAGGAGACAACTCGACACAACCAGACCAATACATATAAAAGCATCAAAGATGCGTTCAAAAGCGCCCCACAGTGGGCGCTTTTTTTATGCCTGCGCACAGGCTTGAGGCAGCGGTGCGACAATGCCGGCGCCATCCTCGGGCATTCAAGCCCGCTCTCTCCCTGGCTTCTTCATCCCGCCTCCGGCAGCGCCGCCCAGCGGCAACGCGCGTTGCTCACGGCATGCACCAATTGCAGGCATTTGCTCCATGGAATGGATTCTTGTTTCCCTCGCCTCGGCCCTGGCCGGGTTTGTTGACGCCATCGTGGGAGGCGGCGGACTGATTCTGGTGCCGGCCATGTTTGCAGCCTTCCCCACCACCACGCCCGCCACGCTGTTTGGCACTAACAAAAGCGCCGCCGTCTGGGGCACGGCCATTTCCGCCTGGCAGTACAGCAAGCGTGTGCATATCACCTGGGCTACGCTGCTGCCCGCCATCGGCACGACGCTGGTGGGAGCTTTTCTCGGAGCCTGGGCCGTCACCTTGATTTCGCCCGATTTTCTGCGCAAGCTGCTGCCCTTCATCCTGCTGGGCGTGCTGGGCTACACCCTGGCCAAAAAAGAGCTGGGCCGCGACCACGAGCCGCGCCTGGCAGGGCGCACCGAGATGTTGACCGCCAGCGCCATCGGCCTGCTGATCGGTTTCTACGACGGCTTCTTCGGCCCGGGCACAGGCAGCTTCTTCGTGTTCCTGTTCGTGCGCCTGCTGGGCTATGACTTCCTCAACGCCTCGGCCAGCGCCAAGCTGCTGAACCTGGCCTCCAACGCCGCGGCACTGCTGCTGTTCACTCTCAAGGGCCATGTCTGGTGGCACTTTGCGATTCCGCTGGCCGTGGCCAATGTGCTGGGCAGCATGCTGGGCACCTGGATGGCCTTGCGCCACGGCACGGGCTTTGTGCGCACGATTTTCATCGGCGTGGTCAGCCTGCTGATTCTGAAAACTGGCTATGACGCTTTTCTGCGTTAAACCATTACACAGCAAGCGTTAACAGCTATCAATTTATCAAGGTGCTGTTTCGTCGTCGGACAGCACCGAGATATCTTCCACACGGCGCGGCGTGCCGATCGGTGCGCCTGCCTTGCCCTGGCGCACGGCAGCGATATCAGCCTCGCTGGGATAGTTGCCCACCAGCCAGTAGTCCAGTATGCGGCGTGCGATAGGTGCGGCAGCCGCTGCACCGAAGCCTGCATTCTCCACAATCACGGCCACGGCAATCCTGGGCGCTTCGGCCGGGCCGTAGGCGATATAGAGCGAATGGTCGCGCTGGTACTCGGCCAGACGCGCAGCGTTGTACTTTTCCTTCTGGCCCACGCTTACTGCCTGGGCCGTGCCGGTCTTACCACCCGACAGATAGCTGGCACTGCCGAAGACGCCACGACCCGTGCCGCCAGTCACCACTCCCACCATGCCACGCTTGACGGCATCGACATTGCTCTGCTTGTAGCCCAGGTTGACGGGTGCCGGCTGAACAATGGCCGTGCGCGTACCGGTGACGGAGTCGATCAGCTCCTTGCCCACATGGGGCGTGAAGCTCAAGCCGTTGTTGACCAGCGTGGCCAGCGCATGCGAGAGCTGGAGGATGGTGAAGTTGTTGTAGCCCTGGCCGATGCCCAGGGAGATCGTCTCGCCTGCAAACCATTGCTGCTGGGCGGCGCGCTTGTAGGTCTTGCGCTTCCACTCCTTGCTGGGCAGCACGCCACGCACCTCGCCGGGCAGGTCGATGCCGGTGATCTGGCCAAAGCCCAGCGGCTTCATGAAGTCGTGGATCGCATCCACGCCCATCTCGTTGGCCAGCGTGTAGAAATAGACGTTGCTGGAATGCTGGATGGCGCGCGCCAGATCCACCGGGCCCAGCGCATGGCCGGAGCGGAAGGTGTGGCCGCCGAAAGTCCAGGAGCCGCCGTCCTGGATCACCGTGCCCGGCGTGCGCTTGCCGGTCTCTATGCCCGCCAGGCCCATGAAGGGCTTGTAGGTCGAGCCCACGGGGTAGGTGCCGCGCATGGAGCGGTTGAGCAAAGGGCGGTCCAGCGATTCGTTGAGTGCCTTCCAGCTTTCCTGGTCGATGCCGTCGACAAACAGATTCGGGTCGTAGGTCGGCTTGCTGACCATGGCCAGCACCTCGCCATTGCGCGGATCCATGGCGATGGCCACGCCGCGGCGGTTGCCGTAGAGGTCTTCCACCATCTTCTGCAGCTTGATGTCCACCGATAGCTGCAGGCTGTGTCCCGGCGTGGCAGGGCGACTGCCCAGGCGGCGCACGGCATGGCCGCCAGCCGAGGTTTCCATTTCCTCCCAGCCCGTCTGACCGTGCAGCTGCAGCTCATAGCTCTTTTCGGCCCCCAGCTTGCCCATGACCTCGGTGCCACGGTAGTTGGCCGCATCGTCGGAGTCGTCGATCTCTTCCTTTTCCCTTTGATTGATACGACCGATGTATCCGATCAAATGGCTGCCGGTCTCCTTGAGCGGGTAGGTGCGAAACAGGCGGGCCTTGATGTCCACACCCGGAAAGCGATAGCGCTGGGCCGCAAACTTGGCGACTTCCTCATCCGTCAGGCGCGAGCGGATAGGAATCGACTCAAAGCTCTTGGAGTCATCCATGAGCCGCTTGAACTTGCGGCGGTCGCGCGGCGTGATCTCAATGACCCCGGACAGCCCTTCGATGGTCTCGTCCAGATCCTCGACCTTGGAGCGTGTGATCTCCAGCGTATAGGCCGAGTAATTGGTCGCCAGCACCACGCCGTTGCGGTCCAGGATCTGGCCCCGGTTGGGCACGATGGGGACCACCGCCGTGCGATTGCTCTCGGCCCGCTCGGCAAACTCCTCATGGCGCTCGACCTGCAGCACCAGCAGACGCCAGACCAGCAGACAGAACGCCAGAAATACCACGCAGCCCATGACGACTGCACGCATCCGGAAGCGCTGCAGCTCGACTTCGGTGTTGCGAATCTCCATCATGCGCAGGCTCCCCGCACGCCAAGCCAGTGACTGCAAGCAAGGGCCGCCCCGCAGCGAGGCAGTCGTTCCCCCCCGCGAAGCGAGAGGGGGAAAGGCGCGCAGCGACTCAAGGGGGCTTTCATCTACAGAGGCCGGTTTTCATCGCTGTCCGGCGCACGGCGCTGCGGCGCCAGCAGCAAAGCGCTGACCACGGGCCACAGCAAGGTCTCGATCACTGGAGCTATCAGAAACTCCAGCCCAGGGAAGATACCTCCCGTCGCGACACGCAGCAGTACCTGAATGCCGTGCGCCGCAGCAAACACCGGCAGCAGATGCAGGGCCTGCACGGGGCTCGAGAACCAGAGCAGGCGGCGACTCATCCAGCCCGTCACGAAGACCAGCAAGGTATAGGCCAGTGCATGCTGACCCAGCAGCGAGGCTCGGTCCACATCCATGACCAGCCCCAGTGCAAAGGCAATACCCAGGCCCACGCGCTGCGGTTGGTTCAAACTCCAGAAGGCCAGCAGCAGCAGCAACATGTCCGGCAGCCAGACTATGCGACCCAGCGGAAGCATGTTGACGGCCAGGCCTATCACCAGGGTGACGACGATGAACAGAGGATTGACCGGCAGCAACAACTGCTGGCCGCGCGGCATGATCATGCGGGATCCTTTGCAGGCTTGGCGGCCTTGGTCCCCGCCTTCTCAGCGGCGGCCTTCTCCTTTTCGGCAGCGGCCGCCTCCTTTTTGCCACGTGCCTTGGCAGCCCGGTCAGCCTTCTCGGCATCGGCCTGGGCCTGCATATTGGCGGCCTCGGGATGCTCGGTACGGCCCTGGGGCTTGAGCACCATCACATGGCGCACACCCTGCACGCGGCCCACGGGCTCGCAGTAGATGCGGGTGAAGGCAGAATCGGCACGGCGGTCCACGGTCACCACCTTGGCCACGGGCAGGCCCGTGGGATAAAGCCCGTCAATACCGCTGGTGGTGAGCAGATCGCCCACCTGTACATCGGCGTTGCTGGGCATGAAGCGCAGTTCCAATCCGCCGGCGCGGGTCGAGGATGCATCGCCATAGGCGACGCTGCGCGCGCCAGTGCGCGGGTTGAAAACGGGAATGGCCTGATCGCGATCGATCAGCAGCGTGACCTCGGCACGCGTCGGATAGACGCGCGTGACCTGGCCTATCACGCCTTTTTCATCGAGCACGGGCGAGCCCGGCGCAATATTGTCCGCCTGCCCCTTGTCGATCACCACGCGGCGCGTATAGGGGTCAGGACTGTCATAGACCACCTCGGCCACCTGCCCCGGCGTCAACGAGCGCTCACGCAACTCCAGCATGGAGCGCAGATGCTCGTTCTCCTTGATCAACTCGTCGGCCAGCTCGGCGCGCTGAGCCATGACGACCAACTCCTTGCGCGCAGCATCCTCGCGGGCCACGGCCTGCTGCTGCACCTCGGCATAGCGGCTGGCGTTCTGGTAGGCCAGCACGGGCTGGGCCACCAGCCATTGCACGGGCGACAGCGCCACCGACAAGGCCGCGCGCACCGGCGTGGTGATCTTGAAACGCGCGTCGGCCACCATCAAAAACAGCGCCAAGGCGCTGTAGAGGGCAAGCTGGGAAGTGCGCGAGGCCTGTTGCTTGAACAGTGATGGAGCGCGGTGGTCCAGGGTGTCCAGGCTCATGCGTGCTCCCGCAGCATGGCCGCATGCGCACGGCCACCTGGATCAGAAGGAATGCAAAAAGAGAGCGCGGTATGCAGGCGTATCACGGACTCAGGCCCTGTTCATGGAAGTGGCTGCGGTACGCGCACTATGCCGCGTGCCGCAAAACACCACATTGCACAGCGATTAATCGCTGGTGAAGATGCTGCCCTGGCGATCCATGGTCTCCAGCGCCATGCCGCAGCCGCGCACCACGCAGGTCAGCGGCTCCTCGGCCACCAGCACGGGCAGACCCGTCTCTTCGGCCAGCAGACGATCCAGATCGCGCAGCAGCGCACCGCCGCCAGTCAGCATCATGCCGCGCTCGGCAATGTCGGCACCCAGCTCGGGAGGCGTCTGCTCCAGCGCATTCTTCACGGCGGAAACGATCTGGTTCAGGGGGTCGGTCAGCGCTTCCAGCACTTCGTTGGAAGAGATGGTGAAGCTGCGCGGCACGCCTTCGGACAGGTTGCGGCCCTTGACTTCCAGTTCCTTGACTTCGGAGCCGGGGAAGGCCGAGCCGATCTGCTTCTTGATCAGTTCTGCCGTGGGCTCGCCGATCAGCATGCCGTAGTTGCGGCGGATATAGCTGATGATGGATTCATCGAACTTGTCGCCACCCACGCGCACCGAGCCCTTGTAGACCATGCCGCCCAGCGAGATCACGCCCACTTCGGTCGTACCGCCGCCGATGTCCACCACCATGGAGCCAGAGGCTTCGGAGACGGGCAGGCCCGCGCCGATGCCGGCAGCCATGGGTTCTTCGATCAGGTACACGGCCGTGGCACCCGCAGCTTCGGCGGCGTCCTTGATGGCGCGGCGCTCGACCTGGGTGGAGCCGCAGGGCACGCAGATGATGATGCGGGGGCTGGGCGTCAGCACCGAGCGCGGATGCACCATCTTGATGAACTGCTTGATCATCTGCTCGGTGATCACGAAGTCGGCGATCACGCCGTCTTTCATGGGGCGAATGGCTTCGATGTTGCCGGGCACCTTGCCCAGCATGGCCTTGGCTTCGCGGCCGACAGCCTGAATCACCTTCTTGCCGTGGGGGCCGCCTTCGTGACGGATCGCAACCACCGAAGGTTCGTCCAGAACAATGCCCTTGTCTCGGGCGAAAATCAGGGTGTTAGCTGTGCCAAGGTCAATGGCAAGGTCGGTGGAGAAGTACCGACGGAAAGCTCCGAACATTCAGGGTCCTCTCAGGCACGGCTTGCGCATCGGCTAGCCGTCGCCGGGATGTAAGGTAATGGAGTCTGGGTGGTGGGCATTTTTTGCACAATGACCAGCCGAACGGAGGTATTGCGGCAAAGCCGAGATAATACCGTATCCCCTGTGAATAACTTCTACTGTCAGGGTTAGAAACACTGCTTTACACGCGGCGGCCCTGTTAAATAATTTCTATGGCATTGAACGATCAAGACATTGCGCGCATCGCCAACTTGGCCCGCCTTGAACTGTCGCAAGACGAAAGTAAGCGCATGCTCGCGCAACTAAACAACTTTTTCGGCATCGTCGAAAAAATGCAGGCTGTGGATACTTCGGGCGTCAGCCCTCTGTCACATCCGGTGGCAGCCATCCAGGACGTCGCCTTACGGCTACGTGACGATTTGGTAAGTGAGGGCAATAACCGCGACGCCAACATGCAGAACGCCCCTGCAGCCGAAAAGGGTTACTTCCTCGTGCCCAAGGTCATCGAATAAACGCGCGGGACACATCAGAACATGAGCCAAACCGAACTCCACCAATTGAGCGTGGCCGAGCTGGCCGCGCAGCTGCGCGCCAAGCAGGTCTCAGCCACCGAAGCCGCCCAGCATTTCCTGGCCCGCGCCAAGCAGCACCAGCAGCTGGGCGCTTTTGTCGCCATCGATGAAGACGCCACCCTGGCCCAGGCCAAGGCGGCCGACGCCCTGATTGCCGAAGGCAAGGGCGGCAAGCTGGCCGGCGTGCCCATTGCGCACAAGGACATCTTCGTCACCAAGGACTTCCCCACCACCGCCGCCAGCAAGATGCTGGAGGGCTACAAGTCGCCGTTTGACGCCACCGTGGTGAAGAAGCTGGCCGATGCCGGCGTGGTCACCCTGGGCAAGCTCAACTGCGACGAATTCGCCATGGGCGGCGCCAACGAGAACTCGGCCGTGGCCCCCGTGGGCTTTGACGCGGCACAGCCCGTGCGCAACCCCTGGAACACCGAGCGCGTGCCCGGCGGCTCGTCCGGTGGCTCCGCCGCTGCCGTGGCCGCGCGTCTGGCCCCGGCCGTGACCGGTACCGACACCGGCGGCTCCATCCGCCAGCCCGCCTCGTTCTGCGGCATCACCGGCATCAAGCCCACCTATGGCCGCGCCAGCCGCTACGGCATGATCGCCTTTGCCTCCAGCCTCGACCAGGCCGGCCCCATGGGCCGCAGCGCCGAAGATTGCGCGCTGCTGCTCTCCGAAATGTGCGGCCCCGATCTGGACCGCGACTCCACCAGCCTGGACTACCCCGCCGAGGACTTCAGCGCCCGCCTGGGTGACTCGATCGAGGGCCTGCGCATCGGCGTGCCCGCCGAGTTCTTTGGTGAAGGCCTGTCCGACGATGTCCGCGCAGCCGTCGACGCAGCGCTCAAGGAATACGAAAAGCTGGGCGCCAAGCTGGTGCCCGTGAGCCTGCCGCGCACCGAACTGTCCGTGCCCGTGTACTACATCCTGGCTCCGGCCGAGGCTTCGTCCAATCTGTCGCGCTTTGACGGCGTGAAGTTCGGCCACCGCGCCGCCAAGTACGAAGACCTCAACGATATGTACAAAAAGACCCGCGCCGAAGGCTTTGGTGACGAGGTCAAGCGCCGCATCATGATCGGCGCCTATGTGCTGTCCGAAGGCTATTACGACGCCTACTATCTGCAAGCGCAGAAGATCCGCCGCATGATTGCCGACGACTTCCAGGCTGCCTTCAAGGACTGCGACGTCATCGCCGGCGCGGCCGCGCCGACGACGGCCTGGGCCATTGGCGGCAAGGCCGATCCCGTGAGCAACTATCTGGCCGACATCTTCACCCTGCCCGCATCGCTGGCCGGCCTGCCCGGCCTGTCCCTGCCCGCAGGCTTCGGCGACGGCGGCATGCCCGTGGGCCTGCAGCTGATCGGCAACTACTTCGGCGAAGCCAAACTGCTGAACGCGGCCCACCGCTTCCAGCAAGCGACAGACTTCCACCTGAAGAGCCCTGTTGGCATTTAAATGAAACACCCCCTGAGTCGCTTCGCGCCTTCCCCCTCAAGGGGGACGACAGCCTCGCTGCGGGGCGGCCCTTGCTCGCTGCCCCTGGATCGGGCCGCGCCAGTTTCATGCGCGGCGCCATGGATACAGCCCACTTTTTGAAGCAAGAACATGACTGTGAAACTAATCAATGGCTACGAAGTCGTCATCGGCTTCGAAACCCATACCCAGCTGGCCACGAACAGCAAGATCTTCAGCCGTGCCAGCACCGCCTTCGGCGCCGAGCCCAACACCCAGGCCAGCGCCGTGGACCTGGCCCTGCCCGGCACGCTGCCGGTGATGAACAAAAAGGCCGTGGAATGCGCAATCAAGCTCGGCCTGTCGCTGGGCTCGACGATTGCGCCGCGTTCCATCTTCGCGCGCAAGAACTACTTCTACCCCGACCTGCCCAAGGGCTACCAGATCTCCCAGTTCGAGATCCCCGTAGTGCAAGGCGGTGAAGTCAGCTTCTATCTGGAAGAGGGCAAGAACAACGTCCTCAAGACCGTGCGTCTGGTGCGTGCCCACCTGGAGGAAGATGCCGGCAAGTCCGTGCACGACGAGTTCATCGGCCAGTCCGGCATCGATTTGAACCGCGCCGGCACGCCGCTGCTGGAAATCGTGACCGAGCCCGATATCCGCTCCACCGCCGAAGCCGTGGCCTACGCCAAGGAGTTGCACAAGATCGTCACCTGGATCGGCATCTGTGACGGCAACATGCAGGAAGGCTCATTCCGCTGCGACGCCAACGTCTCCGTGCGCAAGCCCGGCCAGCCCCTGGGCACGCGCCGCGAGATCAAGAACCTGAACTCGTTCAGGAATATGCAGATCGCCATCGACTACGAAATCCTCTGGCAGATCGAGCAGATCGAGGACGGCCACAAGATCCAGCAGGCCACCGTGCTGTTCAACCCCGACACGGGCGAGACCCGCGCCATGCGCACCAAGGAAGATGCGGCCGACTACCGCTACTTCCCCGACCCCGACCTGCCTCCGCTGGTCGTGGCGCCCGAATGGGTGGAGCAGGTCAAGGCCGAAATGCCCGAGCTGCCCCGCGCCATGGCCGCGCGCTTTGTAGCGCAATACGGCCTGCCCGAGTACGACGCCACCACGCTGACGCAAAGCCAGGCCATGGCCGCCTACTTTGAAGCCGCCGCCAAGGCCTGCGGCCAGCCCAAACTGGCGTCCAACTGGATCATGGGCGAGATCTCGCGCCGCCTGAACATGGAAGAGATCGGCATGGACCAGGTCAAGGTCTCCGCCGAGCAACTGGGCACCCTGATCGCCCGCATCCACGGCAACGTTATCAGCAACAACTCCGCCAAGCAGGTGTTCGAGGCGCTGTGGACCGGTGAAGGCTCCGATGTGGACGCCATCATCGAAGCCAAGGACCTCAAGCAGTCCAACGACACCGGCGCACTGGAAGCCATCATCGACGAGGTAATCGCCGCCAACCCCGCCAACGTGGAGCAATACCGCGCCGGCAAGGACAAGGCCTTCAACGCCCTGGTCGGCCAGGTCATGAAGGCTTCCAAGGGCAAGGCCAACCCCAGCCAGGTCAACGAGCTGCTCAAGGCCAAGCTGGCCTAACTCTGTTACAAGCACGTCCCTCAAGGCGTGCCTCTGCCCCCAGATAATGGGAGCACGCTCCAGGGCCGCAGGCAGCATATGCCTGCGGCCTTATTACTTGCAGCTCATCCCAGTCCTCGGTCCCCATGCCCTGTGGCGCCTGCCCAGGAAAAAATCAGTGATCTTCTCGAACGCCTCACTCATCGAATCCGAAAAAGAGCGCAACCTCTGCAGCAAGTTTTTTGCCGGTTACTTTTTCAACGAATTCACGGCCGGCTATGCCAAGCGCATCGTCCAGTTCAACCGCTACATCCAGGAAGTCACGGGCCGCGACGACCTCGGCCTTCAGTCCCCCCATATCTCCTTCGACACCCACGCCTACCTGTGCCACGAGCGCCTGCGCAGCAAGCTGGCCGATGTGCTCATCTCAGACCCCGCACGGCAGGTCTTTCTGTTCATCGAGACCAAATACCTGAGCAACTGGACTTACGCCGCCGATGTGGCCAAAGGGCTGGAGCGGCTGGACAAGGTCTTCGACGCCGATAAGAAGTCCCATCTGGCAGACGCCCGCCAGCATTACTTTGTGCTGACTTCCAGGCGCAAGGAGGAAGCAGCAGGCCGCCCCGTGCAGCACTACGCCCCGATGAATGGACCTATCTATGTTCCCACCCCTTCGCGCGCCGCAGAAGTGAGCGAGGGCGACGCGGCTGAGTCCGCGAAGCCTTCTTTCACCAGCCTGCTCTATTGGGAAGACCTGGCCCAGATGTGCGACCGCTCGGAAGTGCGCCAGTACATGGAGGCGCGGTTGAAGCTATGTGTCAGCAGCAGTCGGAATCAGCACAAGGCGGGGTACTTTTTGCCGGGGGCGTGAGGGCTGCTTGATCAGGTCGCCACATGCTCGCAGGAAACAAGGGACTCCAACTGAATCAGCCCGCAGGTCAATGTCAGGTCACGATGCAACGCTGTCCTTCGACAGCGCTGCCCGCAGCCCGAACCGCGTGCCGCAGGCGCTGACACACGGGTGGATGCGGGTACAGGCGGACTGCCTGAGTTTTGACGAAACCGGCCTCTAGCGCTTATCCAGATTAAGCAAGTAGCTAAAAATTTAAAGAAGCTATCCCGTTTCCAGTTTTCGCCCCTTGTGCCCACGCCTGCGGCAGCGGCCTCTTGGGGCTGGCAGTTGCACCGCAGAGTGCGACTGCATCGTCTTCAAATATGCGGCCGTTTGTTCGAACGGAGCGGCATGCCGCGAAGTGAGTTGGGCCGCATAGCCGCAAGAGGTGGGCGGCGCAGGTTGCCCCGTAGCGCAGCGAAGAGGACGTGGGCAGTAGGGACAGGCTCTTTGCCTACTTTCTGGTGGTCCGGCATACCGGCAGCAGAAAGCAGGTCGGCAGGCGGGCCGAGACCCGCCCTCTGCAAGCAAAGCAGGCATGTCGTTGGCTTTGTAAAACATGCCCTCATGTAAACCAGCAACCAAACAAGGCATCTCATCAAAACAAAACATCAAGCACTGACAGCTATCTTTTTCAAAAGCCACCGTTGATTACATAAATCCAAGGTAAAGCGCACACCAAACCCACACAAATCTGCGCACAATCCGGCGCAAACCCCATATCTTTGCGCTCCATGTTCTCCAAGCTGCTCAAGCCCCTGCTCTGGCTGCTGGCCCTGTGCCTGGCGGTCTATATCTGTATCTGCAGCTATATGTTTGCGCAGCAGCGCGAGATGATTTTTCCGGGTGGCGGCACACGGGTGGCGGCCGAGAGCACCGATTTCTCGCTGCAGCGCGCCGATGTGCTGCTGCGGGGCTGGCAGCTGCACCCGGCCGACGGCAAGGCGCGCAATGCGGTGATCTACTTTGGCGGGAATGCCGAGAACATTGCCCACCGGCGCCAGCAGCTGTCGCGCAGCCTGCCGCACAGCGATATCTATATGCTGGCCTACCGCGGCTACGGCGCCAGCGAGGGCGAGCCCACGCAAGAGCTGATGGAGCTCGATGCCGCAGCCTTGTTCGATGAGGTCAGGCGTCTGCACCCACAACTGCCCATCACCGTGATCGGCCGCAGCCTGGGCACGGGCGTGGCGGCTGCCGTGGCCGACCTGCGCCAGCCGGACCAGTTGGTGCTGATCACGCCCTTCGACAGCATTCTGAACACGGTGCGCGGCATGTATGACTGGCTGCCTGTGGAACTGCTGCTGCGCGACCCGTTCGACTCTGCCGCGCATCTACGCAATTACCATGGGCCGATTCTGGTGCTGCGCGCCGGACGCGATCAGGTGGTGCAGCCCGAGCGCACCGACGCCCTGCTGCACGGCCTCAGGGACAAGGCGGTGCAGGTGCAGGAATTCGCCCTGGCGAATCACTCGACCATCTTCCGCGCCAACGGCTTCTGGAGCGCCATAGAGCAGTTCGTGGACGGGCATCACAAAGCGGCCTGAAAGGCCTCTGACGCTCCCAGCAGGAGCTGTCCGGCGATGCGTTAAGTGCCCGTCAAATCCTTGACGACCGTCGTCGCGCCGTTTTTCCTGACGGACTCGATGCCCGCATCGCGCGAGGCCGCCGAGGCATAGAGCTGGCTTGTGCCGATAACCTGATGGTTGGCCGCCTTGAGGTTGAAATGCTCCTTGCCGTTGCTGGCGGTCTTTTTCTCATAGCGCTCGGCCAGCGGGCTGTTGGTCTGCACCGAGGCAATGCCACTCTCGGCCGCCGCCCGTGCCTTGTACAGCTCGCTGGTGAGGATGATCTCGCCATTGCCGGCCTTCAGCACAAACCGGAACTGCCCATCGCTGCTCTTGCTCAACTCGAAATGACCTGCCATTGGTTTCTCCTTCAGTTGCAAAAAGCGGCCTGCGCCGCGGGGGTAGCCCGCACACTATAAAACCATCACCGCTGAAACCGGGCATCCCATGGCCGGCTCCGGCGGTGATGAATCCAGCCTTGTCAGCTTTTCATGGCGCTTTCATAGGGCGGCTGATCCAGCCCCATGCCTTCGGCCAGATTCTCGGCATAGCCCAGCATCAGCGTACGCCGAGATAGCAGCACAGACGCCAGCTGTACCCAGCCCGCATGTTCCCGCACCTCGCCCTGCCCCTGGCCGTAGAGCATGCGCAAATCCTCTATCAGCCGATCGACCAGCACCGCATCGGGCAGGCTGCTGCGCACAAACCCCATCCATGCGGCGCCCATGCCGAAGAAGCGATAGCCATATTGCACCGCAAGATGGCGGATGACAGCGTGGTTCTGAAAACTGTCCCAGTCCGCGCTGAAATAGCCATTTGGCTGGCCCGCAATCATGAGCTCGTCGCTGGGCACGGGCAGACGCTGGACATAGACCACCTCGTCGAGCAGCACCTCGGGACTGCCGTTGGCCTGCAGCAGGGCATCTACATCCTCGGCCGCCAGCAGCAGCGTGCCGCAGACCTGCACCAGCTCGGGCCGCTGCAGCTGCGCCACCCGGTGCTGCAGCGAAGCCAGCGCCAGGGCCTGCTCCTGCGCCGGGTCGTCCCAGTCCATGTCCTCGGGGTCATCCAGATACAGGCGCTCATCCTGGCTCGCATGGCCGCTGGTGTAGCTGCACTGGCTCACATCGTCCAGCGTGCAGAGGTAGCGATGTGCAGGGTCGGCGGCACGCAGCGCGTCCAGCCGCTCCAGCACCTCGTCCAGCGTCTTGAACTCCTGCAGCCACTCATGGGCGAAGCCGAAGTTGCCCCGGCGATATTCGGCCTGTTCCCCGTCGAATCTTCCTGTCTTCATTTGCGCAGCACCCGGCGATAAAAGAACACACACAGGCCCACGAAATAGGCCAGGCCCAGCCACATGGCGGGCGCAAAGCCTTCGCCGACCAGGGCCAGCGGCGCATCCTTGCCGCTGAAGCCTATGAGTGCCGCAATCAACAGGCCCATCAGGCTCTCGCCCACGATGAGGCCGGAGGCCAGCAGCAGGCCGCGCTCCTCGGCCGCCGCCGTCCAGTCCTTGCCGCCGCGCTGCGCATAGGCCTTGATGGCTCTGGCAATGCACCAGCCCAGCACCGCGCCTATGGTCAGCGTCAGGCCTATGGTGGGCGGGAGATAGATGCCCAGGCCCACGGCCAGCGGCGGCAGCGCACCCTTGCCGCTCTTGCGCAGGGTCAGATCGATCAGGATGACGACAATGCCCACGGCCACGCCCAGACCCAGCATGCTCCAGTCCAGCGAGCCCTTGAAGATGCCGCTGGCAATCTGCATCATCAGCGTGGCTTGCGGCGCGGCCAGGGCCTGATTCGGGTCCATGCCGGCACGCGGCATGCTGCCGGCAAAACCGTAGGCGTTGTAGAGCAGATCCAGCACGGGCGGTATGACCAGCGCGCCCACAAGGCAGCCGATGATGAGCACGATCTGCTGACGCCAGGGCGTGGCCCCCACCAGATAGCCGGTCTTGAGATCCTGCAGGTTGTCGTTGGAGATCGCAGCCATGGCCAGAACGGCCGAAACCATGAACAGCACCAGCGCAATGCCCATCTGCCCAGCGACGGCGCTGGCATAGGCCGGCACCAGGGCATGCAGCGCCAGCAGGGCCACGCCCATGAGCAGGGTGGCGATGATGCCGATGCCAGAGATGGGACTGGCCGACGAGCCCACCAGACCGGCCATATAGCCGCAGGCCGCCGCCACCAGAAAGCCGAACAGGGCCGCGAACAGCACGCACAGGGCCGCCAGGCCGTAGCGTGCGCCAGCGGCCAGATCGGGCATATGCCCGGCGATGAAGTCATTGACCACCAGGAACAGCACGCCCAGGGCGGCGGCTCCTATCGTCAGCATCCAGCTGCGCGGCATGTCCTTGTCGGTTTCGTCGCCACCGCCGCCCTCGGCGACGCTGCGTGCAGGCTGGTTGCGAATCGCCTGGACAATGGGCTTGGCCAGCGTGGCCACGGTCCACAGCGCCGAGATGCCGATGACGCCCGCCCCCAGAAAGCGGGCCTTGCTGCCCCAGAGCTGGGTGGACAGCTCGGAGAGCGCCTGGCCGGCCGCAGGAGAAGCCTGGGCCGTCAGCCAGGGCACGACCACGCCCCAGCACAGCGCCAGCCCCGCAAGCACGGCAATGCCTGCGGCCGCCCCCATCAGATAGCCGGCAGCCAGCAGGGCGGGCGAAAAGCCTGCCGCCACGCGAAAGGCCACGCTGCCTGCGGGAATCCAGAAATTGAAGGCATCGCCAAGCAGACGCAAACCGCCGCTGAAAAAGCCGAACAGCGCGGCCAGCCCCGTGCCCCAGCCCAGCTCGCGCAAGCCCGAACTGCGTGGCTTGCCCTGGTTCTCCGGATCGTGAAGATGGCGCTGCTCATCGCCTACGCGCAACACCTCGGCAGCGGCCACGCCCTCGGGATAGGGCAGCTCGGACTGCACCACCAGCACGCGGCGCAGGGGCACGGTGTAGAGCACGCCCAGCGTGCCGCCGGCCGCGCAGATCAATGCCGTCTGCCAGAACGGGAAACCCGTCCACAGCCCCAGCATGAGCAACGCCGGCAGCACAAAGATGACCGAAGACAAGGTGCCGGCCGCGGAGGCCTGGGTCTGCACCAGATTGTTTTCAAGGATGTTGGAATCCTTGAAGCGATAGAGCAGCGCCATGGAGATCACGGCGGCGGGAATCGCCGAGGCAAAGGTCAACCCGACCTTGAGCCCCAGATAGACGTTGGCGGCGGTGAACGCCAGGGTGATGAGCGCGCCAAGCAGCACGCCACGAAAGGTGAACTCTCTCTTGATTGGTGTATTCATTGTGCAAGCGGGAGGGTCTGTAACGGCACAAGCCTAGCATCAGCGGCGCGCAACACCATGTCCGCCGCGCCCCTTCGGGCCAGCTCCTGGCATCGCCAATGGCCGGTCCATGAAAAAAGGAGACCAGGGTCTCCTTTTCCGTTCAGCTGCCAAGGCTTCAGAACAGCACGCGGCAGCGGATGGTGCCCGCAATCTGCGCGAGCTTTTCCAGCGCCAGCGCCGAGGACTTGGCATCGATATCGATCACCACATAGCCCACTTTTTCATCGGTACGCAGGTACTGACCTGCGATATTGATGCCGTTGTCGGCAAACACCTGGTTGATGGCAGAGAGAATGCCGGGACGATTCTCGTGCACATGCAGGATGCGATTGTTGCCGGGGTGCTCGGGCAGCGCCACTTCGGGGAAGTTGACGGCCGATGTGGTTGTGCCATTGTCGCTGTACTTGACCAGCTTTTCCGCCACTTCCAGACCGATATTGGCCTGCGCCTCCATGGTGGAGCCGCCGATATGCGGCGTGAGGATGACGTTGTCCATGCCACGCAGCGGCGACAGGAATTCGTCCTTGTTGCTCTTGGGCTCCTTGGGAAAGACGTCGATGGCCGCGCCCAGCAGCTTGCCGCTTTGCAGCGATTCCGCCAGCGCCTCGATATCGACCACCGTGCCGCGCGATGCATTGATGAGAATGCTGCCGGGCTTCATGGCGGCAATCTGCGCCGCTCCCATCATGCCGTTGGTGGAGGCCAGCTCGGGCACATGCAGGGTGACGATGTCGGACTGGGCCAGCAGCTCGTTGAGACCGCTGCTCTGCTGGGCATTGCCCAGCGGCAGCTTGGTCACCACGTCGTGGAAGATGACCTTCATGCCCAGGCCTTCGGCCAGCACCGACAGCTGAGTGCCGATGGAGCCATAGCCGACGATGCCCAGCGTCTTGCCGCGGATCTCGAAGGAATTCTCCGCGCTCTTCTTCCAGCCGCCGCGGTGGGAGACGGCATTCTTTTCGGGGATGCCGCGCAGCAGCAAAATGGCTTCGCCCAGCACCAGCTCCGCCACCGAACGGGTGTTGGAGTAAGGCGCATTGAAGACCACCACTCCGCGCTCGCGCGCTGCGTTGAGATCCACCTGGTTGGTGCCGATGCAAAAGCAGCCCACGGCCACCAGCTTCTGCGCGGCCGCGAACACATCGGCCGTGAGCTGGGTGCGCGAGCGGATGCCGACAAAGTGCACATCGGCAATCTTGCGCTTGAGCTCCTCGCCGTCCAGCGCGCCGGTCAGTGCCTCCACATTGGTGTAGCCCGCGTCATGCAGCACCTTGAGCGCGGAGGGATGTATGCCCTCGAGCAGCAAAAACTTGATCTTCGATTTATCCAGCGACGTCTTACCCATGATCCAGCCTCGATCCATCAAAACTCCATTACAGCGGTTTCGTAATTCCGTTACAGGATCTGGGTGCATCGCCCCTTCATGAAGTGAAGAGGAGCAGCACCGGCGTCCCCGGCCCAAAAACGAGCGCTGGGCGGGACGGAAGCGTGCATTTGTCGACTCAGCTGTAACAAATTACGACTTTCCGATTCGCTTCCTACAATCGCGATCATTCACGCGCTTCCAATTTCATAGTTGAAAGTGCAGACCACTCAAGCTTTTTACAAGGATTTGCTGCCTATGCTGACCCTCTTGCGCCGCGCAGAAGATTTGCTGATTCAAGTTCTGCGTCTTGTCTTGCTCGCCTTTTCCATCTTTGTGCTGTTTGGCATGGGCCACTGGATCTGGGACCACTACAAGCCCAAGAAGCCCGATACCGCCACTGCCGGCGCAACGGCGCTGAACTGGAAGGATGCGCCCTACGACCTCAAGTACATGGAAGAAGAGACCGGTCGCGACCTGAGCGTACTCGGCAACGCCGTGCCCATGGAAAAGCGTCTGGCCGACCCCGCCCTGCGTCCGGATTTCCGCAAGGCCGACGGCCTGCTGCGTGGCTTCATCTACCGGGACACGGCTGCGCGCAAACGCGTAGAAACGGAAAACAGCAGCCAGGGGCTGGATCCCATCCACCCCCTGCTCAAGGGCGATGCCCTGCCCTCGGCCGACGATGTCAACCGCCAGATCAAGATGCGCGAGGCACGTGAAAACTCCTGCTGCGACAAGGAGGCTGCCGACGCGGCCGCAGCCGAAGTGGATGCCGCCTGGACGGCTCGCCGCATCTCGCTGACCCGCGAGGACCGCATGGCCCGTGCCGCCGCAGATGCTGCAGCCGATGCAGCGATTGCGGCAGCCGCCGAGGCTTCGGGCGAAGACGCCATGCTGATGGATCCGGTGAACCTGGCCTCCGAAATCAACGACCGTGCCCAGGCCGCCGAGATGGAGCATGGCGAGGGCTCGTATGCGGCCTACATCAAGGGGCTGCCCGTAGCGCTGGAGAAGGTGCTGGGCAACGAAAGCCTGACTAAGAAGCTGCAGCAGCAGTCCGCCCCGCAGATCGTCAACACCTTGCTGACCAACTACACACTGTCGTTCGACCGCACGGCCGCCAAGCTGCGCGGCGACAACCCCGATGAGGAAAAGTGGGAGTTTCTGGGCATGGACACGGCTTTTGCCACGCTGCTGATTTCCTGCCTGGTGATGGTGATGATGGCGCTGGTGATGTTCCGCATGGAGCGCCATTTGCGCGGTATCGGCGCGCAATCGGGTCAGAAGTCCTGATTTTCCGGCTCCGGCACAAAGGCCGGAGCTTGCGCTATGGTTTCGGGCCCGCCTCTGTACAGTAGGCGGGCCCTTTTCTTTTCAGTTCAGCGATATCACCATGAGCACCACCCGTAGCAGTACCGTCCCCGTCCACACGCAATTCATCGAGCGCATGTCGCCGCGCGCCTTTGTGCCTGAAGCACTGAGCGCTGCCCAGATCGAGCAGCTGGTGGAAGCCGCCCGCTGGGCGCCTTCGGCCAGCAACAAGCAGCCCTGGCACTTTGCCTACGCCCTGCGCGATGACGCGAACTGGCAGGCGTTCTCGCAGATCCCCAACGAAGCCAACCGCCGCTGGTGCCTGAATGGCGGCGCGCTGATCGTGCTGCTGTCGGACAGGCAGGCTTCCGCCGCCAAGCACAGCTTCGACGCGGGCTGCGCCTGGGGCTATCTGGCGCTGCAGGCCCATGCCATGGGTCTGGCCACCCACGCCATGGGCGGCTTCTCTGCCGATGAAGCCCGCAAGGTGCTGAACCTGCCCGAGCATCTGGTGCCCGAATGCGTGATCGCCGTGGGCCGCCGCGCCGATGCAGCCACTCTGCCCGACGATCTGCGCGAGCGCGAGCAGCCCTCGGGCCGCAAGCAGCTGGCCGAAATGCTGAGTGCCGGAGCCGTTCAAGCCGCCGCAACCGCCTGAAGCGGTGCCAATCCCGCCAAAGCTCCACAACTCACCCTGTGGAGCTTTTTTTGACAGAATTGCCGCATTAATCAATACAACATTGCGGGAGCAGCTATCAAATTTGCGCCCCGTAGCCTGAGCCTATGTCCGTCATGCAAACAATGTGGCAGCGCCTGGGGCCGGTGGCCTCGCGCCCTTCTTGGAAAGAGCTGATCCGCGCCAGCATCGGCGCAGGCCTGGGTCTGGCGCTGGCCGGCATTCTGGTGGGGCTGGTCGAGCATTTCTTTCCCAACACCCTGTTCCTGTTCGCACCGCTGGGCGCCACCGCCGTGCTGGTCTTCGCCGTGCCCAGCAGCCCGCTGGCCCAGCCCTGGAACTGTGTCGTCGGCAACACCGTGCCTGCGCTCTATACCTTGCTGCTGCTCTGGGCGTTTCCCACGCTGTCCCAGACCTCGCTGGCCGCGCTGGCCGTGGCAGGAGCCATTGCCCTGATGCTGCTGCTGCGTGCCCTGCACCCGCCGGGTGGCGCCGTGGCCTTGCTGACGGTACTGGCTGCGGCCCAGATGGCGCCACTGGGCTGGCATCTGCTGATTCCCATGGCCGTGCTCTCAGGCGTCCTTGCAGCAGTCGGAGTGCTCTACCACCGCGCCTGCGGCCGTCCCTACCTGCACCAGCCGCATCAAGCGGCCAAGACCCAGCGCCCCACCACGCGCCTGGCGCTGAGCGAGCAGGATCTGGAGCAGCTGTTGCAGCGCTTCGAGCAAAGCTACAACCTGACACCCGAGGATCTGGGCGAGCTGCTGGCCGCCGCCGAGGAGGAAGCCATCAAGCGCCGGCTGTCCAGCGTGAACTGCGGCACCGTCATGTCCGCCAAGCTCCTGACCGTGAGCCCTCAGACTCCGCTCGAAGAGGTCGCCGAGCTGTTTCACCGCCATCTGATCAAAAGCCTTCCCGTGGTCGATGCGCAAGGTGAGCTGATTGGCCGCGTGCTGCGCGCCGACCTGTTCGACTGGCTCTGGCAGGATCACCGCGCGCGCCTGCAGCAAAACCTCTGGCAGCGCCTGCGCAGCCGGCCATCCAAGGTGCAATCCGTAGCCCAGGAACTGATGCGCGCACCAGAGATGAGCGTGCAGGAAGACACACCCATGGGCGATCTGCTGCACGAGCTGGCATCGCACAGCGTGCAGTTCATTGCCGTGCTGCGAGGCAAGACCCTGGTCGGCGTCATCACGCGCTCCGACGTGATTCGCACCTTGCTCTCCATCAATCAATAGCCATGCGGGCAAAGGCCCTCTTGCCTGACCTGGGCTGCTGGATAAACTATGGGCAGTACTGGTTTGATTGCCCGAAAAGGAGTTGCTGCCATGGACGCCGTGTTCACCCCAAACCTCGACAAGCTGCGCAACATCGTGCAAAGCTTTGGAGCCAGTTCCTTTACCGCGACACAGGTGGCCACGGAATATGAAGGCAGCACTGCCAGCAGCGAAATCACCAAGACCTTCGAAGAGCTGCTCGCCCACCACGCCACCGTGCTGGGCATTCAGTCCGTGCCGGGCCACCATGTGGTCTGGCGCGCAAACTGAGCCGCTGACAAGCCCCTTCATGCATGCCCACTTCGGTGGGCATTTTCTTTTTCATCCAGGGATCAACTGGGCTAAAGTGCGGCGCCATGTCGCTGATTCCTCTTTCGTTGTGGATGCCGCTGTCCGTTGCGGCCTGCGTGCTGCTGGTACTGGCCGCCGTGGGCTGGCTATGGCGTACCGCCCTGCGCATCCCCGCAGGCAGCCGTGACGGCCGCAATATGCGCAGCATGGCCGCCATTGCCAGCGCAGGCCTGCTGCTATGGCTGGCCTATGGCTTGTTCAAGGGTTATGGGGCGCTGTGGCAAGCCGATGCGCTGATGCTCATGGCTCAGGCACCGTTGCTGGTGCAGATGCCCTTGATCATCGCCGGAGTGGCCTGGATTGCGACCCTGCTGCTGGGTCGGGTCATGGCCATGCACAAAGACGGCCACGAAGACTGAAGGCACAGCCGTCAGTGCGAGCGCGTTGCGGCCGGCTGCAGATCAGCCCATAGTTTGCGCAGCTGCTGCAGCTCGGCATCGAAGCGCTGGTTGATGCGCTGCTTTTCCTCTTCCTGCTGCTTGATGAAGCGCTGCTGCTCGGCCTGAGATTCCGTGTTGTCGTCCAGCTGGCGGCGCAGATTGGCGGGAGCCTTCTTCGGGTCGTTCTGATAGAACTCCAGCTCGGTATTGAGCTTGCGGCGGCGTTCCTTGAGATCGACCTGGCGCTGCTGGGCCACGCCGATCACATCGTTGACCTGGGCAATGGCCTCGGCTCTGGCGGCGTCATGCACGCCCTGATTGGGGAAGCGCGCCAGCATCGCGCGGTCACGCGAGCGCTCCTCACGCAGGCGTTGCTGCTCGGCCTGGTCCTGGCGGCGCTTGGCCTCCTGTGCACTGCGCTCCTGATCGGTCAGCGTGGGGCCCACGCGGCGCAACTCGACGCCCGTGGTACCAAGCACACGCTGCTCGCGATCGACGCAGGAGGCAATAGGTCTGTCGGCCGTGATGCGCCGCCCATTGGCATCCGTGCAGGCGTAGATACCGCCGCTATTGGCTGGGGCCTGGGCTTGAGCCGGCATGGCGCCTGCCCAGACGGTAGCTACCACATACAAACTCAGTTTTGCATGCAAGGCCTGCTTCATTTGCGTGTTTATTCCTTGTCTTCAACACCATAACGCTGACGGTAGGCCAGCACGCGCTCATGATGCTCGCGGCCGGCATCCCCGCCCTGCTGCTCGAGATAAAGCAACAGATCTGCCAGCTTGGCAATCGCACAGACCTGCATGCCCAGTTGATTGCGCACATATTGCACGGCGCTGTGCGGCACGTCCTGGCCATTCTCTGTCGCCATTTCCTGACGATCCAGAGCGATAGCCACGGCATGCGGCTCGGCACCGGCCGCCTTGATGATAGCAATCGACTCGCGCGCGGCCGTACCGGCCGACATCACGTCGTCAATGATGAGCACGCGGCCCTTGAGGGGAGCGCCCACCAAAGTACCGCCTTCACCGTGGTCCTTGGCTTCCTTGCGGTTGTAGGCAAAGGGTACGTTCTTGCCCTGCCGCGCCAGTTCCACCGCAACCGTGGCTGCCAAAGGGATGCCCTTGTAGGCAGGCCCGAAGACCATATCAAACTCCATGCCGCTGGCCAGAATGGCTTTTGCATAGAATTCGGAAAGACGGGCCATCTTGGCGCCATCGTCGAACAGGCCGGCATTGAAGAAGTACGGGCTGATGCGCCCGGCCTTGGTCTTGAATTCACCAAAACGCAGCACGCCCGCATCGACGGCAAACTGCACAAAATCCTGCGCCAGACGGTCTGCACCGCCCATTGGCTTCTCACTCACCACCATGGATTCATCCTTGTTCAAATTAACCAGCCTCAACCTCAACGGTATCCGCTCTGCCACGACCAAAGGCGCCGAAGCCTGGATCGAAGCCACTGCGCCGGATTGTATTTGCGTCCAGGAAATCAAGGCCCAGGCTTCGGATATGGCCGGGCGCTTCGAGGTGTTGGCCGGCATGAAGGGCTACTTCCACTTTGCCGAGAAGAAGGGCTATTCGGGCGTGGGCGTCTATACCCGCCACGAGCCCAGCGATGTGGTCGTGGGCTTCGATATCGAAGAGTTCGACGCCGAGGGCCGCTATGTCGAAACCCGCTTCGACACGCCAGGCCGCAAGTTCTCCGTCATCAGCGCCTACTTTCCCAGCGGCAGCTCGGGCGAGTTGCGCCAGGAGGCCAAGTTCCGCTTTCTCGCCAAGATGCACAGCCACCTGATGCACCTCAAGGCCGAGCGCGACTTCGTGCTCTGCGGCGATATCAATATCGCGCACCAGAAGGAAGACCTGAAGAACTGGCGCGGCAACCAGAAAAACAGCGGCTTCCTGCCCGAAGAGCGCGACTGGATGAGCAAGTTGCTGCACAAGACCGAGGCCAGCGGCGGTCTGGTCGACGTCTATCGTCAGCTTCAGCCCGACACCACGGATGCCTGCTACACATGGTGGAGCAATCGGGGCCAGGCCTATGCCAACAACGTGGGATGGCGACTGGACTACCACCTGGCCACACCGGCGATCGCGGCCCTGGCGCGAACCGAGTCCATCTACAAGGGCGAGAAGTTCTCGGACCACGCGCCCATCACCATTGGTTACGACATGGCGATCTGAAGCGCGCAAGCAACGCCGGCAGCGACCTGCAAGGCAGTGAACGCACGCATGCTCGGCGAATTGAGTTAGCGCAAGGTGCAACAGTACAACCCATGCGAGCATGAGTTGTACTGAGCCGGCTGGGCAGGTTTCCGAAAGAATGAACTGCGGAACCTGGAGGGCGACAAGGCCACAGCGGTTCCCGTTTCGCTTTTAGGAAAAGGAATAGCCAATGAAGAAGATCCTGATGACCCTGGCCCTGTGTGCAGTCGGTGCCCTGAGCGCACCCGCCATGGCGGCAGGCTGCGAAGCCGTCGTTGAAAGCAACGATGCCATGCAGTTCAATGTCAAAAGCATCGATGTGCCCAAGTCCTGCAAGAAGTTCAGCGTGACTCTCAAGCATGTGGGCAAGATGCCCAAGACCGCCATGGGCCACAACATCGTGGTCAGCACCGCTGCCGACATGCAGGCCGTGATCACCGATGGCATGGCCGCTGGTGCTGGCGCCGACTATGTGAAGGCCGGCGATGCACGCGTGCTGGCTCACTCCAAGGTGATCGGTGGCGGCGAGACTACCAAGTTCGACATCGATGCGAGCAAGCTCAAGGCTGGCACTGACTATGCCTTCTTCTGTTCCTTCCCCGGTCACTCGGCCCTCATGAAGGGCTCGCTCAAGCTGGGCTCCTGAGCTCCAATGCTCCCGATTCAGGAGCATCAAGTGCTTTACAAATATAGCTTCTGAATTGATTTCAAATCAAAAGCATTGATAGTAAAGCGCCAAAAGCTCCTAAATAAGGAGCGCCATCGGCAACACCAAAGCGCCTGTGATTCACGTCACGGGCGCTTTTTTCATGGCTTATTCCATCGCAGACGTCAGCGGCCTGTTGCTCACCACATGCTTCATCACCAGCGTGGAAGTCATGCGCAGCACGCCGGGCAGCCGGGTCAGCTGCTCGTCATAAAGCCGCTGGTAGGCAGGCAGATCGCGCACCACGACCTGCAGCAGATAGTCGGGATCACCGAACAGGCGCTGGGCCTGCACCACATTGTCGAGCCGGGCCACGGCGTCCTCGAACGCAGGCACGGACTTGCTGTCCTTGAGCGTGACAAAGACCAGGGACGAGAAATCCAGCCCCAGCGCCGCGGGGTCCAGCTCGGCGCGGTAGCCGCGAATCACGCCCGATTCCTCCAGCGCACGCACACGCCGGTGGCAGGGCGACAGGCTCAGGCCCACCTGCTCGGCCAGCTCGGTCACCGTGAGGCGGCCATTGTTTTCGAGCGCAGCAAGAATTTTTCGATCCAGCGAGTTCACGAGGCAGTTTCTTCCAATTTCAAGCCGATAGGCGGCGAATATTGAGAGCACATTCTCTCTCCTCTTCCATATTCTCTCGGCATCAACGCTTTTCGAGGGAATTTCGTGTCCTACGCCGCCTTGACCGCCTTCTGGGCCGTCTCCTTTCTTCTGGTGCTCACGCCCGGGGCCGACTGGGCCTATGTGATCTCGGCCGGTCTGCGTGGCCGGCGGCTGGTGCTGCCCGCCACGCTGGGCCTGGCCTGCGGCGCGCTGCTGGCCACGCTGGCCGTGGCTGCGGGCGTGGGCGCCCTGGTGGCGCGCAACCCGGCCCTGCTCACCGCCTTGACTGCCACCGGCGCGCTCTACCTGGCCTGGATGGGCGTGGGCCTGTGGCGCAGCCCGGCAGCCATAGGCAGCGCCGGCGACGCCGAGAGCGGCACGCGCTGGCACTGGACGGTCAAGGGAGCCAGCGTCAGCGGCCTCAACCCCAAGCAGCTGTTGCTGTTGCTGGCCTTGCTGCCGCAGTTTGTGCGGCCTGCCGAGAGCTGGCCGGTGTTTGCGCAAATCATGGCTCTGGGCGCGGTCCATGCAGCCAGTTGCGCCGTGGTCTACTTCGGCGTGGGCTGGAGCTCCCAAAGCGTGCTGCGCTCGCGGCCTGCCGCCGCGCTTGCCGTCTCGCGCCTGTCTGGCACGCTGATGCTGGTGATTGCCGCCGTGCTGCTCGGTGAAATCGCCGTTCAGCATCTCTGACAGCAAAAATGCCTGCGGCCGAAAACCGCAGGCATTTCAAGAACAGGCATATGCCACAACCCGGGACACCGGGCTCCCGCATTGCAAAGCAAGGCGGCAGAGGGGGCAGAGCGCCTCAGCAGAGGCCACTCCATCTCATCAGCTCTTCAGTGCCCCCAGCACCTCGTCCAGCATCTTCTTGGCATCGCCAAACAGCATGCGGTTGTTGTCCTTGTAGAACAGCGGATTGTCCACGCCCGCATAACCGGAGGCCATGGAGCGCTTCATCACGATGGAAGTCTTGGCCTTCCAGACTTCCAGCACCGGCATGCCGGCGATGGGGCTCTCGGGATCGTCCTGGGCTGCCGGATTGACGATGTCGTTCGCGCCGATGACGATGGCCACGTCGGTCTCGGGGAAGTCTTCGTTGATCTCGTCCATCTCCATCACGATGTCGTAAGGCACCTTGGCCTCGGCCAGCAGCACGTTCATGTGGCCGGGCATGCGGCCCGCCACCGGGTGGATGGCAAAGCGCACATCCACACCCTGCTCGCGCAGGGTCCGGGTGATTTCATTGACGGTGTGCTGGGCCTGGGCCACGGCCATGCCGTAGCCGGGCACGATGATGGCGCTCTTGGCTTCGCGCAGCATCTCGGCGGTCTCGGCTGCACTGACGGGCGCCACTTCGCCCTGGGGCTCGGCAGCCGCAGAAGCATCGCCTTTCTTGGCGGGAGCGCCGGAGCCGAAGCCGCCCGCAATCACGCTGATGAAGTTGCGGTTCATGGCCTGGCACATGATGTAGCTCAGGATCGCACCCGAGGAGCCCACCAGCGCGCCGGTGACGATCAACAGGTCATTGCCCAGCATGAAGCCGGTCGCCGCAGCCGCCCAGCCCGAGTAGCTGTTGAGCATGGACACCACCACGGGCATGTCGGCTCCACCAATGGCCATGACCATGTGCACGCCGAACAGCAGCGCAATGACGCTCATCACGATCAGCGGCAACATGCCGTCAGCCACGGTTTGGGCATGCAGAAACTCGCGCCCGAACCAGATCACCACCAGCAGCGCGAGCAGATTGAGCCAGTGGCGTGCGGGCAGCAGCAGCGGCTTGCCGCCTATCCTGCCGTTGAGCTTGCCGAAGGCTATCAGCGAGCCCGAGAAGGTGACGGCACCGATCAGGATGCCCACGTAGATTTCCACCTCGTGAATGGCTTTTTCTGCGCCGGCGAGCTCGATGGAGGTATCGACATAGCTGGCAAAGCCCACCAGACAGGCGGCCAGGCCGACCAGGCTGTGCATGAGGGCGACCAGCTCGGGCATCTGGGTCATCTTGACGACCTTGGCCGCATACAGGCCGATACCGCCACCGACCACCAGCGCGCCGACGATCCAGGCGATGCCGCCGGCATCGACGCGCGGGCCGAACACGGTGGCCAGCACGGCCAGCGCCATGCCGACCATGCCGAACAGATTGCCGCGGCGCGAGGTTTCGGGGTTGGACAGGCCACCGAGGCTGAGGATGAACAAAATGGCAGCCCCCAGATAGGCCACCGTTGCGAGACTTTGGGACATGATGTTTCTCTCTTGTGCTCGTTCTTCTTATTTGCGGAACATGGCCAGCATGCGACGTGTCACGGCAAAGCCGCCAAACATATTGATGGCAGTCAGCACAAGCGCTGCAAAGGCCAGCCAACGAATCAAGTCATCAGGGCGAGCGGTACCCGCCGTTCCCGGCGGTGCAATCTGCACCAGAGCGCCAATGGCGATGATGCTGGAGATGGCGTTGGTCACGCTCATCAGCGGCGTGTGCAAGGCCGGTGTCACATTCCACACCACCATGTAGCCGATGAAGCAGGCCAGCACGAACACCGTGAAGTGGCCCAGGAAGGCCGCCGGCGCGTAGGCACCGATGAACCAGAAGGCCAGGGCGGCAATCGCAAAAATAATGGCCAAGGTCTTGGCAGGCAGCGGGCCGGCAGCGCCATGGCCATGACCGCTTTTCTTCTGTTCCACCACAGCCGCGGCCGGTTTGGGGGCTGGCTTGGGTGCCTGGGCAAGGGGCGGGGCAGGCCAGGTGATTTCGCCGTCCTTGACCACGGTCAGGCCGCGAATCGCATCGTCTTCCATATTCACCACGGCGACGCCATCCTTGGCCTTGCACAGCTCTTCCGTCAGGCGCAGCAGGTTGGTGGCGTACAGCGTGGACGACTGCTTGGCCAGGCGCGATGCGAGGTCGGTGTAGCCGATGATGGTCACGCCGTGGCGCACCACAGCCTCGTTGGGAACGGTCAGCTCGCAGTTGCCGCCCTGCTCGGCCGCCATGTCGACGATCACGCTGCCGGGCTTCATGCTCTGCACCATCTCGGCCGTGATCAGCTTGGGCGCCGGTTTGCCGGGGATCAGCGCGGTGGTGATGATGATGTCGGCCTCCCTGGCCTGCTGGGCATACATCTGGCGCTGCGCAGCCTGGAAGCCCTCGCTCATCACCTTGGCATAGCCGCCGCCGCCAGCACCGTCCTCTTCGTAGTCGACCTTGACGAACTCACCGCCCAGCGATGTGACCTGATCGGCCACTTCGGCGCGCGTGTCGTTGGCGCGCACGATGGCGCCCAGATTGGCGGCCGTGCCAATGGCCGACAGACCGGCCACACCTGCGCCGGCAATGAAGACCTTGGCTGGCGGCACCTTGCCTGCGGCCGTGATCTGGCCGTTGAAATAGCGGCCGAAGGCGTTGGCGGCCTCGATCACGGCGCGGTAACCCGAAACACCGGCCATGGAGGTCAGTGCATCCATCTTCTGCGCGCGGCTCAATGTCCGGGGCAGCGAGTCGATCGCCAGCACCGTCACCTTCCTGGCAGCCAGTTGCTGCATCAGGTCGGGATTCTGGGCCGGCCAGATGAAGTCGATCAGGATCTGGCCTTCGCGCATCAGCGCGACTTCTTGCGGGGTGGGCGGGCGCACCTTGAAGATGATGTCGGCGGCAGCCCAGACCGCCGCAGCGTTGGGCAGCACCTCGGCACCCACTGCGCGATAAGCGTCATCGCTGAAGTTGGCGGCATCGCCGGCGCCCGATTCGATGGCGACCGAAAAACCCAACTTGATGAGTTTTTCAACCACATCGGGCACGGTGGCCACGCGCTTTTCCAGCGGGAAGGTTTCCCGTGGGATGCCGATGCGTTGGGCGTTGCCACGCTGGGCGTCACTACGCTGGGCGTCGGTCGGCGGGTTGGAAGAGGTAGACATGAGGAGTCTCCTGGAGTTTAAAAACTGGTTCCCTTCAGGCCGACCCGCCCCCCAACCATTCCTACCGCAGGAGGAACTTGCTTGCATGGGCATTGGCACGGCCTGAACGATCTTGAAACTGTGTCGGGGCGCCTCCCATGAAGCGAATGCCCGCTGCCTTGCAGCACAAATACGTTTTAGCAGCCCGCACCAAAATGGGGCACTCGCATCCATGCTAGCTCAAATGAGGGATGACGCCAGAATCTGAGCGGGCATTTTTGATGCGCGTGTCATGCCGTGTCATGCTTGCGGGGTTCGCAGCCCGCGAGACTACGCAAACGCCCGAAAAATACAAGTCACCCATGTTGCAATATCACACTGTCCCCGTCACAGCCTTTCAACAGAACTGCTCTCTCGTCTGGTGCGACCAGACCATGGATGCGGCCGTCATCGACCCCGGCGGAGATATCGAGCAGATCGAGTGGGAGGTGGAACGCCTGGGCCTGAATCTCAAGGCCATCTGGATCACCCACGCCCATATCGACCACGCGGGCGGCACCAGCGAGCTGGCGGCCAAGTACGAGCTACCCATCATTGGCCCGCATGAGGGCGACCAGTTCTGGATCGACGGTCTACCCCAGCAGGGCGCCATGTTCGGCTTTCCCCATTCCGAGCCTTTTGTGCCCACGCGCTGGCTGCATGACGGCGACACCGTGAGCATCGGCCAGGAAACGCTGAACGTGCGCCACTGCCCAGGTCACACGCCCGGCCATGTGGTCTTCCACTCACCGCAGATCGACCGCGCCTTTGTCGGCGATGTGCTGTTTGCCGGCAGCATAGGCCGCACGGACTTCCCGCAGGGCAATCATCAGCAGCTGATCGACTCCATCGTTCAGCGCCTGTGGCCCATGGGTGACCAGACGATCTTCATCCCCGGGCATGGCCCGGAAAGCAGCTTTGGCCGCGAGCGCAAGCTGAACCCCTATGTCAGCGGGACCTGAAGCCTGACGGCCGAAGCTTGCGGAATCAGGTCTTCCGTAGCAGCATGCGCCTGTCACGCCTTGTGACATCACATCTATTGGAGGGAGTTCGTATGCGCAATTTATGGAAAATTTGCCTGGCTTCAGCCCTGGTCAGCAGCTCATGGGCGAGCCTTGCTCAGGCACCGGCAGCGGCGCCTGCCGCACCGGCCGCCAAAACAGCCCCCATGCCCGTCAAGCCGGCGGTAGAACCCGCAGCAAAGGCTGCGCCGGCCCCTGCTGCTGCCAAGGCGGACATGCAGACCTTTGTCTGCAAGGATGGCTCCACCATGAGCGCGGCGTCCTCCAAGGGAGCTTGCTCGGGCCGCAAGGGCATTGATCAGCAGGCCACTGCCAAGGCTGCTGCAGGCGCCAAGCCGGCCTCGACCGCCGCACCTGGCGGCGGTGCAGGCAAGGTCTGGGCCAATGAGGACAGCAAGATCTACCACTGCCACGGCACCCGCTTTTACGGCACCACCAAGAACGGCAAGTACATGAGCGAGGCCGATGCCAAGGCCGCCGGCATGCATGGCGCCAACAACAAGAGCTGCAGCTGAACCTGTAGCATCAAACCATCGCGCTGACCTGCGATTGCAGGCAGCGCGATTTTTCATTCACAACAGGCTAGATTGCTTGTCCATCAAACACAAGCAGCTATCAATTCAAAAGGACAATCGCGGGCATGAGCTGGCTGGTCGGACTGGGTATCTTGCTGATGGCAGCCTTGCTGCTATGGGCTTTTTCGGCGCTGTTCATCAGCATGCTCGCCGGCCTGGCGGTCAGCGCCCTGCTCTGGCAACCGCTGCGCTGGTGGCGCCGCAGGCAGTTGCTGCGCGAGCTGGAGCAGAACCCGGCTCTCGATGTCCAGCAGCAGGCCCCTTGCGCCCTGTTTTATCTGCTGTCCGCAGCCGTGGTTCTGCTGGGATGCGCCGCCGCACTGGCCACCCTGATTCATCTGCCCGACAGCCTTTACTCGCCCGAGCTGCTTTCTCTGATCTGTGGTCTGGTATTTGCCATCAGTCTTGCCACCCTCATCAAACTGAGCGGCAATCTAGTCAGCCTGGGTGAGGAGGCCGCTGCCGCTGCCAAGATCAGGGCCGCCTGGTCGCTGGCGGCGGGCATTGTGCCCATGCTGTCCCTGATCACCCTGATTTTCTTCGTACCGCATACGGCGGGCTGGATGGTCTGGCGCGAGCAATGGCGGGGCTATGACAGCACGCAATTGCGCATCCCCCTGAAGCACAACGATGCCGAGCACCAGCAGGCCTTGTTGCAGTTGGTCCGCCCGATGCTGGAGCAAGGCAGCCGCATCCTGAGTCACCGAGCCCGCTCGCGCAGCGGCGGCAGCTATACCCTGAGCGCCGCCCTGCCCGCACGCTATCGTTTTCATGAGGATGCGCTGGAGTTGCAACTGGCGGGCCTGATGCCGCAGGAGCAACTCAACATGCATCTGCAAGCCCTGATTTCCGTGGTGGAAGGAGAGGCCAGCAGCCTGCCTCTGGCCTATGCCCAATGTCAACCGTCCCCCGATTGGTTGGGCAGACAGCGCTTTTTCGGGCGTGGCCAGCAAGCCATGCAATCGCTGCGCGAATGCGTGCGGACTCGCCAATCCGAGCTGGCGACCGCTCTTCGATTGCTGCGGGGCAATCTACAGGAGGTGCAAGTGGGCTGGATTCGCTTTCGCCCCTGGCCGGCTCTGCCGCGCTGGCAGGCAGCAGCCCTGCCGGAAGATGAAGATGAGCTGCAGCGGCTCGATACTTTGCGCTAGGAACCACTGAGCGGCAACACATCCAGCCACTGGCCGGGCTCCAGCCCTTCAATCGAATAAGGCCCCACGGCCATGCGCACCAGCCTCAGCGTGGGGTGGCCGACGGCTGCCGTCATGCGGCGCACCTGGCGGTTCCTGCCCTCGCGGATGATGAGCTCGATCCAGCAATCGGGAATGTTCTGGCGCACGCGAATCGGCGGGTTGCGCGGCCACATCAGAGGCTGGGGTTCTATCAGGCGGGCCTTGGCGGGCAGTGTCTTGCCGTCGCTCAATTCCACGCCGTCGCGCAGGCGCTGCAAAGCGGCCTCGTCAGGCATGCCTTCGACCTGCACCCAGTAGGTCTTCTCCATCTTGTGGCGCGGATCGGCAATGCGGGCCTGCAACTGGCCGTCATTGGTCAGCAGCAGCAAGCCTTCACTGTCGGCATCGAGCCTGCCCGCCACATAGACACCAGGCACATCGATCCAGTCCTTGAGGCCCTGCCATTTGCCCTCGGGCGTGAACTGGCTGAGCACTCCATAAGGCTTGTGAAAGCACAGCAGACGCGTGACTTCAGGCCGGGGCGCGGGCTGGCGCACCACGGTGCTGCGGCGCAAGTTGCTGGAGCGATTGGAAGAGAACGGGCGGGGCATGGCAACAAGCTTAGCAACAAAGACCTGGACTAGCATCAAGCATCAAAAAGCCTTGTATCGCTTACTGGACAATGGAAAACAGCTATCAGTTTTGAAAATCCGGAACAGCAGCACCGAGGAGCGGCTGTGGATACACCTCACGCACGCAGTTCAGCCAGGCCTGGGCCGCACGCGACAGGTAGCCGGGCCGCCACATCAGCGCCACATCCCAGGGGATCTCGGGCTCCACCAGCGGGCGGCTGGCCACACGCAGCGGGTCATAGCGGGCGATGACATGCTCGAACATCACAGCCACGCCCACCTGGGCCGCGACCAGATGGCCTATGAAATCCCAGTAGCGCGTCTGCAGCTTGACCTGTGGCGTGAAGCCAGCCGCCTCGCATTGCTGCAGCACATGCTCGTGCAGAGCAAAGTCCGAGGTGTAGAGCACAAACGGCAGGTCGCGCAGATCCCTCCAGCGCATGGGTTGGCCCGGATCTGCCACCTGCCGGGCGGGCAGCACCACGCGCGTCTTCTGGCGCGCCACGGTGTAGCGCTCCAGCGCCGGATCGGGGGCCGCGAACAAGCCCAGCGCCATGTCCAGCTTGCCTTCCTGAATCAGTTGGTACTGGGCACGCGCCCCCTGCTCGTTGACCTGCAGGTTCACACCCGGATAGCGCTGCTGGAACAGCGCGATCACCGGCGCCATGTAATGGCCCGTGGTGGGCATGATGCCCAGGGACAGCTCGCCGCGCGTGATGTGGTCGACCTCGGCCACCTGGCGGCGCAGCAGCTGGGCCTGCTCGAGAATCTCCATCCCGCGGTCATAGACCACCTGGCCGGCATCGGTGAGCTGCACGCCCCGCCCCTCGCGCAGCAGCAGGCGGCCACCGAATTCATCTTCCAGCGCCTTGACCATCTTGCTGATGGTGGGCTGGGTCACATGCAGGGTGTCGGCCGCGCGGGTGAAGCCGTTCTGGCGCACAACCTCGATGAAATAGCGCAGGGCGCGCAAGTCCATGACAATTCCTTTTACGCATGGAAAAAATGAAAATAAGTCATTTTATGAATATAGGTAAAAACCCTAGAATTCACCCATGTCACAGATTACGGAAGCTGTCGCTCCTCGCGCCCAGGGCGGCAGCCATTCTTTCGCCCAGACACTCTGGCCACTGCTCAAGGCCGTGCTGCAAGTGTGCCTGCTCAGCGCCATCTGGATTGCCATGGATGTGCTGCGCCAGCATTTCGGCTGGAGCATGCCCGCCGGCCTGATCGGTTTCGGCCTGCTGGCCGTGGGCCTTTTTTCGGGCCTGGTCAAGGCACGCTGGCTGCAAAGCGGCACCAACTGGCTGCTGGCCGAGATGCTGCTGTTCTTCGTGCCCGCCATGCTGGTGGTCACCGAATACCCCGATCTGATCCGCCATCAGGGCTTGCGCATTCTGGCCGTCATCGTGGCCAGCACAGCCTGCGTGATGGCCGTGACCGCACTGGCAGTCGATCGTGTCTACCGCTTCGAGCTGTGGCTGGCAAGGCGCAAGTCCAGCCGCGATACCTCTGCCCTGGATGAGGAGTAAGCCATGCTGTCGAATGAAGTCATCGGCCTGCTGTCGCTGCTGGCCACCGTGGCCTGCTACTGGGTCAACAAGCGCCTGTATCGCAAGCATCCCCACCCGTTGCTGATGCCCATAGTCGCCACTCCCATGGTGCTGATCGGCCTGTCGCTGCTGACCCATGTCAGCTACCCGCAGTACATCGCCCAGACACACTGGCTGGTCTGGCTGCTGGGCCCCACCACGGTGGCATTTGCACTGCCTCTGTACGAGAACCGCAAGCTTCTGCGCAAGCACTGGATGTCGATTGCCACCGGCGTGGTTGTGGCCAGCCTGGTGTCCATCTCCACCACCATTGCGTTTGCCGATATGTTCGGCCTGTCCGAGGCGCTGCAAAAAGGCCTGGCCGTGCGCAGCATCACGACACCGTTTGCGATCGAGGCCGAGAAAGTGCTGGGTGGCCCCACCGATCTGGCGGCGCTGTTCGTGCTGTTGACCGGTGTCAGTGCCATGCTGCTGGGCGAGACCGTGCTGCGTGTGCTGCCCCGCATCCGCAGCAAGCTGGCCACGGGCGCCAGCTGGGGCGGAGCCGCCCATGGCAGCGGCGTGGCCAGGGCGCGCCAGGCCGGCGAGGTGCAGGCCGTGATGGCATCGCTGGTGATGATGATTGCCGGTGCCGTCAACGTGCTGGCAGCTCCCTGGGTGCGGACACTGTTTTTCTGACCCCCTGAGGCACCGGGTGCCTGCGCCACTCCCGCATCGCTGCGCGACTGGCACTGCAGGGGCAGGTCCGGCACGGGCCGCGTGAAGTGCCGCACTCAGCGCACCGGAATGGCAATCGGGCGCAGCGGCGCGGCGTCGCCGCCTCGGATCTTCAACGGGTTTCCTATGAAGGCGAACTCATAGACCTTGTCGCGCGAGAGCCCGTCCAGGGCCACCAATTCCATGATGGGAATGCCTTGCTGGGCCAGCAGGTAGCTGTGCAGCGGCACATAGTCATCGTCCACTTCTGAGGGGAAAGTCTCCAGGCTCAGGTTGTCAGCGCCGACAATCATGGCGCCGGCATCCTCGGCCAGAAAGTGTGCGGCATCCAGGCCCAGCCCTGGCGGTTTGGCCATATAGGCCTGGGGTTGCTCGTAGAGCTTCATGCGTCCCGTGCGAATCAGCACGACATCGCCCTTCTGCAGCGTCACGTTCTGGCGTTCCAGCGCGTCCTTGAGGTCCTGGCGCGTGATCCGGTACTGGTCGGGCAGCATGTCCAGGCCCTTGGCCGCAGCCACGTCAATCAGCACGCCGCGCGCCACCAGTGGCGGGAATTTCTCTATGCCTGTGCGCTGCCAGCCGCGGTCGCCCAGATGCTCGTCGGCGCTGAAGCCGTTCCAGATCCTGCCGCGTATGCCGAAGTGGTTGAGTGCGTCGATGTGCGTGCCCGTATGGCTGTACATGGAGAACGCCGTGCCCGTGTAGCTGCGCGTGGCGTTCATGTTCTTGCCCACGTTCATGGGGTCGTCCACCACGGTGCCGCGTGGCGTGTGCGTCATCCAGAACTGGTAGTGCGGATCGCCGGCGTCCTGCCAGCTGGGCATGCCCACGTAGTACTCGGTGGCGAGGTCATAGACCTGGCCACCTGCGATGCGCTGCAGGATGGCAGCGCGCGAGGCGGGCGTTATCAGGTTCAGGCGGCCGATCTCGTCGCCCGGCCCCCAGGGGCTGGTGCCCACATCCTGGCCGGCACCGGCCGGGAACGTGTGGCCACCGTGGGCATGAGCCAGGCCGGAGAACGCTGCTGCCATCGCGAGCAACAGGGTGGGCAAGCGCCGGACACCGGCGCGGAAAGAGAAGTTCATGAGTGTTTCCTAAGAAGCGGTGCGCCTTTCGGCGCCAGTGAAAAAGTGAGAGGAAATGGCTTAGCCCACCAGGGCGCGCAGCCGTTCACGCAGCATGTTCAGGGGCTGGGTCTGCAGCGGTGGCAGGCCCTGGGCGATCAAGGTGGGAATGCTGCGCAGGCCCAGGTGCTGAGCCAGTGCGATGTCCTGGTGAACCATGTTCAAGGCCTCGGTGCTTTCCATGCAGCGTGCAAACGCATTGCGCTCGAAGCCGGTGTGCGTGGCAATGTCCAGCAGCACCTCGGCGTCGCCTATGTTGCGATGGGCACTCATATGGGCGTGCTGTATGGCATCGAACAGATTCCAGTGGGCCTCGTCGCCCTCCAGGATCTGGGCAGCCTGGCAGGCCAGTGCGCCGGCCAGGCCACTGGGGTACTCAAAGGTTTCGCGGCGCATGCCTTCGATGTCGATGCGCTGCGTATCGTCATGCCGTGCGCAGGCCTCCCAGTGCCCAAGAATGATCTGCTTGGCCTGCACCATGGAGCCAAACCTTGCCACCATCTCGGCGCGGGAGGCTTGCAGCACAAAGCTGCGCTGACGTACGCGCAGGCCCAGCTCGCCGGCCACCTGGCGCAGGCGTGGTGACATCACATAACACCAGCCGCAAACCACGTCGTGGAAGAAATCGATGGTGGGAGCAGCCTCAACTGCCGCGGACAGTACCGGGTCAGGGGCTGGATGAGCTGCGACCTGCGCGGGCAGAGCGCAGGAAAAATCATGGCATTGCGTCATGCTTGTGTCCTTCATGGCTGATGGACAGCAAGCGTAGGGCCCAGGCCTCGCAGGAGTAAGAGGCCTGCGCTTGAGAGACTCTTAATCCGGCGTCAAGAATCGCCGCCCATGGCCGCAGGCAGCTCTTCTGCCAGAAAGTCCACAAAGGCGCGCACCTTGGGCAGCAGGTGGCGTTGCGTGGGGTAGACCACGTAGACATGGCGTGGCGGCTCTGCCCAGTCTTGCAGGCTCAATGCCTCCAGCTGGCCCTGAGCGATGGCGGGCCGGGCCAGAAAGGACGGCAGTGCACCGATGCCCAGGCCGGCCACCAGCAGCTCCCGCAACATCAGGCTGTTGTTGACGCTGGCTCGTGCTTCGCTCGGAACTTGCAGGCCGTCGTCAGCCTGTGCCAAGCTGTAGTTCAGCAGTGCATGGCCACGCAGTGCGGCCACGCTGGCCGGGCGGCCGTGTTGCTGTAAATAGGCCGGCGAAGCGCACAACATTTGCGACAGCGAGGCCAGGCGCCGCGCAATCAGCGATGAGTCCGCCAGTTCGGCGCTCAGGCGTATGGAGACATCAAAGCCCTGGCCAACAGCGTCCACCAGCCGGTCTTCCATGGATAGGTCGATCTGCAATTGCGGATGGCGCTGCATAAAGCGCGCCAGCAGCGGCGCCAGCGTGCTCAGCGCAAACGACAGCGGCGCGTTCACGCGCAGCCGCCCCGTCACCAGCTCGGACTGCGCCCGCACCGATTGCTCCAGCGTGTCAAAGCCATCGAGCAGCCGACAGCATTCGGCGTAGTAGGCCCGGCCGGTATCGGTCAGGCTCATGCGGCGCGTGGTGCGCTGGATCAGCACCGCACCCAGCTGTGCTTCCAGCGCGCGCAACTGCTTGCTGAGAGCCGCCGAGGAAAGATCGAGTGCATCGGCGGCCCTGGCAATGCTGCCCAGTTCAACAATGCGCCGAAAGGCGCGCAAAGGGGTGAGCGAATCCATGGAAGAGAAGAGCGAAAACCTGGGCCGCAGCGTAGCAGCTTTCGCAGCAAGGCCGACGCGGCCCGGGCATGCTCGCTCTTCTTCTGAAAAATGGGCCGCTCAAGCTTTGCAGCTTGCTTGAACAGCCCCCAAGCATCAGGCCAGCGTATAGGCCGTCTTCACCGTGGTGTAGAACTCCTGGGCATAGCGCCCCTGCTCGCGCGGGCCGTAGCTTGAGCCCTTGCGACCGCCGAACGGCACGTGGTAGTCCACGCCCGCCGTGGGCAGATTGACCATGACCATGCCGGCCTGGCTGTGGCGCTTGAAGTGCGTGGCGTACTTGAGGCTGGTGGTGGCAATGCCGGCCGACAGGCCAAACGGCGTGTCGTTGGACACGGCCAGGGCCTCTTCGTAGTCCTTGACGCGGATCACGCTGGCCACGGGGCCGAAGACTTCTTCGCGGTTGATGCGCATGCCGGCTTCGGTGTCCACAAACAACGTGGGCGCCATGTAGAAGCCGTCCTTGCCGCTGCCCGTGTGGCAGGCGACGCGGGCGCCGCCGGCGGCCAGGCGCGCGCCTTCGGCCTTGGCGATCTCCACGTAGCTCAGGTCCTGCTCCAGCTGGGCCTGGCTGACCACGGGGCCCATATCGGTGCCGGCGGCGCGTGCGTCACCGACCTTGATTTGGGCCATGCGGGCCTGCAGGGCCTCGATGAAGGCCGGGTAGATCTTGTCGGTGACGATGAGGCGGCTTGATGCCGTGCAGCGCTGGCCCGTGGAGTAGAAGCCGCTTTGCGCCGACAGTTCCACGGCCTGGTTCAGGTCGGCATCGTCCAGCACGATCTGGGGGTTCTTGCCGCCCATCTCCAGCTGCACCTTCTTGCCCGAAGCCACGCAGGCCGCCGCAATGCCGCGACCCACGCCCGTCGAACCTGTGAAGCTGATGGCGGCCACATCGGCATGGCTCACCAGGGCTTCGCCGATCACGCGGCCCGGGCCCAGGACCAGGTTGAAGACGCCGGCGGGAATGCCCGAGCGGTGGATGATGTCGGCCAGGGCCCAGGCGCTGCCGGGCACCAGGTCGGCGGGCTTGAGCACCACGCAGTTGCCGAAGGCCAGGGCCGGGGCGATCTTCCAGGCGGGAATGGCGATGGGGAAGTTCCAGGGCGTGATCAGGCCGACCACGCCGATGGGCTCGCGCGTGATTTCCACGCCGATGCCGGGACGCACCGAAGGCACGCTCTCGCCCGTCAGGCGCAGGCATTCACCGGCAAAGAACTTGAAGATCTGGCCGGCGCGGCCGACTTCGCCAATGGCTTCGGGCAGGGTCTTGCCTTCTTCGCGCGCCAGCAGCTCGCCCAGCTCCGCCTTGCGCGCCAGGATCTCCGTGCCGATCTTGTCCAGGGCGTCGGAACGCGCCTGGATGCCCGAGGTGGACCAGGCCGGGAAAGCGGCGGTGGCGGCGGCCACGGCGGCCTGCACATCCTCGGCACCGCCCTGGGCGTACTCGCCGATCACATCGGACAGGTCGCTGGGGTTGGTGTTGGGGGAATAGCTGTCAGCAGCCGTCCACTGGCCGTTGATGAGGTTGTCGTAACGGGACATGAAATGCTCCAAAAGAGAGATTCGATAAAAGAGGTGAGCTAGTTGGGCGCTGCATTTGAAGCAGGCGCGGCCCAAAGCGATGGACACCGAGCAAGGGCCGTCCCGCAGCGAAGGTGTCGTCCCCCTCCCGCGCAGCGAGAGAGGGGGAAGCGGCGCCAGCCGCTCAGGGGGTGCTCAGCGCACCATGCAAGGCCGTTTGTTGTCGAACTTCCAGCCGGGGATCAGGTGCTGCATGGCAATGGCGTCGTCACGCGCGCCCAGGCCGTGCTCCAGATACAGGGCATTGGCGCGCTTGAGCGCCTCGCGGTCCACGGTCACGCCCAGGCCGGGGGTCTTGGGCACTTCCACAAAACCGCCCTTGATCTGCAAGGGTTGCTGCGTGAGGTACTGGCCGTCCTGCCAGATCCAGTGCGTGTCGATGGCCGTGACCTTGCCGGGCACGGCGGCGGCCACGTGGGTGAACATGGCCAGCGAGATGTCGAAGTGGTTGTTGGAGTGCGAACCCCAGGTCAGGCCCCAGTCGCGACAGGTCTGGCCCACGCGCACCGAGCCGGCCATGGTCCAGAAATGGGGGTCGGCCAGGGGGATGTCCACGGACTGCAGCGACAGGGCGTGCACCATCTGGCGCCAGTCGGTTGCAACCATGTTGGTGGCCGTGGGCAGGCCGGTGGCACGACGGAATTCGGCCATGACTTCACGGCCCGAGAAACCGCCTTCGGCGCCGCAGGGGTCTTCGGCATAGGCCAGCACGCCGCGCATGTCGCGCATCAGGCGGATGGCGTCCTTGAGCAGCCAGCCGCCGTTGGGGTCCAGGGTGACGCGGGCGTCGGGAAAGCGTTTCGCCAGGGCCGTCACTGCCTCCACTTCCTGCTCGCCAGCCAGCACGCCGCCCTTGAGCTTGAAGTCGTTGAAGCCGTAGCGTGCGTAGGCGGCTTCGGCCTGGCGCACGATGGCCTCGGGCGTCATGGCCGTCATGTGGCGCACCTGGGTCCAGTCGTCCGTGCCCAGCTTGTCTTCGCCGGGCTTGACGTAGTCCAGTCCTGTCTTGTCGCTGGGGCCCACAAAGAACAGATAGCCCAGCATTTCCACGCGATCGCGCTGCTGGCCTTCGCCCAGCAGGGCGGCCACGGGCACACCCAGGTGCTGGCCCAGCAGATCCAGCAGAGCGGATTCGATGGCCGTGACCGCGTGCACGCCGATGCGCAGGTCAAAGGTCTGCAGGCCGCGGCCGCCTGTGTCGCGGCCTTCCAGGGATTTCTGCAGCTCTTGCAGCAGCTGCAGGTGCTGGCCGACAGAGCGGCCGATCAGCACCTGCCTGCTGTCCTCCAGAGCCTGTCGAATGCCTTCGCCGCCCGGCACCTCGCCCACCCCGGTACGGCCCGCGCTGTCGTGCACCAGCACGACGTTGCGCGTGAAGTAGGGCGCATGCGCGCCGCTGAGGTTCATGAGCATGCCGTCGCGGCCGGCGACGGGAATGACTTCGATGGCGGTGATGGTCGGGGTAGTGGACATGGGAAGACTCTTCAACAGACTCGGAAGGAAAAGGAAATCACTGCGCGGCGGACCAGGGCACCTCGGCCGCAGGGCGGCCCGTGGCGATGAACTGCTGCAGGTTCTGCAGCACCAGGTCGGCCATGGCGCGGCGGGTTTCATGGGTGCCGCTGGCGATATGGGGGGCCAGCACCACGTTGTCCAGGGCCAGCAGGGCAGGCAGGGGGCGGGGCTCGTCCTCGAACACGTCGAGGCCCGCACCGGCGATGCGCTTGTTCTCCAGAGCATCGGCCAGGGCGGCTTCGTCGACCACGCTGCCGCGCGCCACGTTGACCAGGAAGCCCTGTGGGCCCATGGCGGCCAGTACTTCGGCATTCACCAGGTGGCGCGTGCCTTCGCCGCCGGCGGCGGTGATGACCAGGATGTCGGCCCAGCGTGCCAGCTCCAGCAGCGAGGGCAGGTACTGGTGGGGCGAGCCTTCGACGGGGCGGCGGTTGTGATAGGCCACTTCCATGTCGAAGCCCGAGGCGCGGCGCGCCACGGTGCTGCCGATGCGGCCCATGCCGAAGATGCCCAGACGCTTGCCGCTGGCGCGGGTGCGGATGCCGAAACGGCTCTTGCTCCAGTCGCCGCGGCGCACGAAACGGTCGGACTCGCTGAGGCCGCGCGTGGCGTCCAGCAGCAGGGCAAAGGCCAGGTCGGCCACACAGTCGTCGAGCACGCCCGGCGTATAGCCCACACGCGCGCCGCGGCGCAGCAGGGCGTCCTTGTCGAGGGCATCGAATCCCACGCCGAAGCTGCTCACGAACTTGAGCTTGGGCAGGGCGTCGACCACACGGGCGGGCAGGCCCATGGCGGCCGAGGTGACCGCATATTCGAACTGGCCGCCATGCTCGGCAAGAAAGCGCTCGGGATCGGGCTGCTCGGAGAGGATGCTCACCTCGTAGGCCTGAGCCAGTTCGGCATCAAGCTGGGTCAGCGGCATCTTGCCGTATTGAAGAACGCGTGGTCGGATGGTCGCCATGCCTTGGAATCCTTGGAACTTGCGGGGACTGAAAGCCCCTGTGAAAAGGGCCTGCGTGGTGGCAGGCCTGCGGGAAACGGCCTGGGGGCCATCCCGTTGTTTCTAGCTCAATCTGCGGTGATCTTTCGCGTTTGGATCAGGGTTTTCCAGCGCTCGTTCTCCTGGGCCTGAAAGCGTGTGAATTCTTCGGGCGTGTTGCCCACGATTTCCAGCCCCTGCTCCACAAAGCGCTTGCGGATATCGGGTTGCTGCACGGCGACAATGGCGGCCTTGGCCAGTCTGGACTTGACATCCGCCGGCAAGCCCCTGGGAGCGGCCATGCCTTGCCACGAATAGACCTCGGCTCCCTTGACGCCGGACTCGGCCAGTGTGGGAACGTCGGGCAGCACAGGCGAACGCTGGCTACCGGTCACGGCAATGGCGCGCAGCTTGCCGCTACGCAGATGGGGCAGCACGGCGTTGACGTTCTGGAAGGAAAAATCCACCTGTCCACCCAGCAGATCGGTGATGGCCGGTGCTCCGCCCTTGTAGGGTACATGCACGGCTTCGGTGCCCGTTTGCTGCCAGAACAGCTCGGCCGACAAATGATCCGAAGAGCCATTGCCGGAGCTTGCAAAACTGATCTTGCCGGGATTGGCCTTGAGCGCGGCAATCACCTCGCTCACGCTGCGGGCCTTTTGCGTCGGGCTGGCAACGAGCACATTGGGCGCCTGCACGGGGATGGTGATGTAGTCGAAATCCTTGCTGGCGTCATAGGGCACGTTCTTCACCATATGCGGGGTCACCACAAAGGGGCCCAGCGATGCCACCAGCAAGGTGTAGCCATCGGCCGCAGCGCGCTTGACGGCTCCCGCACCGATGGTGCCCGTGGCTCCAGGACGGTTTTCCACGACAAAGGGCTTGCCCAGTTGCTCGGCCATGCTCAGGGCCACCGCACGCGCCACCGTGTCGGTGGAGCCGCCAGCCGGGAACGGCACGATGATGTTCACGGGCCGGTCGGGAAAGTTGCCAGCCGCCTGGGCGGCCAGGGCCAGGGTGGCACCCAGCGTGATCAGTATCTTTTTCATGCTTTGTCTCCTGAAGACGCGGGGCCCGGTTCTTGGCCTGACCCCTGCATCGGGTCTTACTGGGGGCCGAGCTTGTCGATCAGGACCTTGAGTTCTTCCATCTCGGCAGGCTTGAGGTCGGTCAGGGGAGCGCGCACGGGACCGGCATCGTGGCCGACCAGCTTGGCGCCGGCCTTGATGATGCTCACGCCGTAGCCTTCGACACGGTTGCGGATCTTCAGGTAGGGCATGAAGAATTCCTTGAGCAGCTTGTGCTGCGTGGCCTGGTCATCGGTGCGCACGGCTTCGTAGAACGCCATCGCCGTCCTGGGGATGAAGTTGAAGACGGCAGAGGAATACACGGGCGTGCCCAGAGCCTTGTAGGCGGCCGCGTAGACCTCGGCCGTGGGCAGTCCGCCCAGATAGGCGAAGCGATCACCCATCTTCATGAAGATGGAGGACATGGTCTCGATATTGCCCAGACCGTCCTTGAAGCCCACCAGGTTGGGGCAGCGCTCGGCCAGGATGGCCAGGGATTCAGGCGTGAAGCGAGAGCGGTCGCGGTTGTAGACGATGACGCCGAACTTCACGCTCTTGCAGACCTGCTCCACATGGGCGATTAGGCCTTCCTGGCCGGCTTCGGTCAGGTAATGAGGCATCAGCAGAATGCCGTGGGCACCCAGTCGTTCCGCCTCCTGGGCATGGGCGATGGCGTTGCGTGTGGGGCCGCCTGCGCCGGCGATGATGGGCACCTTGCCACGGCAGGTATCCACGGCGGTCTTGATAATCTGGCCGTATTCCTCGCCATACAGCGAGAAGTATTCGCCGGTGCCACCAGCGGCGAACAGGGCACTGGCGCCATAGGGTGCCAGCCATTCAAGGCGTGCGGCATAACCCTTGGCATTGAAGTTGCCCTGGGCATCGAAGTCCGTCACGGGGAAGGACAGCAGGCCGGAACTCATCACGTCTTTGAGGTCTTGGGGTGTCATGGTAATCCTTGAAAAGAAGAGAGCAAAAAAGATCTGGCAGCTCAATCCAGCTGCAGTTGGGCGGCTTGCACCACGGCGCGCCAGCGCGCGCGCTCGGCGTTGAAGAATTTGTCGGTTTCGGCGGGCGTCATCGTGACGACCTCGGCACCCTGGCCGGTCAGTCGGGAGCGGACCTCGGTGGAGCGGATGGCAGCGAGCAACACCTGGTTCACACGCTGCACCACGGCTTCAGGCGTCTTGGCGGGCAGCACCACGCCCTGCCAGGTGCCCGAGGCAAAACCCTGTGCGCCCTGCTCCGCCAGCGTCGGCACATCGGCAATCAGCGGCATGCGGGTGTTCTTGGAAATGCCCAGCAGCTTGAGCTTGCCGCTTTGCACATGCGGATAGGTAGCCAGCATGCCGTTCATCAGCACCTGGGTCTGGCCGGCTACCGTGTCCTGCACCGACTGCACGCCGCCCTTGTAGGGCACATACACCCATTTGGCGCCGGTGATGCGGGCCAGCTCCACGCCAGCCAGATGGGGGGCACTGCCCGATGCGGTAACGGCAAAGTTCAGGTCCTGCTTTTTGGACAGCTCCACCAGTTCCTTGAGATTGCCGGCCTGAACGGAGGGATGCACCACCAGCATATGGGGCGAATAGGCCAGCATGGCCGCACCGCGCAGCGCCTTGGAAGGGTCGAAGCTGAGCTTGGTATAGATGGAGGGAGAGATGGCCAGTGCACCGAGATCGCAGAGCAGCCAGGTATAGCCGTCGGCCGGTGCGCGGGCGACGAATTCAGCCCCCAAATTGCCATTGGCGCCGGGCTTGTTGTCGATCACCACGGTCTGCTTGAGCTCCTGGGAAATCAGCTGCCCGATGGAGCGCGCAATGATGTCGGAGCTGCCGCCGGGCGGATAGGGAACGACCAGACGGATGGGCTTGCTGGGCCAGGCATCGGCAGCCAGCAATGTGGACGACAGCAAACCGCCGGCCGCCAGGGCCAGCAGAGAGCGCAGAAAGTGCGAGCGTCGGACCATGGTGAAATGTCTCCTTGTTGTGGTCAGTCATCATACAACTAGGTTTTTTTGAACACCAAGACATTTTTTCTAAGGGTAAGCACGGGGCACCGCCGTTTACCAGGCTTCAACTGGCGCCACTCTCACCCATTAAATACGCTTCAAGCTGAATACCATAGAGCGCTTGCAGCTATTATTTTTGAATCATCGTAAAGGGCTCCGCGCAGCGGGGACACAGAGGCCGCAGCATGCCGCTGGCACTGGCAGCCCGTTACTGCGGTCAGGCGCTGTCCCACCCAAGCGCCTGGGCGCAGTGGGCTCAGGACTCTGCGCTCAGACTCAGACGCTGGGCCAGGCGCAAACGCTCCCGCGAGTTGGTCAGATGGATGCGCATGGCGGCACGGGCCGAATCGGCGTCCTGGCGCACGATGGCGGCATAGATCTCCTCGTGCTCGCGGTTCACCCGGCGCAGATAGTCGGGATCGCGTGCCGGCGTATGCATGGAGGCAATGCGATTGCGCGGAATCAGCAGCGTTCCGAAGTGCTGCAGGATGTCCTGAAAATACCGGTTGCCTGTGGCCTGCGCGATGCTCAGATGAAAGGCCAGATCATGCTCGACGGTGTCGTGCCCCAGGGCGAAATGATGCTCGAACGCCTGCAGAGCCTCGCTCATGACCTGCAGATGGGCTTCGCTGCGGCGCTGGGCTGCCAGACCGGCAGCCTCGGTCTCCAGACTGATGCGCAGCTCCAGCACAGCCAGCACATCGACGGACTCGCTGAGCTCGCGCGCGCTGAGCATGGGGCTTGCGCTCTGGCGCGCGGGCAGCACAAACGTGCCTATGCCATGGCGGGTCTCGACCAGCCCTGCAGCCTGCAATTTGGACAGCGCCTCGCGCACCACGGTGCGGCTGACGTCATAGCTGCGCACGAGTTCGGACTCGGTGGGCAGCTTGTCCCCCTCATGCAGCAGGCCCTGGCGGATCTTGTGCTCGAACTCCTCGGACAACAGATTCGCCAGACTGCGGCTGCCCTTGCTGGCTTTGCTGCGCAGCGCGTACCCCTCCGTCAGCGGCAAAGACGGGGTTGATTGGGGTAATTCCGATGTCTGAGTACTCATGAGCCTGATGATAATGGCTTTCAGTTGTACGACAACATACCACAAAACCTCCCTATTTCAACTTCGGTCCGCAGCTCCTGCGCCGCATCAGTCATCTCAAGATGAGCACTTCTCACCAGATCCGCCACATCCGCATCACGCCGATTGCCTTCCGTGATCCGCCGCTGCTCAACGCCGCCGGCATTCACGAGCCCTGGGCGCTGCGCTCCATCATCGAGATCGAAACTGCTTCCGGCCTGGTCGGCATCAACGAGAGCTATGGCGACCAGCCCATGCTGGATGCTTTGGCCAAGGCCGCACCGGCCCTGGTCGGGCTCTCGCCCTGGGCCCTCAATGAAATGGAGGCCCGTGTCGCCGCCCTGGTCACTCCGCCCAAGCTCACGGCCTCGGAATTTCTAGGTCAGCAGTTCTCGCTGGCCCCTGGCACCCATGTCTCCAAGACCGTGGCCAAGGTGGTCAGCGCCTTCGAGGTCGCCATGCTGGACCTGCAGGGCCAGATGGCCCAGGCCCCCATCGTCGACCTGCTGGGCGGACCCGCACGCGACCGCGTGCCCTACTCGGCCTATCTGTTCTACAAATACGCCGAGCATGTGGACCAGCCCTATGCACCCGACGCCTGGGGCGAGGCCCTGGCGCCGGCCCAGTTGGTGGCCCAGGCCCGGCGCATGATCGATCAGTACGGCTTCCAGAGCATCAAGCTCAAGGCCGGCACGCTGCCGCCCGAGCAGGAGGCCGCCGGCATACTGGCGCTGGCCGAGGCGTTCCCCGGCACACCGCTGCGCATCGACCCCAACGGCAACTGGACCGTGGAAACCAGCCTGAAGATCGTGCAGCAGTTGCGCGGCGTGCTTGAGTACTACGAGGACCCGGCCCCGGGCCTGGACGGCATGGCCGCCGTGGCACCCGAGTGCGATGTGCCACTGGCCACGAATATGGTGGTGACGGACTTTGCCGAGTTCCGCCGCAACGCCGACATGGGCTGCCCCGTGAAGATCGTACTCAGCGACCACCATTACTGGGGCGGCCTGCGCGCCACACAGCGCCTGTCCACGCTGTGCCGCACCTTCGATCTGGGCCTGTCCATGCACAGCAACTCCCACCTGGGCGTGAGCCTGGTGGCCATGACGCATCTGTGCGCCAGCGTGCCCCTGCTGACCTATGCCTGCGACACCCACTATCCATGGCAGGACGAGGAAGTCGTCGAAGGCGGTCGCCTGCAGTTCGAGCAGGGCAGCCTGCGCGTGCCCACCACGCCTGGCCTGGGCGTGACCCTGGATCGCGAAGCCCTGGCCCGCCTGCACGACAACTATCTGCACTGCGGCATCCGCAACCGCGACGACCTGGGCCAGATGCGCAAATACGACCCGGAATTCACCGGCAAGCAACCGCGCTTCTGAACTCCAGCCCTTGCACAGAAAAGACCGCAAAGAGCAAACATCCAGCCCAAGCCGAGCTGGTTCGATCGCCCCCCTTTCCACAGCGCGAAAAGACGCTTTTCAACCGGAGACAACCATCATGCAACGCCGCACCCTGCTTCAATCCACCCTCGCCGCCAGCGCCCTGCTGCTGGGCACATCCCTTGTCGCCACACCGGCCCTGGCACAGGGCAACTGGCCCACGGGCAAGCCCATCACCTATCTGGTGCCGTTCCCCCCCGGCGGCAATACCGACACCCTGGCGCGCGTGATTGCTCAGCCGCTGAGCAAGGCCCTGGGCACGCCCGTGGTCATCGAGAACAAGGGCGGCGCCGGCGGCAGCGTGGGTTCGGCCCTGGCGGCACGCGCCCCGGCCGACGGCTACACCATTCTGGGCGGCACCATCAGCTCGCACGCCATCAATGTCAGCCTGTACTCCAAGCTGGACTATGACCCCGTCAAGTCCTTCACGCCCGTCGCCATGCTCGGCTCCGGCCCTCTGGTTCTGGTGGTGCCTGCCTCCAGCCCCTACAAGACTCTGGCCGACGTGCTGGCCGGCAGCAAGGCCAAGGCCTCATCGGGCGGCCTGACCTCTGCCTCTCCGGGCAACGGCACCTCCAACCACATGGCGCTGGAACTGCTGGCCTACCAGACCGGCGTGAAGTTCACCCATGTGCCCTACAAGGGCAGCGGCCCCGCCGTGCAGGATGTCATGGGCGGACAGGTGGACATGATGTTCGACACTGCCCTGGTCGTCGGCCCGCACATCCAGTCCGGCAAGCTGCGCCCCATCGCCGTGAGCAGCTCCAAGCGCCTGGAATCGCTGCCCGATGTACCCACGATTGCCGAGGCCGGCGAGAAGGGTTTCGACATGGGCTCCTGGCAGGCCGTTTTCGCCCCTGCGGGCACGCCCAAGCCTATCGTGGACCGCCTGCATACCGAGATCCTGAAGATCATCGCCACCCCCGAAGTCCAGGCCCGCCTCAAGAACTTCGGCATGCTGCCGTCGAACATGAGCACCGTCGAGCTGGCCGATTATCAGAAGGCCGAGGTGAGCAAGTGGGCCAAGGTGATCAAGTCTGCTGGAATAAAGGCTGAATAAGTAAGGCCCCCCTGAGCCGCTTCGCGGCTTCCCCCTCTCTAACTTGCTTCGCAAGGGAGGGGGACGACACCATCGCTGCGGGGCGGCCCTTGCTCGGTGTCCCTCGCCTTGGGCTGCGCCGTAGCCGTGCTGGCCCTCTAGAAAATTGAGACATTGCCATGAGTACCCCACTTCCGCTTTCCATCACCATGCACGCGGCCGACAACGTGGCCATCGTGGCCAATGACGGCGGCCTGCCTGCGGGCACCGTGCTGCCGTCCGGCCTCACGCTGCTCGACAAGGTGCCGCAGGCGCACAAGGTGGCACTGGTGGACATTCCCGAGGGCGGCGAGGTGCGCCGCTACAACGTGATCATCGGCTATGCGCTCAAGCCCATTGCCGCCGGCAGCTGGGTGCACGAGCGCTTGCTGCAGATGCCCGAAGCACGCTCGCTTGAGGGCCTGCCCATCGCCACCGTCAAGCCGCCCGTGCTGGAGCCGCTGACAGGCTATAGCTTCGAGGGCTACCGCAATGCGGACGGCACGGTAGGCACGCGCAACATCCTGGCCATCACCACCACGGTGCAGTGCGTGGCCGGGGTGCTCGACTTTGCCGTGCGCCGCATCAAGTCCGAGCTGCTGCCCCGATACCCCCATGTCGACGACGTGGTGGGCCTGGAGCACAGCTATGGCTGCGGCGTGGCCATCGATGCCGTGGGCGCCGAGATCCCGCAGCGCACGCTGCGCAATATCAGCCGCAACCCTAACTTCGGCGGCGAGGTCATGGTGGTCAGCCTGGGCTGCGAAAAGCTGCAGCCCGAGCGCCTGCTGCCGCCGGGCAGCTTTCCCATCGTCGACGAACGCGAACCAGCACTCGATGTGGTCTGCCTGCAGGACGAGGCCCATGTGGGCTTTATGTCCATGATCGACTCCATCATGCGCCAGGCCGAGCAGCATCTGCGCCGCCTCGACGCCCGCCGCCGCGAGACCGTGCCCGCCAGCGCCCTGGTGGTGGGCGTGCAATGCGGGGGCAGCGACGCCTTCAGCGGCGTCACGGCCAACCCCGCCGTGGGCTTTTGCACCGACCTGCTGGTGCGCGCGGGCGCCACCGTGATGTTCAGCGAGGTGACCGAGGTGCGCGACGGCATCGACCAGCTAACCTCGCGCGCCGCAAGCTCCGAGGTGGCCGAAGCCATGATCGAGGAAATGGCCTGGTACGACGCCTATCTCGAAAAGGGCCGCGTGGACCGCAGCGCCAACACCACGCCGGGCAATAAAAAAGGCGGATTGTCGAACATCGTCGAGAAGGCCATGGGCTCCATCATCAAGAGCGGCACGGCCCCCATCACCGGCGTGCTGTCGCCGGGCCAGCGGCTGGCCGATCGCGACATCAGCCAGGGCCTGGTCTATGCGGCCACGCCGGCCAGCGACTTCATCTGCGGCACGCTGCAGCTGGCGGCCGGAATGAACCTGCATGTCTTCACCACGGGCCGCGGCACGCCTTACGGTCTGGCACAGGTGCCGGTGATCAAGGTGGCCACGCGCAGCGACCTGGCGCGACGCTGGCACGATCTGATGGATATCAACGCCGGACGCATTGCCGACGGCGAGGCCACGATCGAAGACATAGGCTGGGAAATGTTCAGGCTGATGCTCGATGTCGCCAGCGGTCGCAAAAAGACCTGGGCCGAACATTGGCAGTTGCATAACGCGCTGGTGCTGTTCAACCCGGCCCCGGTGACCTGAAGCCGTACGGCGCCCTCACCTCTGAAACGCTTGCCAATCCAGAGCGCTTTGCGAAGCTGCTGCCTGAGCTGCAGACAGAATCGCCGGAAACGCTGCCATGGCAGCGTTTCCGGTTTGCGCGTGCGCCCTCAGGCCTGCATGGAGCCCGTCTTCAGATAGCGCTGATGCCAGGCATAAGCCTGGTCGAGCAAATGCGGCGTGTGCTTTCCCGGTGCGTCGCGCAGCGCGCGCTCCAGATACTCGCTCATCGCCACCTTGTAATCGGGGTGCACGCATTTCTCGATGATCAGACGCGCGCGCTGCACCGGAGCCAGGCCGCGCAGATCGGCCAGGCCCTGCTCGGTCACGATGACCTGCACGTCGTGCTCGGTGTGATCGACATGGGAGACCATGGGCACGATGCAGCTGATCTTGCCGTCCTTGGCCGTGGATGGCGTCATGAAGATGGACAGATAGGCGTTGCGTGCAAAGTCGCCGCTGCCGCCAATGCCGTTCATGATGGACGAGCCCATGACATGCGTGCTGTTGACGTTGCCGTACATATCGGCCTCGATCAGCGCGTTCATCGAAATCAGGCCCATGCGACGGATCAGCTCCGGGTGGTTCGAGATCTCCTGCGGGCGCAGCATGATGCGCTGGCGGTAGTAGTCGATGTTGGCCAGAAAGCGCTCCATGGCCGCCGGGCTCAGCGCCAGCGAGGTGGTCGACGCGGTATCTAGCTTGCCCGACTCCAACATGTCCAGCATGCCGTCCTGCAGAACCTCGGTATAGGCGTTCAGGTGGTCGAACGGGCCCTTGTTCAACCCCGCCAGCACGGCGTTGGCGATATTGCCAACACCCGACTGCAGCGGCAGCAACTCGGGCGGCAGGCGACCCGCCTTCACCTCGTGCTGCAAAAAGTCGATGATGTTCTCGGCAATGCGCATGGAGCCTTCATCGGGTGCCGTGAACGCCGCCAGCCTGTCGCGCTGGGCAGTGGACACCACGGCAATCACTTTGCTCGGGTCGCAATGCAGATAGGGCTCGCCGATGCGGTCGAACGGATGCTCCATGGGTATGGGCTTGCGCTTTGGCGGCACGGCCGCGCCGTAGTAGATATCGTGCATGCCTTCGAGCTCGGCGGGCTGGGCGCTGTTGACTTCGAGAATGATCTTGTCAGCCTGCTCCAGCCAGGTCTTGTTGTTGCCCACCGAGGTCGATGGAATCAGGCGACCATCGGGCAAAACACCCGCCACCTCGATCACCGCCACGTCAAGATGACCGAGGAAACCGAACCACACATGCTGCGCCACATGGGACAGATGGATGTCCACATACTGCATGCGGCCCTCGTTGATCTCCCTGCGCACCGTGGGGTCCGACTGATAGGGCAGACGGCGCTCGATGCCATGCACCTTGGCCAGTGCGCCATCGAGTTCGGGCGAGGTCGAAGCTCCCGTCCACAGACTGATGCGGAAGTTTCCGCCGTTGGCGTTGCGCTCTTCAATGCGGCGTGCCAGTGCCTGGGGCACAGCCTTGGGTGCACCTGCGGGTGTGAAACCGCTCATGCCCAGTGTCATGCCGGATTGAATCAGGCCGGCGGCCTGGTCCGCCGTCATGATGCGCTCGCGCAAGACAGGGCAAAGCACGCGATCTGCAGGAGAAGCGGTGGAAAAGGAAGTCTGCATGTAATGTGTCTCGTCTTGCCAGCCTTCTTGAAGAGGGAAGGCATTTTTTTGTAGTCCAATGGTTGCACTTTGACTGGTGCAAACCCGGATTGAACTACGACACACAGAGAGTCGCCAAGCGTAGTTGACTAGAGAAAACCCCGATGCGCTTTCTTTAAAGAAGCCGACGAAGTTGGATTCATAACTCAAAAAAGTGAGCATTCATCGCTCAACGGATAAAGGATGAAAACTTGAAACCGCTGAAATCGACCACCATGACAGAGTTGCCAGAATGCAGGCGGAAATTACAAAATATTTGCCTGTACTCACTGCCAGCAGACATAGGCTGACAAAACCACCATGGTTCAGCAACCAGAATTCGACACATGGCTTTTGATACCTCCGGCTGGCAGCACAAGCTGCGACGCCTCGCCCACCCCCTGCAACCGCTGATCGACTCCGTACAGCTCTGGCTGCAGGCCGACGGTCTGCGCATGAGTGCCGCCATGTCTTTCTACGGCATGCTGAGCCTGGCGCCGCTGTTGCTGGCCGTCGTGGGGCTGCTCGGCTGGTGGCTGGATCGCAGCTATGTGGAAAGCACCTTGATCAGCCAGATACAGAGCGTGGTCGGGGAGCGCGCAGCACAGGTCGTCAAGAGCGCTCTGGCCAGCGCCCAGAATGCCAATCAGGGCTCGCTCGCGTCCGTACTCGGTCTGGTGATGATGCTCTCGGGCGCCACCGGTGTATTTGTGGAGCTGCAGGCCTCACTGGACAAGCTCTGGTCCATGGGCGAAGAGTCTCGCCCGCAGGAGAACAAGCCCTGGTGGAGCATGGCCATCTCACGTCTGTGGGGATTGAGCTATGTCGTGGGCCTGGGCTTTTTGCTGCTGGTGTCCATGGTGCTTTCGACCGCCATCCAGATGATCACCAAATGGGCCAATGACGAGTTGCAGCTTGTGCCGCTGGGCCCGCTGATGGGACTGATCAACGAAGGCCTGTCCTTCGGCATTGCGGTGCTGCTGTTCTGGGGCCTGATGCGCATGGGTACCGGCATCAAACCCGTCACCAGATACCTGCTGCTGGGCTCGCTGACGGGTGCCGCGCTGTTCACCATAGGCAAGCAGGCCCTGGCCTGGTATCTGTCCACCGCCGCCGTGGTATCGGCCTATGGCGCAGCCGGCTCGCTGGTGGTCGTGCTGATGTGGTTTTATTTCACCTCGGCCATCCTGCTGTTCTCGGCCGCCACGGCCAAGGCCTGCAGCAAATCCAAGGTCCAGCTGGGCATCCCGTTTGTCTCGCGCAAGCCATCCAGCGCCACCCCCATGGATGTGCAGCGTCTTCCCGAAAATGCAGGGGAGAACATATGAAGCCGCCGAGATCGACTGCCATACCTGGGCTCGCAACCATCTGCGCCATGTCGACAATGTAAAAAGGCCTGCTGATGCAGGCCTTTTGCTCGGGGCGAGGTGGAATCACTTTTCCACAAACGCACGCTCAATGACAAAGTCGCCGGGCGTGGTGGTGTTGCCTTCCTTGAAACCGCGCTTTTCCAGCAGCTCCTTGAGTTCGGACAGCATGGCGGGGCTGCCGCACAGCATGACGCGATCGGTCTCGGGATTCAGATCGGGAAGACCCAGGTTTTGCGGGAAGGTGCCGTTGTTGATCTGGGCGGAGATACGCCCTTGGTTGCGGAAGGGCTCGCGTGTCACCGTGGGGTAGTAGTGCAGCTTGCCCTTGACGATATCGCCAAGGAATTCGTGCTCGGGCAATTCCTTCTCGAACAGCTCCTGATAGGCCAGCTCCTGCACCTGACGCACGCCATGCACCACGACCACGTTGTCGAAACGCTCATAGGTCTCGGGGTCGCGCGCCACAGCCAGCCAGGGAGCCAGGCCGGTGCCCGTGCCGATCAGATACAGATTCTTGCCGGGCAGCAGATAGTCGATCAGCAGCGTGCCCGTGGGCTTCTTGCCCACGATGATGGTGTCACCCACCTGGATGTTCTGCAGCTTGGAGGTCAGAGGGCCTTCGGGTACCTTGATGGACAGGAACTCCAGATGCTCTTCGTAATTGGGGCTGGCAATGGAGTAGGCGCGCAGCAGGTTCTTGCCATCCACCTTCAGGCCGATCATGGTGAAATGGCCGTTGGAAAAGCGCAGCGATGTGTCGCGGGTGGTGGTGAAGGAGAAAAGACGGTCGGTCCAGTGGTGGACGGACAGCACGCGTTCTTCAAGAAAAGCACTCATGATTCGTCTGAAATAAAAACTCTAAGCAGAAAACCTGCGCGGCAAATGCTGGGCGGTGGCGGGGCACTGCAGGTCGGAGCTGCTAGCGCGTTGGCTGCCGGTTGCCAAGCGGGACAAGACCTATATTGTCCGGCAATTGCACAGAAACGGGTGAATCACACATGAATGTCTTGAGATCGAATAGTGATAAGCAGAATGAAGCTGTCCGATACCGCGGTATCGACGAAAAACTGCCCCGTCGTTCTTGACTCAGGGAAAACGCTGCTCTAGGATCAGTCCCCACGCGCTTTGAACAAGCGCTTTATTTGTCTATATAAATGCTCAGATTGAGCATTAGTAATTGCGGCGACCCTGTGTCTCAGGCCATGGTCGCCCACCTAGCATCGAGGAGAATGACAATGCAGTTGCGCTGGTCCCTGCCCCTGCTGACACTGGCCGCCCTGCCCGCCTGGGCACAGGGCGTAATCAAGATTGGCGAAATCAACAGCTACAAGGCCCAACCCGCGTTTCTGGAGCCCTACAAGAAGGGAATGGAGCTGGCGGTTGAACAGGTCAATGCCGCAGGCGGCATTGCCGGCAAGAAGCTGCAGCTCATCGTGCGCGACGACAACGCCACGCCGGGCGATGCCGTGCGTGCCGCCGAAGAGCTCTACACGCGCGAAAAGATCGATGTGCTCACGGGCAGTTTTCTCTCGCATGTGGGCCTGGCACTGACCGATTACGCCAAGCAGAAAAAGCGCTTCTTCCTCGCCTCCGAGCCGCTGACCGACAAGATCGTCTGGGCCGACGGCAATCACTACACCTACCGTCTGCGCGGCTCCACCTATATGCAGACCGCCATGCTGGTGGAGGAAGCGCTCAAGCTCAAGAAGAAGCGCTGGGCCATCGTCTACCCCAACTACGAATACGGCCAGTCCGCGGTTGCCACCTTCAAGACGCTGATGAAGGCCAAGCAGCCCGATATCGAGTTTGTGGCCGAGCAGGCACCTGCGCTGGGCAAGATCGACTCCGGCTCCGTCGTGCAGGCGCTTGCTGACGCCAAGCCCGATGCCATCTTCAACGTGCTGTTCGCCACCGACCTGGGCAAGTTCGTGCGCGAAGGCAATACACGCGGCCTGTTCAAGGGTCGTGAAGTCGTGGGCCTGCTGACGGCAGAACCCGAATACCTGGATCCGCTCAAGAAGGAAGCGCCTGTCGGCTGGACCGTGACCGGCTACCCCTGGTATTCCATCAACACCCCCGAGCACGCTGCCTTCCTCAAGGCCTATCAGGCCAGGTTCAAGGACTACCCGCGTCTGGGCACCATCGTGGGCTACAACGCCATCCAGTCGATTGCTGCGGGCCTGCGCAAGACCAAGGGCGACCCCGACACCGAGAAACTGATTGCGGCCTTCAAGGGCCTGGAAGTCGCCACACCTTTCGGCCCCATCACCTACCGGGCACAGGACAACCAGTCCACCATGGGCGCCTATATCGGCAAAACCGCCTATGACGAGAAGCTGGGGCGCGGCGTGCTGGTCAACTACCACTATGCCGACGGCAAGAACTACCAGCCCACGGACGAGGAAGTGAAGAAGCTGCGCCCCGTGACAGCGAACTGATTTCGCTTCGGCGAAAATACCAGGCCACCTGCACTGCAGCAGGTGGCTTTTTCATCTCTGAACACACTATGTCGAGCTTCAGGAGCTACGCAGCATGAGTGCATCCGGCCTGCTGGCCCAGCTGCTCAACGGACTGGCCAGCGCATCTTCGCTGTTTCTGGTTTCGGTCGGGCTGTCGCTGATCTTCGGTGTCACCCGCACCATCAACTTCGCCCATGGCTCGTTCTATATGCTGGGTGCCTTCATCGCCTACAGCAGCGTGGACCTGCTCTCGCCCCATATCGGCTTCTGGCCCGCGCTGCTGCTGGCTCCGCTGGCCTGCGGCGCACTCGGTGCGCTGACCGAGACACTGCTTCTGCGTCGCATCTACAAGGCGCCAGAGCTGTTTCAGCTGCTGGCCACGTTTGCGCTGGTACTGGTCATCAAGGATGCTGCGCTGTGGCTGTGGGGCCCCGAGGAACTGTTCGGCCCGCGTGCCACAGGGCTTGAAGGCTCGGTGGAGATTCTGGGCCGCCAGTTCCCCACTTACGATCTTTTCTTGATAGCGGTCGGTCCCTGCGTCCTCCTGGGCCTGACGCTTTTGTTGACCAGGACCCGCTTTGGCACCCTGGTGCGTGCCGCCACGCAGGACCGCGAAATGGTGGGCGCCCTGGGCGTCAACCAGGCCTGGCTGTTCACCGCCGTCTTCGCACTGGGTACGCTGCTGGCAGGCCTGGGCGGAGCGCTGCAGCTGCCGCGCGAGCCCGCGAGCCTCGAGATGGACATGCTCACCATTGGCGCCGCGTTTGTGGTGGTCGTGGTCGGCGGCATGGGCAGCATACCGGGCGCCTTCATTGCCGCGTTGCTGGTGGCGGAGCTCAAAGCCGTCTGCATCTGGCTGGGCGTGCAGGAGATCGCGGGTCTTGAGCTGTCGTTCTCCAAGCTCACGCTGGTGGTGGAGTTCCTGGTCATGGCCGTGGTGCTGATCTGGCGGCCCTGGGGCCTGCTGGGCAAGCCACAGGCGCTGGCACGCAGCGCTGGCGAGCCCGAACAACCGCTACATCCTGCTGGCCGTGGAGCAGCAGCCGCATGGCTGGGCCTGCTGACCCTGCTGGTGCTGCTGCCAATGATGGCCAGCGGCTCCGAAGGCGGCAGCTACGCCACCGTGCTGCTGGCCGACATCTTTGTCGCCGCGCTGTTCGCGAGCAGTCTGCACTTCATACTCGGGCCCGGCGGCCTGCACTCCTTCGGTCACGCGGCCTACTTTGGCCTGGGTGCCTACGGTGCGGCACTGCTGGTGCGTACGCTGGATCTGCCCATGGAAGCGGCGCTGCTGCTCGGCCCCCTGGCCGCCGCTGCGGGCGCCCTGCTCTATGGCTGGTTCTGCGTTCGGCTGTCGGGCGTCTATCTGACCATGCTGACGCTGGCGTTTGCGCAGATCAGCTGGGCCATCGTCTTTCAGTGGGATGACTTCACGGGCGGCAGCAACGGCCTGACCGGCGTCTGGCCCCCCGAATGGGCATCGCAGGGCCCGGCGTTTTACTGGCTGGCTCTGGGCATCTGCGCGCTTGGCATCTATTTGCTTCGTCGCCTGCTATTTTCTCCTCTGGGATATGCGCTGCGCGCATCGCGCGACTCGGCGCTGCGGGCCGATGCGATCGGCATCGACGTGCGACGCATTCAGTGGACGGCATTCGTGATCGCCGGGCTGTTTGCCGGTCTGGCCGGAGCGCTGTTTGCCTTCAGCAAGGGCGGCGTTGCGCCCGACGCCATGTCGGTCACCAAATCGGTGGATGCACTGGTCATGGTGCTGCTGGGCGGCGTGCAGACACTGGCCGGCCCCGTGGTGGGCGCGGCCGCCTTTACCTGGCTGCACGACACCGTGGCACGCAACACCGAATACTGGCGCGCGCTGATGGGGGCGACCATGCTGATTCTGGTGCTGCTGGCACCGCAGGGCATTGCAGGCTATGCGCAGCTGCTGTGGTCGCGCACATGTGGCAAGGTATGCGCCAAGGACAAAGCAGGAGCAAGGACATGAAGCTGCTGCAGGTACAGAACGTCAGCAAGGCCTTTGGCGGCGTGAAGGCCGTGCAGCAGGTCTCATTCAGCCTGCAGGCGGGCGAGCTGCTGGCCCTGATCGGCCCCAACGGCGCTGGTAAGAGCACCACCTTCAATATGGTCGGCGGCCAGTTGCCGCCCGACAGTGGCCAGGTGCTGCTCAACGGCCAGTCCATCACAGGCCTGCCGCCGCGCGCCATCTGGCGCAAGGGTGTGGGACGCACCTTCCAGATTGCACAGACTTTTGCCTCGCTCAGCGTGGTGGAAAACGTGCAGATGGCTTTGCTGTCGGCCGATCGCAGGATCTTCAGTTGGTGGCAGCGTGCCGCCAGCCACCGGCGTTCCGACGCACTGGCCCTGCTGGAGCAGGTGGGCATGGCGGCTCAGGCCGATCGAGCCTGCAGCGCTCTGGCCTATGGCGATGTGAAACGAGTCGAGCTGGCCATGGCGCTGGCCCATGATCCGCTGCTGCTGCTCATGGACGAACCCACGGCCGGCATGGCCCCGGGCGAGCGTGTCGCGTTGATGCAGCTGACGCGCCAGCTTGCGCAGCAGCGCCGCATGGGCGTGCTGTTTACCGAGCACAGCATGGATGTGGTTTTCGGTCAGGCGGACCGTGTGGCCGTGCTGGTGCGCGGCCAGTTGCTGGCCGAAGGTACGCCGCAAGCCATTCGCGACGATGCGCGCGTGCAGCAAGCCTACCTCGGTACCGGCCTCGTTCTTGAAAAACAGCAATGAATCAAATGCATAGCAACCAGCGATTGATGGATAAGGGCAAGAGCCAAAAATTGCTTGAAGTCCAGAACCTCAACGCCTGGTATGGCGCGGCCCATATCCTGCATCAGGTATCTCTGGCCGTGGGGCGGGGCGAAGTCGTGGCGCTGATGGGGCGCAATGGCGCGGGCAAGTCCACCACGCTCAAAAGCATTGCTGCTCTGGTGCCGCGCCGCGAGGGCAGTATCCGCTTCATGGGTGAGGCGATGGAAAAAAAGGCCCCGCACCAGATCGCGCAGCGCGGCCTGGGCTATGTGCCCGAGGATCGCCGCATCTTCACCGAACTGACGGTGCTGGAAAACCTCGAGGTCGGCAAGCAAAAGCCTCGCCGCTGGCCCGATGGCCAGGCCGTTCCGCACTGGACGCCCGAAAAACTGTTTGCGCTTTTCCCCAACCTGGGCGAGATGCCTGACCGCCTGGGCGGGCGCATGAGCGGTGGCGAGCAGCAGATGCTGAGCGTGGCCCGCACGCTGATGGGCCAGCCCTGTCTGGTGCTGCTGGACGAGCCCTCCGAGGGGGTTGCTCCGCTGATCGTCGAGCAGATGGCGCGCACGATTCTGGAGCTGAAGGCGCAGGGCATAGGAATCTTGCTCAGCGAGCAGAACCTGCCGTTTGCCGAGGTCGTGGCCGACCGGGCCTATGTACTGGAAAAGGGCCAGATCGTACACGCAGCCAGCATGGCCGAACTGGCAGGCGACAAGGGAGTGCGCCAGCAATATCTGGGCGTCTGAAACCCTGGTCTAGCGTAACGACAGCAATGGCGTCAGCGGGCGCAAACGGGATGAGCGCAGCAGCTTTCCGGGCAGCAGGTAGCTCCCCCCGAAAATCGGCAGTTCCACCTCGGTAAAAACCACCCCTAGGTCCACGCCGCTTTGCAGCCAAGCCTGCCAGACCAGCGTGGTGCAATAGACGCCCTGACCCGAACTCCGCAGCTGAAACGGCTTACCCTGCTGCGCCATGGCCCAGGTCACGGCCCGCTCGCGCGCACCGGGGTCTGCCGCGACCTGATACAGGCGAAAGGCCTGAGCGCGCTGAACGCCCAGGAAAAAGTCCAGCGAATCCAGCACCACGGCATCGGGCTGGCCCTCGCGTTCGGACGGCGTGGCATGCAGCACCTGCCAGTGACCGGGCCGGCCCACCAGCATGCCCACATGGCTGAAGTCACCACCGTCCACGGCCTGCACCAGTTGGCTGACGTTCTCCGTACCCTGGCGAAAGATCAGATCGCCCGGCGCAGCCTGCGGCGGCAGTTGCGGCGTTGCAAAAGCCAGGCCGGCACAGCAGGCCGACAGCGCCATCACAGCGGCCGTTGCCAGCCGCCGAGAAATCACAGCTGCACTTTCCAGACGCCCTGTTCCTGAAACAGATTGATGCGCTCGCGGCGGGTGCTGCCATCGCGATAGCTGACCAGCACCCGCAGCTTGACGACGTCTTCGGAGAGCGTTCTTTCCACCACCTCCACCTTGGCCAGGCCGCCCTTGGAGTCGATCATTCCCTTGGAGCCTGCCAGCATGCGGCGCAGCTTGTACTCAAAACTCGCCAGCTGCTCCCTGGAAATATTGCGTGCCGAGACCAGGGCAATGCAGGCGTCGAAATCACCGGCCGCAACCAGCGCGTAAAAGCGCTGGATCAGCTCATCCTGACTTTGTTCAGGGGTGGTCGTGGCACAGGCCGACAGACCCAGAGCCAGAGAGAAGGGAAGAAGCAGACAGCGGCGGCGGGAAAGGGAGACAGAAGCAGACACGAACCGGTACAGCAAAAGCAAAGAAGGCCGCAGTGTAGTCGCCACAACGGCCCTGCTCTTGCGTGCAGTCAGTGCACCGACCTATTCGACCACCACCGGACTGAACTCCGGTGGCGCGCCGAAGTAGGCGCGCGGCGACGCAGGCTGCGCGCCATCGATATCCTGCACGCCGTACTCGCTGGCCAGCTCGGCCGTATAGAACACGCCGCCGGAGCGCTTTTCCAGGCAGTCGGCATCGCCATGCAAGGCCAGTACCACCCGACCTATGAATTGCGGCGTTTCGGCGCTGTCGAAGCTGTCGCCGTATTTGTCGGGTTCGGCCGCGCAGACGCGTTCGGAACGTTCGGTCCTGACCAGTCCGGGCCAGAGCGAGACCACGCTCACGCCGGCAGGCTTGAAATCGTGGGCCATGTCGAAGCTCATCTTGTCCGTGCCGGCCTTGCCCGCGCCATAAGCCGGCCCATGCATATAGCAGCGGCTGCCTGCCGACGAGATATTGACCACCAGGCCGCGCGCCGCGATCAGCAGGCCGGCCGCGCAATGACTGGCCACGTAGGTGGAACGCAGACCCACATCGAGCAGCCCGGTCATCTCCAGCGGCTTCTGCCAGAAGGGGCCGGGTACGGTCAACGGATCGGGAATCGCAATCGCACAATTGACCAAAATATCGAGCCGGCCATGCTCGCGGCGCACGCGCTCGAACAGCGCCGCTACCTGGCCATCATCGCCATGATCACAGGCCACGGCAATGCCCTGGCCGCCGGCAGCCGTCACATCGGCGGCCGTCCTGCCCACCGTGCCGGGCAAGGGCGAGTCGCCCTCCTTCACACTGCGCCCGGTGACATAGACGGTGGCCCCCGACGCGCCCAGCGCCAGCGCCACTCCCCGACCCACGCCACGGCTGGCCCCCGTCACCACACATACCAAAGCCTGGTTCATGCTCTTTCCTTTGTGTCTTGAAGCAGAATGAATCTGGAGCAAACCACGGCACCCGGCAACGTCCGATAAGACTATGTATTGCGATGCATGCGCTGCAGAGCCCAGGCGTGGCGGGCCAGTGTCTGCTGCGCCATATGGAGCACGGGCGCATCGACCATGCGGCCGTCCAGAACGCAGACACCGCCGCCGGCCTCGGCCAGTGCCTGGCGCAGGCGCTGCGCCTGGGTCACTGCAGCGGTGTCGGGGTCGAAGACAGCGTGCAGCGGCTGCACCTGGGCCGGGTGAATGCACAGCTTGCCGCCAAAGCCCATGCGCCTGGCGCGCGTCGCGTCCAGTGCCAGGCGCTCGGGGTTGAACATGTCTACGGTCACGCCGTCCACGACCGCGCCAATGCCGGCGCGGCGCGAGGCCAGGACCAGGGCCATGCGCACGGGCAGCAGCTCCTCTTCGTCCTGGCCGCAGGCCATGCCTGCATCGACCTGGAAGTCCAGATGGCCGAAGGCCAGCCGCACCACCTGAGGAGCGGCAGCCAGAGCAGCAGCGGCGTCCAGTCCGGCCACGCTCTCGATCAGAGGCAGCAAGGCCGCCTGCGCTCCAGCAGCCCGGGCCACCGCATGCAGGGTCTGGGCACGCTCTGCCTTGGAAACCACTGCACCGGCCACGCCCATCTCCACCAGTTGCGCCAGCGCACGCAGGTCCTCGGCATGCCAGGGTGTTCCTTCCGCGTTGATGCGCACCAGCAGGCGTGCGCGCTGCGCGCCTTCCAGCGCTTCCACGGCCTGGGCCAGCGCCTGGCGCGCGCCCTCCTTGTCGGCCGGTGCCACGGCGTCCTCCCAGTCGGCGATCACCATGTCGGCACCGCTGCCCATGGCCTTTCCAAGGCGCTCGGGGCGCGTGGCAGGAATGAAAAGAAAGGAGGTGGCCTGTCGTGCCAGATCGTGCATGCGTATGTCCTTGCGGGAGTGCTTATTCGGCCGAGACGCCGGCCGCCTTGATGACCTTGTCCCAGCGCGCGACCTCGGCCTGCAGGTGGGTGCGCAGGCCTTCGGGCGTGGCCTTCTCAGGCGTCACCAGGTCAGAGCTGAGTTCGGCAATTCGCTTCTTGACGTTCTCGTCCTTGATGGCCACGTTCAGCGCCTTGTTGATGGCCATGACCACCTCCCTGGGCGTACCCTTGGGCGCGTACATGCCGTGCCAGACCTTGACGTCAAAGCCCTTGAGGCCCTGCTCGTCCAGCGTCGGAATGCTGGGCAGGGACGACAGACGCTTGGGCGTGGTCACGCCGAAGACCTTTGCTCGCTGGCCGTCCTTGATCACGGGCACGGTCTGGGTGGTCTGGTCGCACAGCAAGTCCACCTGACCGCCCATGAGGTCGTTCATGGCCGGGCCCGCGCCCTTGTAGGGCACGGTGGTGAGCTTGACGCCCGCCTGGTGCATGAACAGCATGCCGCACAACTGGGACACGGCACCGATGCCAGCATTGGCCAGAGAGACCTTGTCCTGGTTCTTCCTCACGTAGTCCAGCAGCTCGGCGAAGTTGCTGGCCGGGAAGTCCTTGCGCGACAGCAGGGTCATGGGGACGTCCAGCACCTGACCGATGTACTCGAAGTCCTTGAGCGGGTCGTAGGGCAGCTTTTTGTACAGCGCCGGCGCCGTGGCCATGCCCATGTGGTGGATGAGGATGGTGTAGCCGTCCGCCTTGGCCTTGGCTACGCGGGCCGGTGCGATGGTGCCGCCCGCTCCCACGGTGTTTTCCACCAGCACGCTCTGGCCCAGCACCTGTCCCATGGGGATGGCCAGCAGGCGCGCCACCACGTCGGTAGGTCCGCCCGCACTGTAGGGAACGACAAGGACAACCGGCTTCTCCGGCCAGGAACTGGCTTGGGCGCCGGCGCATGCCGCCAGCGCGCAGGCGGCGGCCGCTGCGTGAACAAGGCGGCGGCGGAAAGGGTTTGTGCTTTGCATGGTTTGTCTCCTGTGCACTTTGGTGGAAGCGGGAGGCGCTCTGTGACGGAGCCTTTCCCTTGGATCCGCCGGCCGGGGCCGGCGGGAAAACTCAGTCCAACAGGCGCTGCACGCGCGGCCATTGCGCGACCTGCCACAGCCTTGCCACCGCTGCCTGGGCGCGCTCGGCGGGCACATGGCCGCCATAGGCAATCAGCCGCAGCGCCTTGGCCGTGATTTCCTCGCGCGACAGCGTGTTGCCGGGGTCGCCCTTGGGTTCGTCGACACGGCCCTTGAGCAAACGGCCATCCGTGGTCTGCACGCTGACCTTGCCTATCCAGCGTCGGGGATAGGCCGCGTCGACCTCGGCATCAAGCTCCATGCTCACCTTGTCGCGCAGCTCCACGGTTTCCTGTGCCAGATAGTCGCGGTCGAACTCCGTCAGCCCCGCATGACCGTGACGCGCCGCCAGCGCCAGCACGGTGCCCATGGAGAACTTGCTCTGGTGCACGGTGCTCGGCCTGACCACGGGGCCCAGTACATCGATGGCGCCCTGGTGCACATGGCAGGTGACCTGGGCCAGGTCGGCGGGGATCAGGTCATGGTCCTGCATGACCTGCAGCAGCGCATCGGCGGCCGGGTGGGTGTGGCGGCATGAGGCATGCCATTTGAACGAGGTCTCGGCCGTGGCCCAGCGTGTGCCCAGTCCATCACTGAGCCGTGCCGGGTCGGCATCCGTGGACATGCCTGCAGCCAGTCCCTGCGGCCCCGTGAAGATGTCCTGCGCGCCCGTGAAGCCGTCCTGCGCCAGGAAGGCGGCCGTCAGTCCTGCTGAGGCAGCATGCGCCGTGTGCAGCTGCTTGCTGTCGGCGCCTGTGCGCAGAAACTCCCACAGCCCCGCCGACTGCGTGCCGGCCGAGCCGAAGGCATGCTGCATCTGCTCGGGTGTCAGCTTGAGCAGACGACCCACGGCGGCAGCCGCCGCCAGCGTGCCTGCCGTGGCCGTAGTGTGGAAGATGCGGTAGTGGCTGCGGCCCAGAAACTCGCCCACCCGGATGCCGACTTCATAGCCGGCCACACAGGCCTGCATAAGCTCGACGCCGCTGGCACCAAGGCTCTGCGCCACCGCCAGCGCGGGCGGGAAGACCACGGCCGCAGGGTGGAACACCGAGCCGTTGTGCACATCGTCCTGCTCGGCCACATGCGAAGCAGCGGCGTTGGCCTGGGCCGCCATCAGCGGTGAGCTGGTTGCGGCACTGCCCAGTATCTCGCAGGGGCCCGCGGCCGGCCCCTGGGACAGAGCAAAGCGCGTGATGCTCTGCACGGGGCGCGCGTTCTGGCCTGCGAGAGCGGAGCCGAACCAGTCCACCCACAGATCCTCGGCGCGGCGCTGCACCTGCAGCGGGACACCCTCCCAGCACAGCGTGGCCGCGAACCGGGCCAGCGGATGAATGCTCACTTGGGTCTCGTTCTTCATGGAATCACTCCCGCGCATACGCTGCGCACAGCTTTCACAGAGTTGCTTCTTCGGCGTACAGAGCACGGATGCGCTCGGCCGACCAGCCCAGCTCGGCCAGGATGGCCGCACTGTGCTCGCCTACGGAGGGCACAGCCTCCATGCGGTAGTCAAAGGCGCTGTTGGCACCGGGCGGCAGCAGTGCCTGCACCGGCCCGGCCGGCGTTCCCACACTGCACCAGCGCTGGCGTGCGGCCAGCTGCGGATGGGCCCACAGACCCGCCATGTCGTTGACTCGCGCATTGGCAATGCCTGCCGCGTCCAGCCGCTGCACGACCTGGGCCGCATCCAGCGCGTTGAACACATCCAGAATCAGCGCTCGCAGCTCCTCGCGGTTGGCGTTGCGCTGCGCATTGCTGTCGAAACGAGCATCACTGGCCAGCGCAGGCTGCAGCAGCACCTGCTCGCAGAAAAGCTTCCATTCGCGCTCGTTCTGCAGGCCCAGCATCACCGTGCCGCCGTCGCCTGCCTCGAAGGGGCCATAGGGGTAGATGCTGGCATGCGATGCGCCCGTGCGCGGCGGCGGCGGCGCGCCGTCCCAGGCGTAGTACATGGGGTAACCCATCCACTCGCCCAGCGCCTCCAGCATGGAGACGTCGATATGGCTGCCCTCGCCCGTACGGCCTCGCAGCAGCAGGGCCGAAAGAATATTGGTGTAGGCGTACATCCCGGCCGCGATGTCGGCCACCGAGATGCCGGCCTTGGACGGAACCTGCTCCGTGCCCGTGACCGAGAGAAACCCCGCCTCGCTCTGGATCAGCAGGTCGTAGGCCTTCTTGTCGCGGTAGGGACCGTCGGCGCCATAGCCGCTGATGTCGCAGACGATGAGCCTGGGGTTGTGGGCCTTCAGCACCTCCCAGGACAGACCCATGCGCGCGGCCGCGCCGGGCGCCAGGTTCTGCACCAGCACGTCGGCGCCTTCGAGCAGTTGCATCAGAGCCTCCAGTGCGTCGGGCCGCTTGAGATCGAGCGCCAGGCTTTGCTTGCTGCGGTTGATCCAGGTGAAGTGCGAGGACTGGCCGTTGACGCGCTGGTCGTAGCCACGCGCAAAGTCGCCCGCACCGGGTCGCTCCACCTTGATCACGCGCGCACCCAGATCGGCGAGCTGGCGGGTGCAGAAAGGCGCAGCCACCGCATGTTCCAGCGAAACGACGGTGATGCCGTCGAGGGGGCGAAGACTATGTTTTTTCATCTTGGAAATCCATTGCACTTTGGCGAAACTCACGACCCGAACAACTGGCGCGCTCAAAGCCAGGGTCAGCAAGCAAGGGCCTGGGCCGGCCGCACCGCCCCGCAGCGGGCTGTCGCCGGCCGCCCGTATGCCCCCTTTCAGGGGGAAGGCGCGAAGCGACTCAGGGGGTCTTCCATTTCAAAACGAACGTGGCAGACCCAGCAGGTGCTCGGCCACATAGGAATAGATCAGGTTGGTGGAGATCGGCGCCACCTGATAGAGGCGGGTTTCGCGGAACTTGCGCTCCACGTCGTACTCGCAGGCAAAGCCGAAGCCACCGTGGAACTGGATGCAGGCATTGGCGGCCTCCCAGCTGGCCTTGGCCGCAAGATACTTGGCCATATTGGCCTGAGCGCCCATGGACTCTCGCGCGTCGAACAGTTCGCAGGCCTTCCAGCGCATGAGATTGGCAGCCTCGACCTCGATGAAGGCATCGGCGATCGGGAACTGCACGCCCTGGTTCTGGCCGATGGGACGGCCGAACACCTGGCGGTCCTTCACGTAATTCGTCACACGGTCCAGGAACCAGTAGCCGTCGCCTATGCACTCGGCCGCGATCAGCGTGCGCTCGGCGTTCAGGCCGTCGAGGATGTACTTGAAGCCCTTTCCTTCCTCGCCAATCAGGTTCTCCTCGGGAATTTCCAGATCCTCGAAGAACAGCTCGTTGGTCTCGTGGTTGACCATATTGAGGATGGGGCGCACGGTCATTCCCTTCTTCTCGGCCTCGCGCAGATCGACCATGAAGATGGACATGCCCTCGCTTTTCTTCTTCACTTCTGCCAGCGGCGTGGTGCGCGCCAGCAAGATCATGAAGTCGCTGTGCTGGATGCGGCTGATCCAGACCTTCTGGCCGTTGATCACATAGCGCCCGTCCTTTTTCACGGCGCTAGTCTTGATCTTGGTGGTGTCCGTGCCCGTGGTGGGCTCTGTGACACCCATGGACTGCAGCCGCCATTCGCCCGAGGCGATGCGCGGCAGGTATTTCTCCTTCTGCGCAGGCGAGCCATGGCGCAGCAGTGTGCCCATGTTGTACATCTGGCCGTGGCAGGCGCCCGAGTTGCCGCCGCAGCGGTTGATTTCCTCCATGATGACGCTGGCCTCGGTCAGGCCCAGGCCGCTGCCGCCGTACTCCTGCGGAATCAGCGCGGCCAGCCAGCCTGCCTGCGTGAGCGCGTTGACGAAGGCTTCGGGGTAGACGCGCTGCTCGTCGATCTTGCGGAAATACTCGTCGGGAAACTCCGCACACAGCGCACGGATGGCATCGCGGATCTCATGGTGGTTGTTGGAGCTGGTGTGTTCGATCATTTCAAGCCTTCTGGCGACAAACGCTTGTCCAGCAAGCGCTATCAGCTATGGGTTTCAGTCTTCAAGCCACTGTGGCCGTGGCCTGCATGGTCAGAAGCCCTTCGTGGTCCTGCGCCCACAGGTCGATGGTCCTGCCGTCCTCGCGCGGCTTTCCGTGCACGCTGAAAGGATGCAGGTCGAAGGTCGGTCGCAAGGCCTTGAAGTCGAACGCGACCACCCTGGCGCCCTGCACCTGGCGGCGCAGCAGATCGAGCAGCAGCATGGCAATCAGCGGACCATGCACGATCAGGCCCGGGTAGCCCTCGACCTGGGTCACGTACCGGCGGTCGTAGTGGATGCGGTGGCCGTTGAAGGTCAGCGCCGAGTAGCGAAACAGCAGAACGTCATCGGGCACGATGGTGCGCGACCAGGCAGCCTGGCCCGCGAGCGGCGGCTGCTGCGGTGGCGGCACCGGGTCGCCGCGCCTTGCAGCGGCCCGGTAGACGATGTCGTGCTCTTCAGTCAGCGCCAGACCGTCCTGGTTCGAGAACCGGTGTTCCACCAGCACGAACAGCAACTCGCCCGAGCGTCCGGTCTTGTGCTGCACGCTGCGGATGGTGGAGACGCGCTGCACTTGCTGCCCCACACGCAGCGGATTGCCCGCTTCCCAGCGCAGCCGCCCGCCCGCCCACATGCGGCGCGGCAGCGGCACGGGCGGCAGGAAGCCGCCGCGCCGGGGATGCCCGTCGGGGCCGATCTCGCTCTGGCGCGCATGCGGCAGGAAATACAGCCAGTGCCACAGCGGCGCCACCGGCGTACCGTGTGCGGGAGCAGGGTCATCCCGGTCCAGCGTGGCCGACAGGGCACTCAGCGGGGCGGCGGTGATGATGTCTGACATGGTCTCGCTGCGCTCCTGCCAAGACTGGAGCTTGGTCAGCGCGGCTGCGTCGATCTGGACAGTGTTCGGGTGCATGGATGGAAGTGCTGGAAGAGATTCAGTTCACCGTGGCGCCGGAGGTCTTCACGATATGCGCCCATTTGGCGATGTCCTGCTTGAGGACGGCAGCCAGCTCGTCGGGCGTGACTTGACGCTCTGGCGTGCCCGCAAGCTCCACGCCCTGGGCCTGCAACTGGGCGCGCATGTCCTTGTCCGCCATGGCCTGCTGCATGCCTTCGCGCAGCCGGCTCATCACCGCAGGCGGCAGGCCGCGTGGCGCGAACAGGGCAATCCACAGCGTGCCGTTGTAGCCGGGCACGAACTCACCCAGCGAGGGCACGTCGGGCAGCAAGGGCGAGCGCGCTGCACTGCTGACCGCCAGTGCCCGCAGCTTGCCCGACTTGATGTACTGCAGCGTGGACGGCAGGCTGCCGAACAGCAGCGGCAGCTGCCCGCCCAGCACATCGTTAAGTGCCGGCGCCACGCCCTTGTAGGGGACATGCTGCAGCTGCACGCCGGCCATCTGGTTAAGCATCTCGCCCAGCAGGTGGTTGAGCGTACCGTTGCCTGCCGATGCATATTGCAATTCACCGGGCTTGGACCTGGCCAGGGCCAGCAGCTCGGGAACAGTCCGGGCAGGAAATGATGGATGGGCCAGCAGCACATTGGGCACGGCGCCGATCATGCTCACCGGCGTGAAGTCGCCCACCGGATCGAAGCCCGGCGACTTGTAGAGTGCGGGATTGATGGCCTGGCTGCTGCTGATGGTCATCAGCAATGTATGGCCGTCCCTGGCGGCCTTGGCCACGGCCTGGGTACCGATGTTGCCACCCGCACCGGGACGGTTCTCGACCACCGTGCCCACGGACAGCTTCTCGCCCAGTTTCTGCGCCACGATACGGCCCACGATGTCATTGGTTCCGCCCGCTGCCTGGGGCACCACCAGCACGATGGGGCGGGCGGGATAGGAGGTCTGCGCCCAGGTCGGCAGGCCCAGAGTCAGCAGGGCGCCGGCGCAGAGGCTGCGGCGCGATACCGCTGGAGTGGAGGGCGGGGCTGATCGGACTGGCACGGCGACTGTCTCCTCTTTTGGGGTTGATAGCCCTATGCTCGCTGGCGCCAGCTCTGTGCACAATCTCTGATATTGGAATCAAGCCTTTTGTTTTTCCGAAGCCTTGACTTGATTGGTATAAACCATGAGCCGCCATGCAATTCGATCTCAAGGATTTAAGACTCTTTGTTTTGATAGCACAGACAGGAAGCCTGACAAGGGCTTCTGAACAATCTCACCTATCGCTTGCAGCCACCAGCGCACGTGTCAAGGCACTGGAGGAGCAGGCCGGCATGCCTTTGCTGATACGAGAGGCTAGAGGGGTAAAACTGTCGGCACCCGGCGAGGCCTTTTTGCACCATGCGCGCGCCATGCTGCAGCATTCGCAGCAATTGCAAGCCGACCTGCAGGAGTACGGCGCGGGCCTGCGCGGCCATGTGCGCGTATTCGCCAACACCACGGCCGTGACGGAGTTCATGCCCGACATACTTGCGGCCTACCTCACCCAGCACCCGCACATCAGCGTGGATCTGCAGGAGCACCCCAATGCCGGCATTGCCGCCGACATCCGCGACGGCCGCGCCGACCTGGGCATCGTGGCTGGCGAGGTGGACACGCACGGCCTGCGCGTGCTGCATTTCAGCACCGACCGGCTGGTGCTGGTGACCCCCGACACAGCGCGCTGGGCGGACATGAGCAGCGTGGCCTTTGCCGATGTGCTGCACGAGCGCTTTGTGGGCATGCACCGCGGCAGCACGCTGCAGACCTTTCTGGAGCGGCTGAGCCAGCAACTGGGCACCACGCTGAAGCTGCGCATACAGTTGTCCAGCTTCGACTCGATGTGCCGCATGGTCGCGGCAGGCGTGGGCGTGGCCGTGGTTCCCGAGACCGTGGCCCAGCGCTACCGCGGCCTGCCGCGCGTCTGCCGCGTGCCGCTGACCGACGCCTGGGCAGTGCGCCCCCGCTATATGTTGGTGCGCGAGGAGCAGCAGGTATCGGCCCAGCTGCAGGAACTGATGGACGCCATCGCTGCCTACCATGAGCACGGCGAGAGCAACGTGACGCAGAGCGAATCTGGCCGCTAGAACGACGCAGCTGCGAGCACGCGTGATCGCAGCCGCGGCAGGTCGATGACGGTGATGCCGCCGTATTCGATCTCTATCTGGCCGGCCGCCGCCAGGCGCCGCAGCGCTGCGTTGCAGCGCTGGCGCGACAGGCCAGAGAGGTTGGCGATCTCCTCCTGGGACACCCGCAGGCGCGGGTCGCTTCCCGGATGCAGCCAGGGGTGGAACAGGCCTACCAGTGCACGCGCCACCTGACTGTCGGTATCGAGCAGATGGTGGGCCGCAAAGTTGCCCAGGAACCAGTGCATGCGCTCGTTGATCTGACGCAGCAAAAAGGCTTCGAAGCTGCGCTCGCTGCCGCGCAGCCATTCAAAGACCTCGGCAGGCATCAAGGCCACGCGGCTGTCTCGCAGAGCGATCACGTCCGCCGTGCGCGCCACTCCGCGCAGCACCGTTCCCTCGCCGAACCAGCTGCCCACCGACAGACCTCCCAGCGTGACCGAGCGGCCGTCGGCACTGCTCACCGACCATTTGAGCAGCCCTTCGATGGCGCCATACCAGTGTCGGGGCGCATCGCCCATGCGGCACAGTGCAGTGCCCGCGGGCAGGTCCACCTCGCGCATCTCGGCACGCACGCGTTCGCGCACGGCAACGTCGAGCACGGGAAACCAGGCCGAGCCGGAGAGCAGTTCGTCGAGGGTGGGACGGGCCGCGGCCGTTGAGCGGTGATGGCGGGCGATGGTGAAGCTCCTTGCGTACTTACCCCGAGGTCAAATGTCATCGCAACGACTGATTCGTGCAGGGGTGAAAAAAATAATAGCTGACGACCCAACCCCACGCATCAGGAGACGCCATGAGCAAGCGCAAGGTGATCGTGACCATTGCCCCCACGGGCGGCATGGCCCACAAATCGCAGAACCCCCATCTCCCTACCCAGCCGGACGAGATCGCCGAGGACGTGGTGCGCTGCTGCAATGCGGGCGCCAGCGTGGCCGCCATCCATGCGCGCCGCCCCGACGACGGCGCCACCTGCAATGCCGACATCTACCGCGACATCAACACCCGCATCCGCGCTGCGGGCTGCGACATCGTGATCAACAACTCCACGGGTGGTGGCGTGCACGGCGACATGGTGCGCGAGCTGCAGGGCGGGCGCTGGGAAATCGCCTGGGAGGAACGCATCAAGGGCATGGACGCAGGCGCCGAGATGTGCACGCTGGATGCGACCACGCTGAACCTGAGCTTCGGCGGGCGCGAGATCCTCATGGACACGCCGCTGTCCCGGGGCCGCGAGCTGGCCGTAGGCATGAAGGCACGCGGCATCAAGCCAGAGTGGGAAGTCTTCGCACACACCCATATCCTGCAGGACGTGACCACGCTGATCGAGGAAGACCACGATGCCGCACCGCACTTCATCAACCTGGTGATGAACGTCCACCGCAACTTCCAGAACGCCATGCCGTTCTCGCCGCGCTATCTGCAGCAGATGGTGGACGTTCTGCCCGCCAACAGCATCTTCTGCGTCAGCGGCATCGGCCCCTCACAGCTGGAGGCCAATGTGGCTGCGCTGCTGCTGGGCGGCCATGCGCGTGTGGGCCTGGAGGACAACCTCTACTACCGCCAGGGCGAGCTGGCCACCAATGTGCAGCTGACGGAGCGCATCGTGCGCCTGATCCGCGAGCTCGACATGGAGCCCGCCACACCCGAGGAAGCGCGTCAGATCATGGGGCTGCAACGCGGCGGCATGCCGCTGCCCGCGTTCGCGCCCGCCGCCATGGCACAGGCTGCCTGAGCAGCACACGACGCAGCACAGTTCGCACAACAACGAGGAGACAGCATCATGAACTTCACATGCAAGGCCCTGGCCGGCGCCGTGACGCTGGCCGGTGCGGCCACGGCAGCAGCTCAGATTTCGGACGATGTGATACGCATAGGCTTCATCAGCGACATGTCGGGCGTATACCGCGACTACGACGGACCGGCAGGCGCAGAGGCCATACGCATGGCCATCGCCGACATGGGCGGAGCCATCAACGGCAAGAAGATCGAGCTTGTGGCGGCCGACCACCAGAACAAGGCTGATATCGCCGCAGCCAAGGCGCGCCAATGGTTCGACGTGGAGCGCTTCGACATGCTGATCGGTGGCGTGAACTCGGGCGCAGCCATTGCCATGGCGGGCGTGGCACGCGATAAGCGCAAGCCCTATTTCGTGGTCGGCTCGGGTGCTTCCAGCCTCACCAACGAGCAGTGTTCGCCCTACACGGTCATGTATGCCTACGACACGGTGGCCATGGCGCGCGGAACGGCCAGCGCCGTGCTCAAGAGCGGCGGCAAGCGCTGGTTCTTCGTGACGGCCGACTATGCCTTCGGCAATGCGCTTCAGGCCGATGCCGCCAAAGTGCTCGAAGCCGGCAGCGGCAACGTGGCCGGTGCGGTCAAGCACCCGCTGGGCGCCAGCGACTTCTCGTCCTTCATGCTGCAGGCTCTGGCGGCCAAGCCCGATGTACTGGCCCTGGCCAACGCAGGCGGCGACACGGTCAACGCCATCAAGTCGGCGGCGGAATTCGGGCTGGCGCAGAAGATGAAGCTCGCGGGCATGATCATCACCATTCAGGACGTGCACGCCCTGGGCCTGAAGACAGCACAGGGCATGTATCTGACCGACAGCTGGTACTGGAACCAGAGCCCCGAGGCCAGCGCATGGGCGCGGCGCTTCTTCGACAAGCACAAGCGCATGCCAACCTCATTCCATGCGGGCGACTACTCCGCCACGCTGCAGTACCTCAAGGCCGTGCAGGCCGCGGGCACGGACGATGGCACCAAGGTGATGGAACAGCTCAGGAAGACCCGTTTCAACGACATGTTCGTCAAGGATGGCTGGCTGCGCGCCGACGGCCTGATGGTGCATGACATGCATCTGATGCAGGTGAAGACGCCGGCCGAATCCAGAGAGCCCTGGGACTACTACAAGGTGGTCGAGACCATCCGGGGCGAGGCCGCCTGGACCACACGCGCCGAGACGCGCTGCGCGCAATGGAAGACATCATGAGCGCAGCCGCACCCGTGATACGGCGCGTGGCCGTGGTCGGCACCGGCGTGATCGGTGCCAGTTGGGCAGCGTTCTTCCTGGCGCGCGGCCTGGATGTGACGGCCACCGATCCAGCACCCGGCGCCGAGCAGCGCCTGCGCGAAGCGGTGCAGCGCCACTGGCCGACCATGCAACGCATGGGGCTGGTGGATGGAGCTTCGCTCGAACGCCTGCGCTTCGACGCCGAACTTGAGCGTGCGCTGGACGGCTGCGACTTCGTGCAGGAAAGCGGCCCCGAGCGCGCCGACTTCAAGGCTGACCTCTATGCGCGCATGGACGCGGCCACACCACCCCGGGTACTGCTGGCCAGCAGCAGCTCGGGTCTGCCGGTCAGCGGCATGCAGGCACGCTGCAAGACGCCGCAGCGCGTGGTTCTGGGCCATCCCTTCAATCCGCCGCACCTGATTCCGCTGGTGGAAGTGGGTGGTGGCGATGCCACCTCGCCAGACAGCATCCAGCGCGCCACGGACTTCTACGCAGCGCTGGGCAAGCGCCCCATTCATGTGCGGCGCGAGATCGCTGGCCACATCGCCAACCGCCTGCAGGCCGCGCTGTGGCGCGAGGCTTTTCACCTTGTTGACCAGGGGGTGGCCAGCGTCAGCGACATCGACACGGCCATCGCCCACGGCCCCGGCCTGCGCTGGGCGCTGATGGGGCCATTCATGAACCTGCATCTGTCTGGCGGACAGGGCGGCATGCAGCATCTGCTGGAGCACCTGGGCGGCCCCATCGAAAGCTGGTGGCGCGATCTTGGCAATCCGGCCATGACAGAGGCGCTCAAGGCTCATGTGGTGCAGGGCGTGGCAGAGGCGCGCGGCATGCGCCGCGAGGAGGAGCTGGAGCGCACGCGCGACGAGTTGCTGGCCGACCTGATACGTGCCAAGGCCCAGGGCTCGCTGTTCTGAGCCCACATAAAGGAGCATGCATGCAAGCCATAGACTTCCTGTCCGATCCGCAGCAGGTGGCCCCGCCGCGAAGCCTGCGCATCGATCTCGACGACGGCAGCTTCGTGCTGCGATCGCCCGTGGCGCTCAAGCCCTATGCACGTTGCGTGGGCGAGTGGCTGGAACGCTGGGCGCGCGAGACCCCCGAGGCGCCGGCCCTGGCCGAGCGCACGCCCGACGGCAGCGGCGGCTGGCGCATGCTGAGCTGGGGCGAGCTGCGCGAGGCCGTGGGACGCACGGCCCAGGGGCTGCTGGACCTGGATCTGCCCCCCGGCCCTGTGGTCATCCTGTCGGACAACGCCATCGATCACGCGGTGCTGATGCTGGCCGCCATGCACGTGGGCCGGGCAGCCTGCTCGCTGTCCAGTGCCTACTCGCGCACGGCGCGCGACTTCGGACGGCTGCGCCAGATGCTCCAGGTGCTGCAGCCCGCGCTGATCTACGCATCGGACGCGCGCCTGTACGGACCGGCGCTGGCGGCCTGCGAAACCCGCACGCCCTGCGTCTTCAGCGCACATGCACAGCACTGGCCTGGCGGGCTGGATTTCGAGGCGCTCATGGCCAGACCCGAGACGGCCGCCGTGCGCACCGCCTATGAGGCCATCGCGCCCGACACGCATGCCAAATACCTGCTGACCTCGGGCTCCACAGGCACGCCCAAGGTCGTCATCAACACGCACCGCATGCTGTGCGCCAACCAGCAGCAAATGGCGCAGACCTGGCGCTTCCTGGAGCAGGAAAAGCCCGTGCTCGTGGACTGGCTTCCCTGGAGCCACACCTTCGGCGGCAACCACAACCTGCATCTGGTACTGGCGCACGGCGGCACGCTCTACATCGACGAGGGCCGGCCCGCACCGGGTCTGATCGAGAAGACGGTGCGCAATCTGCGCGAAGTCCGCCCCACGCTGTGGTTCAACGTGCCGCGCGGCTTCGACATGGTGCTGCCGCTGATGGAGGCCGACGACGCGCTGGCGGCGGACATGCTCTCGCGCCTTCGCCTGGCCTTCTACGCAGCTGCGGCGCTGGCCCCCTCGACCTGGAAGCGGCTGGAGGCAGTGGCCCAGCGCGTGCGCCCGGGCCGCCCCCTGTGGCTGACCACGTCCTGGGGCTGCACCGAGACCTCGCCCGCGATCACCTCGGCCCACTGGCAGCTCGACGGCGCAGGCTGCATAGGTGCGCCGCTGCCCGGGCTGGAGCTCAAGTTCGTGCCCAACGGCAACAAGCAGGAAATGCGCGTGAAGGGCGTGTCGGTTTTCCCCGGCTACCGCGACGCACCGCGCGAAACGGCTGCGGCCTTCGACGAGGAAGGTTATTACCGCATCGGCGACGCAGGCTTCGTCGTGGACGAGCAGCGGCCCGAGCGCGGCGTCATCTTCAACGGCCGCGTGGCCGAGGACTTCAAGCTCTCCAGCGGCACCTGGGTCTCGGTGGGAACGCTGCGCGTGGAACTGGTGTCGCGCCTGGCGCCATGGGTACAGGACATCGTCATCGCAGGCCACGACCGCGACGAGCTGGGTCTGCTGGTGTTTGCCACGCCCGCAGGCGCTGCCGCCCCCGAAACCCTGGCACAGGCACTGCGCCGCGTGATGCACGAGCAGCGCGACGCAGGCGCGGGCAGCTCGCAAAGCCCCGGCTGTGCGCTGGTGCTGGCCGATCCGCCGGACGCGGAGGCCGGAGAGATCACCGACAAGGGCTACGTCAACCAGCGCGCGGTGCTGACGCGGCGCGCCGATGCGGTGCGACGTCTGTTCGCTTCAAAGGATGCATCGGTCATTCGCTGCAACAGCTAAAACCATAGCAGTCATCGCGAGTCAGTATTCAAATCTTGGCGTAAACAATCCAGATCTTATGCATTACAAGCGATGACAGCTATCAAATCAGATGGTTGCTCCAGGCGCACAGAATATCCGCTCCAGCCCGCTCAGGCGTGCTCCGCCTGCTCCAGCTCCTGCGCCAGCGTGCGCACGAGCTCGGCCGCTGGCATGGCGCGAGCCAGCGGTGCGCCCTGCCCGGCCCAGTGCGCGGCATAGTCGCTGCTGCCCTGCGCGCTGGCTGCCTGGTGCAGCGCCTTGCCCGCGTCATACACCATGGGATAGGCGGGCAGCGCTCCCGTATAGTCCCGTCCCAGTTGGTGCAGACGGTTGAACATGCCGCGCGCAGGACGCCCGGAAATGGCGGCGGTGATAGCCGTGTGCTGCGCGCTGTCGCCTTGCAGCTCGGCGCGGTAGGCCTGGCTGGCTGCGGATTCGGGGCAGAGGATGAAGGCCGTACCCATCTGTACGGCGCAGGCTCCGAGCTGCAAAGCGGCAGCGATGCCTGCGCCGTCCATGATGCCGCCAGCGGCGACCACGGGCAGGCGGGACTCGCGCGCCAGCAGCCGCACCAGCGCCAAAGTCCCCATCAGTCTGTCCTGCTCGGGCACGAAAGCGCCGCGATGGCCGCCCGCCTCCATGCCCTGGGCCACGATCACATCCACCCCGGCCTGCTCGATCTGGCGCGCCTCGTCGAGACTGGTGGCACAGGCCAGCGTGGTGATGCCGGCGGCGCGCAAGGCATCGACAAAGCTCTGCTCCGGCAGGCCGAAATGAAAGCTCACCACGGCAGGGCGCAGCTCCAGCAGCATGGCCTGCAACCGCGCATTGCCCAGCGCTGACTCGTAGATGCAGCGCAGGCCAGACGGCACGGACGCGCCGTAGCGCTCGAACTCCGGCGCCAGATAGCGCAGCCACTGCGCTTCGCGCTCGGCATCTGCTACCGGCGCACGATGACAGAAGAGGTTGACGTTGAAGGGGCGATCGGTCAGCGCACGCGTCTGCTCGATGTGCTGGCGCGCCTGCTCAAGGCCGTAGGCGCCTATGCCGACCGAACCCAGGGCGTATGCATTGCTCACGGCAGCCGCCAGTTGCGGGGTCGAGGTCCCGGCCATCGGGGCCTGAATGATGGGATGCTGCAGACCCAGGCCTGTCATCCACAAAGGTAGTTTGCTCATCGTGCGTCTCCCGGTTGTCACTTCTCGATCCTGATCATTGCGCAGTGCGGGCCAGGCGGCTTGAGGCCACCAGTAGCGCGCCCAGCCCCAGCGCCGCGCAGCCCAGCACGAACAGTTGGCGATAGCTGCCGCTGCTGGCGTAGACGAATGCCATCAGATAGCCGGAGCTGGCCTGCAACAGCGCAAATGCCGCCGTGGCGTAGCCCCACATTTTCTTGTGCTGGCCGGGGCCGATCAGCTGCATCAGATAGCCCGATGTGATGGCTGCCATGCCCGGCGACAGCGCCCCCACCAGAAAGCCCGACAGCGCATGGCCGCCGAAACCGGCCCAGGCCAGCGGCAGGCCGATGGCCACGGCCTTGAGGGCATAGGCGCCCGTGGTCGTACCCCACCAGCCCCAGCGCGTGGCACAGTAGGCCGCACACAGCGGCCCGACCATCGCGCCAAGCCCGAAGAATGCCCATTGCGTCGAGGCATAGGCGCCGCCCAGCTGCAGCTCGCGATCCAGGTAGTCCACCCAGAACACGGTGTGCGGCACAAAGCCGAAGGCGTCGCAGGCATAGGCGACCAGCACCAGAATCACCGCCAGGCTCCACGGCGTTGTGCTGGAGGCTGCGACCGCCGTGGGCTGGATAGCCACCGGTGCATGCAGCGGGATCTGGCGCGCAGCATGCCAGCCGCTATAAAGCGCCAGCGCAGACAGCGCCGTCAACGCCCACCAGACGGCGCTCAGGCTGCTGCGCGCAAACATGGGCACCAGCGTGGCGGCCAGCAAGGCGCCCACGCCAATGCCGCAGAACATCAGCGGGCCCAGCGTGGCACGGCGCTGCGGCGCTGCTGCAGCCATGGCCACCGACGGGCCCAGCACCATCAGCGCGGCACCGGCAATGCCCGAGACCAGCCGCCAGACAAAGAACAGGGCCATGGGCTGGGGCAGGCTGCAGCCTGCAAAGCTCAGCATCACGGCCACCCAGCAGATCACCAGCACGCGCAGCGCGCCCATGCGCTCGGCCAGCGGCGCGGCGACCAAAGCCCCGATCAGATAGCCGAGCAGATTGGCGGCCCCCAGATAAGCCACCTGCTCGCCGCTGAACCAGCCCGCATGCACCATCTGCGGCATCAGCGCCGTATAGGCGAAACGAGCCAGGCCGACGCCGCTCAGGGTGGCCATGAAGCCGGTCAACAGCAGGGGAAGTTCTTTGCGTTCGATCACAGCTCGGGTTATGGAGGGAAATTGGCATCAAGCCTAAACGCTGCGACTCGATCATGTCCAATGATTCAAAATGATGACTTGCATCTCAATTCAAGATATTGGAGCCGCATATGCAACTCAAATCCCTGCGCATGTTCGAAGCCGTCTGCGAAAGCGGCAGCTTTGGTGCCGCAGCCCAGCTTCTGCACACCGTGCAATCCAATGTCACGGCCCATATCAAAAAGCTCGAGGACGAAGCAGGCGTGCAGCTGCTGATGCGAGCCAACCCGGTCTTTCCCACTCCGGCCGGACGCACGCTGCTGGAATCTGCGCGGCAGATGCTGCAGTCGCATGACCGGGTGCTGGCCATGCTGCAGGCCCGGCAATTTGCAGCCGGCCAGGTCAAGGGCGCCTTGCGCATAGGTTCGATGGAAACCACGGCCGCACTGCGTCTGCCGCCACTGCTGGCCGAGTTGCGCAGGCAGCATCCGGGTATCGACCTGGAGCTGGACGCCCAGCCCAGCGCCGCATTGCTGATGGAGCTGGCGGCCGGTCACATCGACTGTGCCTTCATCAACGGTGCCGCACCACAAAACGAGCTGCAATCCTGGCCGGTATTTCGTGAAGAGCTGGTGCTGGTCAGCGGACAGCCGCTGACGCGCTTCCCCACCGCAGCAGAGTTCAGCAGCTCCGTGTTTCTGGCCTTTCGCCAGGGCTGCAGCTACCGCCAGCGGATCGAGCTGCTGATGGCCTCCATGGGGGTGACGGCGGTACGCATCATGGAGCTGGGCATGCTGGACACCATCCTCGGCTGCGTGGCTGCCGGCATGGGCTATGCGCTGCTGTCGCGCTCGCTGGTCGAGGCCCAGCAGCAGCGCTTTGGCGTGCATTGGATGACTCTTCCCGGCAGGAGCGGACAGGAGCTGGCCTTTGTCGACACCTGTTTTGTGACCGCTGCCGTACAAGGCTGGTCGCCGGCACTGCATGCATTTGCGCAGGTACTGGGTGTCAATCCGCAGGCCACACGGGCACAGCCCGTGGCGCTGGCTCTTGCCGCCTGAGAGCGGCAGGACATCACGGCTGCATCAGCGCGCGGCGGTACTGCAATGCCTCGGCCAGATGGGTTTGCGTGATGGCATCCGAGTCCGCCAGATCGGCAATGGTTCGCGCCACCTTCAACGCCCGGTGCGTGCCGCGCGCCGACCAGCCAAGGCGCGCTGCAGCCTTGTGGGCAAAGGTCAGCGCCTCGGGCTCCAGTTGCAGATGCGTGTCGAGCTGTGCCCCCTGCAACTGATGATTGGGCAGGCCCTGACGCTGCAAGGCCTTGTCCCTGGCCGCGCTCACGCGTTGCTGCACGGCAGCGCTGCTCTCCCCTTCGGGCGCTGCCAGCAACTCCTCGGGCGACAGTGCCGCCACCTCCACATGCAGATCGATACGGTCCAGCAAGGGACCGCTGATGCGTGCCTGATAACGTGCCACCTGATCGGGCGAGCAGCGGCAGGCCCTGATGCGCGAGCCCCAGTAACCGCAGGGGCAGGGGTTCATGGCTGCCACCAGCTGAAAACGGGCCGGAAACTCCGCCCTCTGCACGGCCCGCACGATGGTGATGCGCCCGGTCTCCAGCGGCTCTCGCAGAGCCTCCAGGGCGCTGCGCGCGAACTCGGGCAGCTCATCCAGGAAAAGCGCCCCGCAATGGGCATAGGAGATTTCGCCGGGCCGGGGCGGAGAGCCGCCGCCGACCAACGCGATGGAACTGGCCGTGTGATGAGGAGCGGCAAATGGCCGCTGGCGCCACAGCTGCGGCGTGAAACGACCGCTGAGGCTGGCAATGGCGGCGGCTTCGAGCGCTTCCTCATCGGTCATGCCTGGCAGCAAACCCGCAAAGCGCTGGGCCAGCATGGATTTCCCCGAACCAGGAGGGCCGATCATCAGCACACCGTGAGCGCCGGCAGCTGCAATTTCAAGCGCGCGCTTGGCCTGCATCTGGCCGCGCACCTCGCGCAGATCCAGCGACGGCAAAGAAGCTTCAGCAGGTCTGGAGTGCACCCGCTGCCAGCCCTCCACGTCATCGCCCTGCTCCGACAGGGTGGCGTCATGCGCGATGAACTGCCTGACCACATCCAGCAGATGCGCGGCGCCGAAGACTTCGATGGCCGGCACAAAGGCGGCCTCCAGCGCACTGTCTGGCGGCAGCACCAGCCGCACGCGCTGCTGCTGACGCTGCAGGGCCAGCGCAGTAGCCAGGGCGCCGCGTACCGGGCGCAGGGCACCGGTCAGCGACAGCTCTCCTGCAAACTCATAATCGGCGAGCCGCTGTGCATCGATCTGCCCGCTGGCCGCCAAAATGCCCAGCGCTATCGGCAGATCAAAGCGGCCTGAATCCTTGGGCAGATCCGCCGGAGCCAGATTGACCGTGATGCGCTGATTGTTCGGGAACTCCAGCCCCGCATTGACGATGGCTGCGCGCACGCGCTCGCGGGCCTCCTTGACCTCCACATCCGCCAGACCCACCAGGGTGAACGAAGGCAGTCCGTTGGCCAGATGGACCTCCACCGTGACAGCCGGTGCCTGCAAGCCCAGCAGTGCACGACTTTGAACCAGTGCCAGACCCATCACGCTCCTCCCCTTCAAGCCGGACTGTAGGGCCTAGCGTATGCGCCAGCGGCTCAAACAGGCAATAGGGGTGTGCACAGGCCGTCAGCCGGCGGCGTCGTCGTCACGGGCAGGCTGCCTGCCGGCAGCCCGGCCACGGCGGCGCTCGGCCTTGGGAAAGCTGCCCTGCTCCTGCATGAGCGCCGCCCGATTGCGCACGCGCTCGAACACCTGGGACAACACCTCAAGCTCGGCATCGCTGACGTCGCCGAGCAGCTCCTGGTTGATCGCCTGTATCTGCGGAAACAGCTGGGTGTGCAGCGCCAGCCCGGCGTCCGTCAGCTGCACCATGGCCTGGCGCCCGTCGCCGGCCATGCCCTGCTTGTGCAGCAGCCCCTTGGCAATCAGCGTGGAGATGGTGCGCGAGGTGCGCGTGCGATCGAGCTGCGCCAGCTCCGCGAGCCTGGAGGGTTGCATGGCGCCCTTGGTGGCCAGCAGGCCGATCATGCGCCACTCGCGCCGGGTGATTCCGAAGCCGCCCTCGCACAGGCGCACCACCATGGTCCCGGCCGAGCTCATCAGGCAGGCCAGATGGTAGAGGAACAGATCGTCCAGCTCGGACGGCTGCCGCCAGGGGTGGCGCTGCGCCTTGGTCATGGGTCTTTGTGGGTTTTCTCTAGGAATGATGGATTAGATCCATTATCGAGTCACTGCTTACAGTGGCTCCAAAGAAAACGACAGGAGACACCATGCCTTGCACCCGTATCGCCCGCCGCACTCTGGCCGGGCTGGCGGCCGCCGCGCTTCTGACGGCATCCCATGCTGCCGACAACTGGCCCGCCAAGCCCATACGCATCATCGTTCCCACGCCGCCCGCCGGCCCTTCCGACATCGCCGTGCGCCCGCTCGCAGCGGCCGTGCAAAAGGCACTAGGTCAAGCCGTGATCGTGGAAAACCGGGCCGGTGCCAATGGCAATATCGGTGCGGCCGAGGTCGCCCGAGCCCCGGCCGACGGCTACACCTGGCTGTGGGCCATGGACCCGGTGCTCACCGTCAACAAGCATATCTACAAGAACATCGGCTATTCCAGCGATGCCATCGTGGTGCTCAACGCCGCCGCCAGGTTCTCGCAGACCCTGATCTGCAACCCCGGCCTCGGCTTCAAGTCCGTCAAGGACATGCTGGAGGCCGCCAAGTCGCGCGAGCTGACCTATGCCACCGGCGGCGCGGGCTCGCCCGGTCATCTGGTCATGGAGTCGCTGCTGTCCAGCACCGGCGTGAAAATGGTGCATGTGCCCTACAAGGGGCCGGCACCGGCCATGCAGGACCTCATGGGCGGCCAGGTGAACTGCGGCTTCCTGGCGGCACCCACAGTGCTGCCCCAGATCCAGAGCGGTCGCGTCACCGCCCTGGCCACCTCGGGGCGCACGCGCTCGCCGCTGCTGCCGACATTGCCCACGATTGCCGAGTCCGGCTACCCCGATTTCGACGGCACTTACTGGCTGCTGCTGGCGGCTCCCAAGGGCGTTCCTGCCGAGATCCAGAAGCGCTTTCTCGCAGCCATGGATGCCGCCATCCGCTCGCCGCAGCAGCAGGAGCGGGTCAAGGCCGTGGATATCGAGATGGTGGGCAGCAGCCCCGAGCAGGCCCAGGCCAGGGTGCGCGAGATCTCCGACAAATGGGAAGCGCTGACCCGCAAGATCAATCTGAAACCCGATTGATGCCTCGGGCACGGGCGCCGGCCATCTGAGCGCTTCAGGCCGGTGCCGGAACCCACCTACACTGCCCGGTTTCCAATCATTAATGGTGTGAATCTGCGAGCCGGTACCGGCGCGGACCACAGACCAGGAGAGACATGACGATGCAAAGAAGAATCTTCGGCAAGCTCGCCGCAGGGCTCTGCCTGAGCGCAGGCTTGCTGGGCGGCGGCGCGCTGCAGGCCCAGGAGAGCCATGCACTGTTTCCCAACAAGACACCGCTGCGCATGGTGGTCGGTTATCCGCCCGGCGGCGCCACCGACCGCGTGGCACGCATCGTGGCCGACCGGCTGCAGGCCCGCCTCGGCAGCCCGGTGATCGTGGAAAACAAGCCCGGCGCAGGCGGCCGCCTGTCGGCCCAGTACGTGAAGAACGCGCCCGCCTCCCAGCCCGCCGTGCTGCTGGCCAATCCCGCCGTGATGGTGGTCGCGCCGCTGGTGTTTCCGGACTCGGGCTACGAGCCGGAAAAGGACTTCCGCCCCATCAGCGAGGTCAACCGCTACGAGTTCGGCCTGGCCGTGGCCAGCGCCGTGCCCGTGAAGGAGCTGCCGCATCTGCTGGCCTGGCTCAAGGCCAATCCGCAGCAGGCCAATTTCGGCGTGCCGGCCACGGGCAGCCTGCCGCACTTTTTCGCGCTGATGCTGGGCGAGACCGCCAAGGTGCCCGTCGAGGTCGTGGGCTACAAGGGCTCGGGCCCGCTGCTCACCGACCTGATGGGCGGGCAGGTCCCCATCGCCGTGGACACTCTAGACACCCAGATCGCCCAGCACGAGGCGGGCAAGCTGCGCGTGCTGGCCACCTCGGGCGAGCGCCGCAGCAGCATGGCACCCGGCATTCCCACGCTCAAGGAGCTGGGCGTGAACCTGGTCGGCACGGGCTGGAACACCTTGTTCGCGCCGCAAAGCATGGCGCCGGCCACGGTGCAACGCCTGTCCCAACTGGTGCAGGAGGTGATGAAGGAAGCCGACACGCAGCAGAAGTTCGCCGCCTCCAACCTGGTGCCCGTGGTCAGCAGCGCGCAGGACACGGAAAAAATGCTCAAGGCCTACCGCGCGCAATGGGCGCCGGTGGTTCAGCGCTCGGGCTTCAAGCCCTGATGTTTGAGGAGCAGCTATCGCTTGTTACCAAACATTTTCAGCATCAAATCTATCCAAAATCCTTGCATAACAATCGATAGAAGCTCCTGTTTTTGAATGTTCTCCGCTATCTCATGACCGACTCCCGCCCCAATCTGATCTTCATCCTGGCCGATGACCTCGGCTATGCCGACCTGGGCTGCACCGGTGCGCGCGATGCGCACAACAACGCCACTGACGTCTCGCCGCGCCTGGACGCCATGGCCGCCCAGGGCCTGCGCTTCACACGCGGCTACTCCAACTCCTCGGTGTGCTCGCCCACGCGCTTTGCGCTGGCCACGGGCCGCTGGCAGTACCGCCTGCGCGGTGCGGCCGAGGAACCCATCGCCAGCGTGCATGGCGACAAGGTGCTGGGTCTGCCGCCCGATCACCCCACGGTGGCCTCGCTGCTGCGCGATGCCGGCTACGCCACGGCCCTGGTCGGCAAATGGCATCTGGGCTACCCGCCGCATTTCGGCCCGCGCCTGTCGGGCTACGAGGAGTTCTACGGCTTTCATGCCGGCGGCGCCGACTACTTCGCCCACTGCGACCCGCGCGGGCGCCCCGACTTCTGGATCAACGAGGAGCCGCACACCGAAGACGGCTACCTCACCGATCTGCTGAGCCGCCGCGCGGTGGACTTCGTCAAGCGCCAGAGCGCCGAGCAGCCCTTCTACCTCTCGCTGCACTACAGCGCCCCGCACTGGCCCTGGCTGACGCGCGAGGACCGCGCCGAATCCGAGCGCCTGCAAGGCATGGGCAAGCATATCGACGGCGGCTCCATCGACACCTACCAGCGCATGATCCATCACATGGACGAAGGCATAGGCTGGCTGCTGGATGCGCTGGAGGAAAAAGGCCTGAGCGAGAACACGCTCATCGTCTTCACCAGCGACAACGGCGGCGAGCGCTTCTCCAATACCTGGCCTTTCGTGGGCCAGAAGATGGACCTGCTCGAAGGCGGCATCCGCGTGCCTTTGCTGGCCCGCTGGCCGGCGCGCATGACGGCCGGCGCCGTCTGCGACACGCCCAGCCTGACCATGGACTGGTCGGCCACCTTCCTGGCTGCAGCGGGCGTAGCCGCACATGCCGACTATCCGCTGGACGGCATCAGCCTGCTGCCCCTGATGCAGGATCAAAGCTGGATGCCCGAGCGCGACCTGGCCTGGCGCATGAAGCACCGCGAGCAAAAGGCCTTGATACGCGGCGACTGGAAATATCTGCAGATCGAGGGCATCGAATACCTGTTCAACATCACCAGCGACCCGCGCGAGCGCGCCAATCTGCGTGATCGCGAGCCCCTGCGTCTGGCCGAGCTGCGCAGCGCCTGGGAGCACTGGAATCAGGAGCTGCCGCCGATTCCCGAGGAAGCCAAGGTCTCGCTGGTGTTCACCAAGGCAGACCTGCCGCAGGCCAGCTTCTGAGCTGAGCGCTGCCTGCAAGCCCATCGCCCAGGCGATGGGCTTTTTTGCGTTCGCGCCCAAACAGAGAGCATGCACTCACTTTCAAATCACCTGTTTGGTGCAAAAAACCGGATAAAAACCGGGCCATGGCGGTGCATTGCAAAAACGCACCATCCTGGTGCATTCGGTTCAGGCCGCAAACCGGGTGGCGAAAGTTGCGCTCAGTGATTGTGAAAATTCGTAGCTTTTTGTACCGGGCAGCTATGGCCCGCTGCCTGTTCTAGGGCCTTGGGCAGCGAACCGCGCCGCAGCCACCGCAGAGACTGGCACGGTCTGTGCTTTGAGAGTTCATCCGAGATTTTTGCCACGAAATTTTCAAACCGGAGGAACCCTGAATGCCTAGTCCCGCTGCAAGCCGTTTCAAGACTTTCGCCAAGACTGCCGCCCTGGCCTGCGCCGTTGTCGCCCCCATGTGGGCCCATGCCCAGCTCTCCGCCAACGTTGCCCTGACCACCAACTACAAGTTCCGCGGTCAGGACCAGGACGCCAGCCGTACCAGGGCCGTCAAGCCCGCGCTGCAAGGCGGTTTTGACTACACGTTCGGCGACAGCGGCTTCTACGTCGGCAACTGGAACTCCTCCGTGGACTGGCTGCCCGGCAACTCGCTGGAAACCGACTTCTACGGCGGCTACAAGTTCAAGGCTGCCGATGTGGACTGGGACGTGGGCATGCTGACCTATGTGTACTCGGGCAACGCCAACGGCAACACCACCGAGATCTACGGCTCCGGCACCTACGGCCCGTTCACGGCCAAGTACTCGCACACGGTGTCCAAGGACTACTTCGGCTGGGCCGGCGCCAAGGCGGGCTCGGGTCTCAAGGGCCGCAATACCGGTTATCTGCAGTTCTCCTACAGCCAGGAAGTGATGCCCAAGGTGACACTGAAAGCATCAGTTGGTTACACCCATTTCTCCAGCGACATCAAGGACCTGGGCGTTCCCAACTATGTGGACTACAGCGTCGGTGGTGCCTATGACCTGGGCGACGGCTTCTCTGCCGCTGCGGCAGTGACCGGCGCCAACAAGAAGGCCTACTTCGGCGATGTGAACAAGGCGCGTCTGATTCTGACGCTCTCCAAGACTTTCTAATTTTTCAGGAGCCCGTCATGAAAATGGTGATCGCCATCATCAAACCCTTCAAGCTCGACGAAGTGCGTGAAGCTCTTTCCCAAATCGGTGTTCAAGGCATCACCGTGACCGAAGTCAAGGGCTTTGGCCGTCAGAAAGGCCACACCGAGCTGTACCGCGGTGCCGAGTATGTGGTGGACTTTCTGCCCAAGCTGAAGATCGAGGCCGCGATTGCCGACGATCTGGTCGATGCCGCCATCGACGCCATCGAGGGCGCAGCCCGTACCGGCAAGATCGGCGACGGCAAGATTTTTGTGCAGGCGCTGGAGCAGTCGATCCGTATCCGTACAGGAGAAACCGGCGACGCGGCCCTGTAAAGGCCCAGTCTCTCTGGAACCGTTTTGAGAAAGATTGCCATGATCAAGAAACTATTGAGCGCAGGCCTGGGACTGGGCCTGCTGGCTGCCGGCGCCACCGGCTTTGCCCAGGAAGCTGCAACGGCTGCCGCCGCCGCAGCGCCTGTGGCCGAAGCAGCGGCCGAGGCCGTTCCCACCCTGAGCGCCGGCGATACCGCCTGGATGCTGACCTCGACCATGCTGGTGATCCTGATGGTCATCCCCGGCCTGGCGCTGTTCTACGGCGGCCTGGTGCGCAGCAAGAACATGCTGTCCGTGCTGGCCCAGGTCTTCGTGATCTTTTCGCTGATCACCGTGCTGTGGGCCATCTACGGCTACTCGCTGGCCTTTGGCGGCGAGGGCAAGTTCTTCGCAGGCTTCGACAAGCTGTTCCTCATGGGCATCACGCCTGACACGCTGTCGTCCATGCTCAAGACCATCCCCGAATATGTGTTCGTGGCCTTCCAGTCCACCTTCGCCGCCATCACCGTGGCGCTGATCGTGGGAGCGTTTGCCGAGCGCATCAAGTTCGCGGCCGTGATCGTGTTCTCCGTGCTGTGGTTCACCTTCAGCTACATCCCCATGGCCCACATGGTGTGGGGCGGCGGTCTGCTGGGTGCCGATGGCGCGCTGGACTTCGCGGGCGGCACCGTGGTGCACATCAACGCCGCCGTGGCCGGTCTGGTGGGTGCCTACATGCTGGGCAAGCGCATCGGCTTCGGCAAGGAAGCCCTGCCCCCTCACAGCCTGACGCTGACCATGGTGGGTGCTTCCCTGCTGTGGGTGGGCTGGTTCGGCTTCAACGCCGGCTCTGCCGGTGCCGCCAATGGCGCTGCCGGCCTGGCCTTCATCAACACCATCCTCGCGACCGGCGCTGCCGCCATCTCCTGGATCGTGGCCGAAGCGCTGCTGCGCGGCAAGGCCTCCATGCTGGGCGCTGCCTCGGGTGCCGTGGCCGGTCTGGTGACCATCACCCCCGCCGCCGGCTTTGTCGGCCCCATGGGCTCCATCGTCATGGGTATCATCGCCGGCCCTCTGTGCTTCTGGGGCGTGTCCGGCCTCAAGCGCCTGCTCAAGGTTGACGACGTCTGCGACGTGTTCGGCGTCCACGGCGTCGGCGGTATCCTGGGTGCCATCCTGACCGGCGTGTTCTGCGCCAAGGGCCTGGGCGGTATCGAGCCCGAGGGCTACAACATGGCGCATCAGCTGTGGGTGCAGGTCGAGAGCGTGCTGGTGACCATCGTCTGGTCCGGCGTGGTCTCCTTCTTGGCCTACAAGATTGCCGATCTGACCGTGGGTCTGCGTGTCTCGGAAGAGTCCGAGCGCCAGGGCCTGGACATCACTTCTCACGGCGAGGTGGCCTACACCCGTTAAGCGGCAGGCTCTTCGCAAGTTCAGTTTCATTACGTTGCCCCGCAGTGCGAACTGCGGGGCTTTTTTATTCACGCCTGCTTTTCAAAAAAATCAAAGACCAGGCCTTCCTGCCCCGGGGGCGCCCCGGCTACCATGCAGGCCATGGATTCAGCCACCAGCCAAATCAATCAGCTCGGCGAGCGCATTCGCGCCGCTGCCAGTGACAAGACCCCGCTGCGCATCTGCGGCGGCGGCAGCAAGGACTTCTACGGCCTGCGTCTGCAGGGCGAGCCGCTGTCCACGCGCGCGCTCAGCGGCATCGTCAGCTACGAGCCCAGCGAGCTGGTGGTCACCGTTCGCGCTGGCACGCCGCTGGCCGAGCTGGAGGCAACATTGGCCAGCCAGGGCCAGTGCCTGGCTTTCGAGCCGCCACACTTCGGCGCCGCCAGCACCGTGGGCGGCATGGTCGCCGCAGGCCTGTCCGGTCCGTCGCGTGCCAGCGTTGGAGCAGTACGCGACTTCGTGCTGGGCCTGGAGATGATCAACGGCCAGGGCGAGCTGCTGCGCTACGGCGGCCAGGTCATGAAGAATGTGGCCGGCTATGACGTCTCGCGCCTGATGACGGGCAGCTGGGGCACGCTGGGCCTGATCACCGAGATCAGCCTCAAGGTTCTGCCCGTGGCTCCGGCCGAGGCCACGCTGCGCTTTGACGCCTGCAGCCAGGAACAGGCTCTGGACTGGCTCAATCACTGGGGCGGCCAGCCTTTGCCGCTCAATGCCAGCAACTGGCTGGAAGAAGACGGCAAGGGCACGCTGTATCTGCGACTGCGCGGTGCCCGCGCCGCCGTTCAGGCCGCCACGCTGCGCCTGGGTGGCGAGCGGCTGGACAGCGACGCCGTTGCCGCCGACTGGAGCGCCAGCCGCGATCTGAACCTGCCCTGGTTCCAGCAGCGCGCTGCCAATCATTGCCTGTGGCGTCTGTCCGTTCCCGCGACCACGGCGCCGCTGCAGCTGCCGCAAGGTGCAGCAGGCCCGTTCATCGACTGGCATGGAGCTCAGCGCTGGGTGCAGGCCCCGCGTTCGGCTGCCGCAGCCTTGCAGCAACTCGCGCAGGCAGCCGGCGGGTCCGCTTCTCTTTTCAGAGCCGAGGACGCCAATCAGACAAGCGCCAACAGCGATCTTGATGTTCATGCGCAGGCCAGCCCGGCCGGCCGCACATCGGCACAGCTGCATGCCCGGCTCAAGCAGGCATTCGACCCCGCCGGCATTCTCAATGTGAACCGTCTCTCGGCGCATTGGTAAGAACAAGGACAGCACCCCATGCAAACCAATCTCGCGCCCGAATACCGTGCCACGCCAGAAGGCCAGGAAGCCGAAGCCATCTTGCGCAAATGCGTGCATTGCGGCTTCTGCACCGCCACCTGCCCCACCTATCAGACCCTGGGCGACGAGCTGGACGGCCCGCGCGGCCGCATCTATCTGATCAAGCAAGTGCTCGAAGGGCAAACACCCACGCGGGCCACACAGCTGCACCTGGACCGCTGCCTGACCTGCCGCAACTGCGAATCCACCTGCCCCAGCGGCGTGCAGTACGGCCATCTGGTCGATATCGGTCGCACGATCGTCGATGAACAGGTCGAACGCCCGGCGGGCGAGAAGCTGCAGCGCTGGCTGCTCAAGGAGGGCATGAACTCCCCGCTGTTCGCCCCCGCGCTGAAGCTGGGCCGCGCCGTGAAAGGCCTGCTGCCGGAGTCATTGGGCGAAAAAATTCCGGCCGCCCAGGAGGCCGGAGCCTGGCCCGCACAGGAACATGCGCGCAAGGTGCTGCTGCTGGCAGGCTGCGTGCAGCCGGCCATGATGCCGCGCATCAACTACGCCACGGCCCGGGTGCTGGACGCCGTGGGCGTGCAGACCGTGATTGCCGACAAGGCCGGCTGCTGCGGCGCGGTGAAGTTCCACCTCAACGACCAGGACGGCGGCAAGACCCAGATGCGCGCCAATATCGACGCCTGGTGGCCGCTGGTGGAGCGCGGCGAGGTCGAGGCAATCGTGATGAACGCCTCGGGCTGTGGCGTCACCGTCAAGGAATACGGTCATCTGCTGCGGCTGGAGCCGCAATACGCCGACAAGGCCGCGCGCATCAGCGCCTTGACCCGCGACCTAAGCGAACTGCTGCCCGACATGCTGCCCGAGCTGGTGGACAAGCTCAAGGACCGCATCACGGTGCCCCGGGCCCCCGTGGCCTATCACCCGCCCTGCACGCTGCAGCATGGGCAGAAACTGCGCGGCGGCGTGGAAGCGGGCCTGCGCGAGCTGGGGTTCGATCTGCGCGTGGCGCGCACCGAATCCCATCTGTGCTGCGGCTCTGCAGGTACCTACTCGGTGCTGCAGCCTGAAATCTCGCACCAGCTGCGCGACCGCAAGATCGCCGCACTGGACGAGCCGTTCGCCCCAGAAAAGCCCGCAGCGATTCTCTCGGCCAATATGGGCTGCATCGTCCATCTGCAAAACGGTACCGAGGTCCCGGTCATGCATTGGGTGGAGCTGCTGGATCAGGCCCTGGCCACCGGCTGACACCCCCGCATGCCACTGCAGTTTGCAATGCTGGCATGATTGGGGGTTTTGTTTTCCCAGGCCCACGGGCTTTGCCATGACTGAAATCGTGTCTGAATCACAAGAGCAGAAAGCCTCGCAAGCGGCATCGCAGCACAGCGTGCAGGACTCGCAGCCCGGCTCACGCTCGCGCCGAGGCGGCCGTGGCCGCCAGAACCCGGCTCCCGCAGCCAAAGCCGCCCCGCAGGCCGCACGTCCGCAACACCCCTTGCTGGAGCAGCTGGCACAGTGGCACCCGGCCCTGTTCGGCGAACAGCTGCTGCCCTTCAAGCGCGGCATTTTTGAAGACCTGCTGGCCGCCCACCCGGAGCTGGACAAGGACGCACTCAAGAGCGCGCTGCAGCAGCACACCCGCTCCGGTCGCTATCTGGCGGCCATGGCCAGCGGTCAGCAGCGCCATGACCTGAGCGGTCAGCCCGTGGAAGCCACTCTGCCCGAGCATGTTCACCACGCGCTGATCGAAGTCTTCCGCCGCCGCCAGCAGCGCACGCAGGAAGACCTGACGCCCAAGCTGCGCAACCGCATCGTCGTCGCCTACGAAGCCTCCGGTCTCACGCGCGAGGAATACGCCGAGCGCGTGCAGGGCCGTGACGAAAAGACCAACGCCCTGGTAGTAGATGCCCTGGCCGAGGCCGATGCCCGCGCCGCCAAGGACGAGGCGCTGCTGCGCTCCTTCCAGCTCAGCGGCCAGACTTCGGAGCAGGAGTTCGCCGAGATGTACGGCATGAATCCGCGTCAGGTCGTACAGCAGCTGGAACGCGCGCGTCGCCGCCAGCAGAATATTCAATAAAAATAGCTGCTGGCGCGTACCAGACATGCACCAGCAGCTATTGATTTTGAATAGATCAGGCCGCGCCGTAGCCCATGACTGCCTTGGTTTCGAGGAAATCGCGGAAACCGTGCTCGCCCCATTCACGGCCATTGCCTGACTGCTTGTAGCCGCCGAACGGCGCATTGAAGTCAGGCCCCGCGCCGTTGAGGTGGACCATGCCCGTGCGCAGGCGCGCGGCCACGCGGCGCGCACGCTCCAGGCTGCCCGACTGCACATAGCCCGAAAGGCCGTACACCGTGTCGTTGGCCATGCGGATGGCGTCTTCCTCGTCATCGTAGGGAATCATCACCAGCACGGGACCGAAGATTTCCTCGCGTGCAATGCTCATGTCATTGCTCACGTCGGCAAACACCGTGGGTTTGACAAAGTAGCCCCGGGCCAGCCCTTCGGGGCGGCCTGTTCCGCCCGCCACCAGGGTCGCCCCCTCTTCAATGCCCTTGCGGATCAGGGCCTGGATCTTGCCCCATTGCGCCTCGCTGACCACGGGGCCCATGTGCATGCCCTCGGCCAGCGCATCGGCCACGGTCGCTGCGCCGGCGACGCTACGGGCGATCTCCACGGCCTGCCCATGCAGGGCGCGCGGCACAAACATGCGCGTGGGTGCGTTGCAGCTCTGACCCGAATTCATCAGCACCGCCTGCACGCCCTGGGTCACGGCCTTCTGCAGGTTGGCGTCATCCAGCACGATGTTGGCAGACTTGCCGCCCAGTTCCTGGGCCACACGCTTGACGCTGTCGGCCGCGGCCTTGGCCACGGCAATTCCCGCGCGCGTGGAGCCCGTGAAGGTCATCATGTCTATGCCGGGGTGGGAGGACATGGCCTCGCCCACACCGGGGCCGTCGCCGTTGACGAGGTTGAAGACGCCGGCCGGCACGCCCGCCTCGTGCAGCACCTCGGCCACGAGCAGGGCGTTGAGCGGAGCGACCTCCGAGGGCTTGAGCACCATGGTGCAGCCAGCGGCCAGGGCCGGGGCGACCTTACACATGATCTGGTTGATGGGCCAGTTCCAGGGCGTGATCATGCCGACCACGCCCACGGGCTCATGCACGACGGCCGTGCTGCCCTGCACATGTTCGAAGGCGAAGTTCTTGAGGACCTCGATGGTGGAGCTCAGATGGGCCACGCCCATGGCGGCCTGCGCCGCCTTAGACAGCCACAGCGGCGCCCCCATCTCCTGCGAGATGGTCTGCACAAAGTCGCCGTAGCGGCTCTGGTAGACCTCCAGCACCTTGGCCAGCAGGGCCAGGCGCTCTTCGCGACTGGTGCGCGAGTAGCTCTCGAAGGCGCGGCGCGCGGCGGCCACGGCCTTGTCCACGTCGGCGGCCGAGCCCATGCTGATGCGGGCAATGGCTTGCTCGTTGGAGGGATTGATGACCTCCAGGCTGCGCGGGCTGACCGGATTCACCCATTGGCCGTCGATATAGAACTGCAGATGGTCTTGCATGAGGCTATTTCCTTGGTATCGAGTCAAAAGAAGAGGTTTGCGATCTGGGCCCGCCGGTGCGTGACTCGGGCGCACCGGCGGTCCGACGCTCCGGCGGCCCGACGCATCGGCGCGGTGAAGTGCAAGCTTCAGGGCTTGGGCCGGATGGCGTCCGCCGTACCCTGGATGAAGGCCTTGATGGACTCCACGTCATCGCCCGACAGCTTGCCCGTGAAGTCCGGCATGCCGCGCGCCATGGCCGGGCCCTTGAAGACGAAGCTGGGCAGGTTCTCGATATAGCTCGCGTCCATGTAGCCCAGGTTGGGAATGTTGCCGCCGCGGTCCACGCCAGGCACGCCATGACAGAACACGCAGTTGGCCACGTACAGCATGGTGCCCGCCTCGACCTTGGCGGGGTCGTATTTCACGCCCTGCAGCAACTGGCCTGTGCGCTGGGCCACGAATTCCGGCATCCTGGCCTTGCCGCCCACGACGAAGGTGTAGACCGTGCCCGGCCCCTGGCGCTCGGTGGCGCGCGCAGCCAGGCCGTAGACACCGCCCCAGCCCACTGCCACCGAGACATACTGCTTGCCGTCCACCATATAGGTGCTGGGCGCGGCCACCACACCGGTGCCCGTGGGCGTTTCCCACAGCTTTTCGCCGCTGGTCGCGTGATAGGCCACAAGGCGACCATCGGCCGTGCCCTGGAACACCACATTGCCCGCCGTGGTCAGCGTGCCGCCGTTCCAGGGCGAGACATGCTCCACACTCCAGGCAGCCTTTTGCGCAACCGGGTCCCAGGCCAGCAGGCGCCCAAAAGGCTTGCTCTTGGGCGGCTCGGCATTGAAGAACTTGGCCGTGTTCCAGCCCGTTCCCGACTGGGGCTTGCCCGGTCCGGCCTGGTTGAACTCCCACTTCTTGTCGTCCATCAGGTTGACGGGCACGTTCTGCGCAGGCAGATACACCAGGCCAGTCTGGGGGTTGAAGGACATGGGGTGCCAGTTGTGCGCGCCATAAGGGCCGGGAACCGCGTCATGGGGCTTGCTGCCGTCGCGTGCCGCAGCAATGCCGATGGGCTTGCCGTTCTTGTCGTAGCCGCTGGCCCAATTCACAGGCACGAAGTTCTTGGCCGAGATGAACTTTCCATTGGTGCGGTCGAGCACGAAGAAGAAGCCGTTCTTGGGCGCATGCAGTATGACCTTTCGCGGCTTGCCGGCGATCTTGATATCGGCCAAGATCATGGGCTGGGTGGAGGTGTAGTCCCAGTTGTCGCCCGGCGTTTCCTGATAATGCCACTTGTATTTGCCGGTGTCGGGATCCAGGGCCACGATGGAAGCCAGGTACAGGTTGTCGCCGCCCTTGGGGCTGCGCACCTTGTGCGACCAGGGCGAGCCGTTGCCCGTGCCCACGTACATGGTGTTGAGCTCGGCATCGAAGGTCATGCTGTCCCACATGGTGCCGCCACCGCCGGCCTCCCACCATTTGCCGCTGGGGTCCCAGGTCCTGGCGGCGCGTTTCATGGATTCGTCCTCAAAGGGTTTGGACGGATCGCCGGGCACGCTGAACCAGCGCCATTTCTGCTCGCCGGTCTCGGCGTCATAGGCCGTGATGTAGCCGCGCACCCCATATTCGGCACCGCCGTTGCCGATGATGACCTTGCCCTTGAACACGCGCGGCGCACCCGTGATGGTCAGCGACCCCTTTTGCCCCTCGAAGGTATTTTTCTGCCAGACCTCCTTGCCGGTGGCAGCGTCCAGCGCGATCAGGCGGCCGTCCCAGGCACCCACAAAGACCTTGCCCTTCCACAGCGCCACGCCGCGGTTGACGACGTCGCAGCAACCCTTGAAGCCGGTGCTGCGGTCGACCTGCGGGTCATAGGTCCAGATCCTGTTGCCGGTACGAGTGTCGATGGCGTGCACCACGCTCCACGAGGCACTGACGTACATGATGCCGTCCACGACGACAGGCGTGGCCTCCACGCCGCGCGTGGATTCGAGGTTGTACGACCAGGCCAGGCCCAGGTCCTTGACGTTGGCGGCATTGATCTGATCGAGGCGGCTGTAGCGGGTCTCGGCATAGTCCACGCCGATGGTGGGCCAGTCGGGCGTCTTGGCGGCATTGGCACGGATGAAAGCGCCATCGACTCGCTGCACGGCGGCCGCGGCCTGCGCCGCAGGGTCGTCGGCTTGCGCGAGGGCCGCTGCGCTGCCCAGGCAGGCGGCCAGCATCCAGGCCATGCGGCCGGGCCGTCCGCGAGAGTTGTCGATCAGCCGTTTCATCGAGGTCTCCTGTTGTGATTGCTATGCCGCAAAGCATGGTGTATCGCCTGTTTTTCTTCATGATCGGGATTTCCCCAGGCTAGAACTGTTCCATTGCGGAACACATTGACCGCTCCTGCGGACAGCCTGGGCATGACATGAACGTTGATGAGCCACGCGCGATGGACGCGCTACAGCAGTGCTTCTCGAGCACCGGGGCGGAGCGGGCCTTGCAGGCTCGCCGCCAGTTCTTCGAGGCCGGCATACGCCCCTCGGGCCTGGTCAGCGAGGCGGTCATCCAGTCCTGGCTGCGCAGCCAGCGCCAGCACTGCAATGGACGGCGGCTGGCTCTGGCTCCGGTCAGCCCCAGTCGGCTGCATGCCACGCAGGAGCGCTGCCGCGGCCTGCTGCAGGCACTGCAGCACGAGCTGCCGACCCTGGAGCAGGCGCTGGCGGGCACCGGCACGCGCGTGATGCTGACGGACGACAAGGGCATCGTGCTCCATGTCTCCCCAGCATCCATGAGGCCCCGTGACGAGCGGGTCGGCCTGAACATGTCCGAGCAGGCCATGGGCACGACCGCCCCGGGCATCGTCGCCGCCACCGGCCAGGCCTGCACCGTCACCAACGGCGAGCACTATTTCGACGAGCTGCACGCCTTCCGCTGCGCAGCAGCCCCCATACGCGACGTGCACGGCCGCCTGGCCGGGGTGCTCAATCTGATGGTGGAGCAGCAGCATTTCAGTTTCGATGCCGCTCCCGTGGTCGGCATGTACGCCACGACCATCGAAAACACCTTGCTGCAGGCTCAGTCGCACGAGCATCTGGTGCTGCGCTTTCAGGTGACGCCTGCCCTGCTGCACACGCCGCTGCAGGCGCTGATGGGCGTGGCCGCCGATGGCCGCGTCGCCTGGATGAACGGCACCGCCGCCCAGCTCATCGGCCAGCCCTTGGACACAGCGTGCAGCGCGCAGGAACTGCTGGGCCATGATCTATCGCGCCTGCTGCAACTGAGCGGCCAGCCCGGCCCCGCGCCGCTGCGCCTGGCCAGCGGCCTGGGCGTCTGGATGCAGGCGCATCTACAAACCTCGCATGGCCTTGGCTCGCACCTGGACACCAGCAGCGTGGAAGACCAGGCCAGCCCCGCAACCACCGAAGCAACGCCCGTCGCCGAGGCACAGCCCCTGGCGACGCTGCGCGAGCACAGCGCGCAGCTGATCCGGGAGACGCTGGACCAGCATGGCGGCAATGTCTCCCAGGCCGCGCGCGCCCTGGGCATCTCGCGCGGCACGCTGTATCGCCGCCTGCGTGGCGGTCGGGACGAGGGTTTCTGAGCCCATTCCCGACCCATGGCGCAAGACTCTTTTGCGTTCGCCCAGGGTTCCGCCCCGCCCCGCTCGGCCCCACAATCCTGGCCGCGCTGCACCGGCCTGCAGCCAAGGAGCGTGTATGTGGTTGGGTTTGTCGCTGTTTTATGTGGGTGCGGTGCTGTTTCTCAACGGCCTGTGGATGCTGGGCAAGATTGCCGACAAGGAAATCTGGGTCATCAATATCTTCACCGGGGTGGTGTCGCTATGTATTGGTCTGGCCAGCATCTTCGGTCCGGCAGCCGATGCGGCATCGGTCAAGAGCGGCGCTCTGACCCTGCTGTTCGCCTTCACCTATCTCTGGGTGGCTTTCAATCGCTTCAGCGGTGCCGACGGCCGGGGTCTGGGCTGGTTCAGCCTGTTCGTGGCGATCACCGCTGTTCCCGTCGCCCTCGATACGCTGACCAGCGCCAGCTCGGGGCTGGACTGGTGGATGGGCGTCAACTGGGCCGCCTGGGCCGTACTCTGGGCCTTGTTCTTCGCGCTGCTGGCCCTGAGGAAAAGCATTGAACGCCCCACGGGCTGGCTGTGCATTGCCCAGGGCGTGCTTACGGGCTGGGTACCCGGGTACCTGATCCTGGCGGGGAAGCTGATGTGACCCCCTGAGGCGCTGTGCGCCTGGGCGGCCCCGCCTTCCCCCTCTCTCTTCGGGAGGGGGACGACACCTTCGGTGCGGGGCGGCGCGGCCGGCCCAGGCCCTTCCTCGGTGTCCTTGATGTGGTTTGGGCTATTTTCTCGGGGCTCTGCCCAAGGTGGCCAGCAAGGCTGCTCCCATGATGAGCGCACCGCCGGCCAGCGTGCGTGCGCTGAGCTGCTCGTGGGCGATGAGCACCGAGGAGATGCTGGCAAACACCACTTCCGACAGCATGACCACCGAGGTCACACCCGAGGGCAGACGCGCTGCGCCAAATTGCAGAGCCCAGTTGCCAAACATCAAAACCACGGCCAAGCCAAGTGCGAGAAAGGCCCAACTGCTATCAAAAGCAGGAAAGCCCGGCACCATGCCAGCGCTGCTGGCGCTCAAGGCGGTCAGCAGGCCCATGCTCATGCAGCCGGCAAACATGGCCAGCATGCGGGCCTGGGCCGGAATGCCTTGAAAGCGGCGCAGCAACACATTGGTCAGCGCAAACATGAAGCCGCCGAACACGGCCAGCGCATCGGCCAGGGTGAGACCGGCAAACAACCCGGAGAGCGAGGCATCGGCGGGCAGCAACACCAGCACCACACCGCCAAAGGCCAGCAACAGGCGCAGCAGCGCCATGGGCGTGGGCTTTTCGCCCAGCAGCTTCCAGGCCAGCAGCACCGCCCAGGCGGGCATGAGATAGAACAAGAGGATGACGCGCACCACGTCGCCCACGGTCACGGCCCAGTTGAAAGCCACGTTGTTCAGGCCCGAGCTGGCAGCCAGCAGCAGGAGCACCGGGTATTGCCAGGCCTGCCTGAGGCTGGCGGGACGCAGCGCCAGCAGACCGGCCAGCACCAGCGCATACATCGATGCCGTGGCCCACAGCGGATGCAGTCCGGCCTCATGCATGAGACGAAACGGCCACCATGACAAGCCCCAGATCAGGGCATTGAGCAGCAGCGCAAATACAGGCAGTGGACTATGCATAAAAAAGGCTTCTAACGTTTGCTCTGCAAGCGTTAGAAGCTATTGATCGTGTAGTGAATGCAGCTTGCCGGCGCCAGCTGCAGAGCTTCAATGGCAGTCGCGGCGGGCGACTTCCAGCAGCTTTTCAACCTCTGCCGGGTGCCTTCTGCAATTATTCCAGTGCCAGATGCCGATCAGCACCATGCTAGCGGCAACCAGCAGACCGAATACCGTGATCGCACCAAAGGCAGTCAGCCCCATCTTGGTGGACAGGCTGTAGAAGCCGCCCATGGCCAGAATGGCCAGTTGCTCGTTGAAGTTCTGCACCGCAATCGAGCGACCCGCGCCCATGAGATTATGGCCGCGATGCTGCAGCAGCGCATTCATGGGAACAACCAGAAATCCGCCCAAACCGCCAAGCAGAATGAGGAAGGGCACGGCCACCCAGAGATTGTCGATAAAGATCATGCAGACCACGAGCAGGCCCATGAGCACGCCCAGGGGGATCACACGCGTGGCGTTGTCCAGGCGCATGCGCATGGATGCCAGCACCGCACCGACGGCCGTACCGATTGCCACCACCCCCACCAGGGCCGAGGCCTGGGTGGTGCTGTAACCCAGGGCCGCAGCTCCCCAGGCCAGCACGATATAGCGCAAATTGCCCGAAGCCCCCCAGAACAACGTGGTGGTGGACAGCGAAATCTGGCCCAGCTTGTCGGCCCACAGGCGCTTGCTGCACTGCCAGAAGTCGGGCAGCAGACCCAGCAGATTGGCAACCAGGCTCTTGTTCGGGTCTTCGCGCAGCGGGCGCATGGCCACGCCCGTCAGCGGAATATGCAGATTGAACCAGGCCGCCACGACGTAGATCAGGATCAGCAGGGCAATTGCGGCCTCGGCAGGGGTGTCCACGCCGGTATTGAAATACGGGAAGTCAAAGCCCAGCAGATGCTGGGAAATGGTCGGCCCCACCAGTTGGCCGCCTACCAGCACGCCCAAAATGATGGAGGTGATCGTCAGCCCCTCGATCCAGCCATTGGCCTTGACCAGTTGAGAGGCCGGCAGCAGCTCGGTCAGGATGCCGTACTTGGCCGGCGAATAGGCGGCCGCGCCCAGCCCGATGACGGCGTAGGCGATCAAGGGATGATGGCCGAAGAGCATCATCAGACAACCCATCACCTTGATGGCATTGCTGATGAACATGACCTTGCCCTTGGGCAAGGCGTCCGCAAAGGCTCCGACAAAGGGGGCCAGGACCACATAGAACAGGGCGAACATGGGCACCAGGGCAGCACGTTGCCACTCGGGGGCACCATTGGCACGCAACAGCTCTACAGCGGTCACAAACAAGGCGTTGTCTGCCAGCGAGCTGAAAAACTGCGCTGACATGATGGTGTAGAAACCGCGCTTCATGAATTAGCTGTAACTGGCACCGGACGGACCGATGCCAAGGAAATAATAGACCCCGTGGCAAGTGACTGGCGGTTATATCACGCAGGCTCCAGCTGACAGTGCCAGAATCCCACTGGTCTGATTGAGAAAAACCATGCCTCGTCCCATTACTGCCACCATCCATCCTGAAGCCGTTCGCCACAACCTGGAGCGGGTACGGCAAGCCGTCCCTGATGCCAAATTGTGGTCCGTGATCAAAGCCAACGCTTATGGCCACGGTATCGAAAACGTGTTTGAGGGTCTGCGAGCGACGGACGGTTTTGCCATGCTGGACCTCGATGAGGCCCAGCGCGTGCGCAATCTGGGATGGCGCGGCCCCATCCTGCTGCTCGAAGGCGTGTTCGAGTTGCGCGACCTGGAAATCTGCTCGCGTCTGGGCATCTGGCATGCAGTGCACTGCGACGAGCAGATCGACTGGCTGGCCGCCCACAAGACCCAGGTCGGCCACCGTGTCTTTCTCAAGATGAACAGCGGGATGAACCGGCTGGGCTTTACACCCGAGCGTTTTCGTGCGGCTTATGCGCGGCTGAACGCTCTGCCCCAGGTCGACGAGATCTCGTTCATGACCCACTTCAGCGATGCCGATGTGGAGCATGGCCTGGATCACCAGCTCAGGGTCTTTCACGAAACCACGCTGGACCTGCCCGGCGAGCGCAGCGTCAGCAACAGCGCTGCCACCTTGCTGCATGGTGATGAAAACAATGTGCGCTGCGACTGGGTGCGCCCCGGCATCGTGCTCTACGGCAGCTCGCCAGACTTTCCCACCCATGATGCGGCTCACTGGGGTCTTGAGCCGACCATGACGCTGTCGTCAAAAATCATTGGCACGCAGGAGCTGCATGCCGGCGACACCGTGGGCTACGGCTCGCGTTTTCAATGCGACGGACCACTGCGCCTGGGCGTGGTGGCCTGCGGCTATGCGGACGGCTATCCGCGCGTCTGCCCCACGGGTACGCCCGTGCTGGTGGACGGTGTGCGCACCCGCACGCTGGGCCGCGTCAGCATGGACATGATGGCCGTGGACCTGAGCCCCGTTCCCAAGGCCAGGCTGGGCAGCGAGGTCACGCTCTGGGGTCGCGCCAGCAATGGCGCCGTGCTGCCCATCGACGAGGTAGCCGCTGCTGCCGGCACACTGGGCTACGAGCTGATGTGCGCCGTGGCTCCCCGCGTCCCCAAGCAGGTGGAGGGAGCAGGCAAGTAGACCGGCCTGCTCCCGTCAAAAAGCCGCTGCAAGCACAGCGGCTTTTTATCGATTCAGAAAGCGTAGACATGCCTGCACCCGACGCGATGCAGGCATGCAGGACCGCGCATCAGAGCCCGGAATGCGGCGCCAGGAACGACCTCATCGGACCAGCGACGACTTCGGCCACAGCGCTCACGCACCGGCAGCTAAACAGCGTGGCGGCTTGGTGCACTGTCCTGGCACAGGCTGGCGACTCTGGCAACGATGTCGTCAATCTGCGCCTCGTCGCAGATCAGCGGCGGTAACAGCCGGATCGTGCGCTCACGGGTCACGGTAATCAGCAATCGCTGTTCGGACAGCGCGCGGCCGACCAGCTCCTGGCAGTTACGGTTCAACTCGATCCCTGCCATCAGGCCCAGGCCTCGGATGGCCTGCACGTCTGGGTGTCCTCCCAGAGCCAGCCGCAGCCCGGCCAACAGGCGCTCGCCCAGCAGGGCTGCCCGCTGCGCAATGCCGTCTCTTTCCATGATGTCGAGCACGGCGCAGGCCACGCGGCATGCCAGCGGATTGCCACCGAAGGTGGAGCCGTGCTGGCCGGGACAGAACAGGTTCGCGGCGGAGCCACGCGCCAGACAGGCGCCAATGGGAACACCATTGCCCAGTGCTTTGGCGAGGGTCATCACATCGGGCGTGATACCGGCGTGCCGGTGCGCGAACCAGGCCCCCGTACGGCCCAGGCCGGTCTGTATCTCGTCGAGCATCAGCAGCCAGCCCTGGCTGTCGCAGAGCTCGCGCAGAGCGCGCAGGTAGCCGCGACTGGCGACACGGATGCCGCCTTCGCCCTGTACGGGCTCGACCAGCACGGCGACGATACCAGGTACTTCCTGGGCCGCACGGCGCACTGCATCGATGTCGTCATAGGGCACGCGCACAAAGCCCGGCATCTGCGGCTCGAAGCCCTGTTGCTTGGCCGCGTTGCCCGTGGCGGCGAGTGTCGCCAGCGTGCGGCCATGAAAAGCGTTCTCCATCACGAGAATTTGCGGCTCGGCCACCTGCTTGCGATGCCCGTGCAAGCGGGCGAGCTTGAGAGCCGTCTCATTGGCCTCGGCACCCGAATTGCAGAAGAACACCTTTTCCATGTCGGCGAGCGCGCATAAGCGCTCGCCAAGCTGCTCCTGCCAGTCGATACGGAACACGTTGGAGGTATGCAGCAGCGTCGCGGCTTGCTCGGCCATGACGGCGGCGATCTCCGGATGGGCATGACCCAGGCTGGTGACAGCCACGCCGGCGATGGCGTCCAGGTATTCCACCCCCTGCTCGTCCCAGAGGCGGGCACCGCGACCGCGCACAAAAGAAACAGGTTGGCGGGCGTATGCCCTCATCAGATGGGAATCGGTTTGTGGCATGCATTGCTCCGTGGGATGTAAAAGAAAACTGGCGGATATCAACCAGTTCAAGAGAACTCTGCAGCGGGCCAATGCCCGGTCTCAGCGGCAAAAGCGCGCATTGCGCCTGCAGGACTTGGCGGCAGGTTGGCCGGCTTGCTACGGCCGCAACGCACAGCGCAGGCACAAGCCACCTGCGATTGCGCCTATGCCATATCAATCGGTAACGGATTCCGGCGTATCCGGATCAGAGCGCGTTGGCCAGTAATAGCTATCGGGTAACGGACGCGCGCCGAAGATGGCCTGCCCCACGCGCACCACGGTAGCGCCCTCCTCGATGGCGATCTCGAAATCGCCGGACATCCCCATCGACAGCGCATCCAGCTCCATGCCCGCAGGCGCGCTTTGCTGCAGCTGATCGCGCAGCTCGCGCAGGAGAATGAAACACCGACGCACCCGTTCGGCTTCGGCGGAAAACAGCGCCAGCGTCATCACACCACGCACGCGCAACGCGGAAAACACGGGCAGTTGCTGGATGAAACCCGGCACATCCTCGGGATTCAAGCCATATTTGCTGGCCTCGCCCGAGGTATTGACCTGCACGAACACGTCCAGCGACCGCCCTTCGGCCTGCAGATGCCTGTCCAGCGCCTCTGCCACGCGCAGGCTGTCCAATGCCTGGAACTCGCTGGCAAAACGTGCCACCAGTCTGGCCTTGTTGGTCTGCAGGTGACCGATGACCGACCAGCGCAGATCGGCCAGGTCCTGCATGGACTCCCATTTCCCAAACGCTTCCTGTACCTTGTTCTCGCCCAACAGGCGGCAGCCCGCTGCATAAGCCAGACGCAGGCTGGCTTGCGGCTTGGTCTTGCTGACGGGCAGCAAGCGCACGCTGGCTGGATCACGCCCCACGCGCTGGCAGGCAGATGCAATGCGCTCCTGCACGGTGGCGAGGTTGCGGCGCAAATCCTCTATCGTGCCGGCCTCGGGGTACAGGCCATGTTGATCGTGACGGGTCGGGGTTTCTGAAGTCATGGGCATCACCTCATCCTTTTTCCATGGCGGCTATCGCGCCCGGCTGTGCGCTCAACGGCAGCCGGCCGTTGAGGACGGCATAGGCGAGCAGCCCTATGACCAGTCCCCAGAAGGCGCCGCCAATACCCAGCAACGTGATGTTGGCGGCGGCGGCCAGGAAGGTGATCAGCGCGGCCTCGCGCACCTTGGCATCCGCCAGGGCCGTGGCCAGGCTGGCGCCAATGGTGCCCAGCAGGGCGAGACCTGCCAGCGTGGTGATGAAGGTGGCGGGAAAGGCCATGAAGACCGCCGCCAGCGTGACCCCGAACACGCCGACCAGGATGTAGCACATGCCTGCAGCAACGCCGGCAATCCAGCGCCTGGAGGGATCTTCATGCGCCTGCGGGCCGGTAGCGATTGCGGCCGTGATCGCGGCGATGTTGAACGCATGCGAGCCAAACGGAGCCATGAGCAGCGAGCCCAGACCCGTGATCGTGACGATGGGATTGGCGCTGGTCTTGAAGCCATCGTTGCGCAGCACCAGCATGCCGGGCATGTACTGGCCGGTCAGCGTGATGAGAAACAGCGGCAGCGCGACGCTGAGCAAGGCATTGAGCGAGAACTCCGGCCTGGTGAACACTGGGGCAGCAAGCTGCAACTCCAGCCCGGACAGATCGACCCGATTCTGCGACAGCAAAAAGACCAGCCCCAGCACCAGGATGCCGACGACGGCATAGCGTGCCGAAATCCGTTTGAGCACCACATAGGTCGCGATCAGCAGGCCCGCCAGCATGGGATCGACGCTCATGCCACCAAACGCCTTGATACCGAATTGCAGCAGGATGCCCGCGAGCAATCCGGCCGCAATGCCGGCAGGAATAAGCCGGATGACGCGCTCGAAATATCCCGACAGTCCCAGCACCACGAAAGCCAGCGCGGAGACCAGGTAGGCCCCCACTGCTTCGGCATAGGGCGTGCTCGCCAAGGCAGTCACCAGGAATGCCGCAGCAGGTGTGGACCAGGCCGTGATGATGGGCTCGCGCGTCACCCAGCTCAGCAGCAGACCTGTCACCCCTACGCCAATCGAGATCGACCATACCCAGGAGGCCGTCAGCTCGGGGCCGAGGCCCGCCACCTTGGCCGCCTGGAACACAAGGATGAAGGTACCGCCGTAGTTGACGATGACCGAGATCAGGCCTGCCACTATGGGATGTGTGAGATCGTTCCAGCGAAGAGACGAAGGCGAGTGGGTGGTTGACATGGTCTTGCAAGGGCTCCCGGAAAAGTGATTGACCCCATGGGGCAACAGATTTATAGAATCGAAATGGCCTGATACCCCCAGCCACTTTTTTGTAGGAATACAGACCATTTGTTCAAGCACGCCCAACTCGAATCCGTCAAAGCCTGGATCGGAGACCCCGCTCATGGCGCCTTGCCGCTGCATGCCCGCATCCAGCGGGCCATACGGCACCTGATCCTCGATGGCGCGCTGGACGTGGGCCGGCGCCTGCCGGCATCGCGAGCCCTGGCCCAATCCTTGGGTGTCTCGCGCGATACGGTGGAGGCCGCCTATGGCCAGCTGCATGCCGAAGGCTTTATCGAACGACGCACGGGCAGCGGCAGCTTTGTGTCCGAGCAGGTGCAACGCCTTCCGGGACGCGGCCTGATGCAAAGTCCTTTGGCGCGCGTTCCCGCCCTGCGTTTGAGCCAACGCGGCGCAGCCATGTTCGCGGGCGGTGGCCTGCGTGACTTCCTCGCGCCACGCGCTTTTGCGCCCGGTGTGCCCGAGACACGCAACTTCCCGCTTCAGACCTGGGAGCGCTTGCAGCGGCAGGTGCTCAAGGAGCACGGCACCCGGGCTCTGCTGCACAGTCCGCCACAGGGCACCAAGGCTTTGCGCCAGGCCATTGCCGCCTATGTGAACCTGGAGCGCGGCGCGCGTGCCACGCCCGAGCGCGTGCTGGTGCTGACCAGTTCGCAACAGGCTCTGACCCTGTGCGCCAATGTACTGCTCGATGCCGGTGATCGCATCTTCATCGAAGACCCTGTGTATCACGGCGCACGCAAAGCCTTCGATGCGGCCGGGCTGGAATGTGTGCCCGTGCCGCTGGACGGCGACGGCATGCGGGTGGACTTACTGCAGACCCTACCCGCTGCCAGGGCGGTGTTTCTGACACCCTCCCACCAGTTCCCTACGGGCACCACTCTGGCTCTGGATCGCCGGCTGGCCGCCATAGCCTGGGCGCAGCAGGAGCAGGCCTGGATCATCGAAGATGACTACGACAGCGAATTTCACTACGCCGGCAAGCCCATGGCCTGCGTACAGGGGCTGGATCAGCACGAGCGCACGATCTATGTCGGCACCTTCACCAAGTCGATGTTCCCTGGGCTACGCATAGGCTATATGGTGTTGCCGGCTTCGCTGGTCGCCCCCATGACGGTGGCGCGAACCTTGCTGGATGGACACAGCGCAGCGATTGCGCAATTGACGCTGGCGCGGTTCATCGAAGGCGGGCACCTGGGTGCGCATGTGCGTACCATGCGCGCCGTCTATGCCGAGCGACGCGATGTGCTGGCGCGGCTGGTGCGCGAGCATCTGGGCGACTTCCTAGAGCCACGGGTGCCGGCGGGAGGCATGCAGATGCCTTGCACCCTGTTGCACGGCATTGCTGAACGCGCCGCCGTGGATAGCGCGCGCAGGGCGGGCATAGACCTGCTCGGCTTGACGCAGCTGCATGCATCAAGCCCGCAACAGGCGGGTTTTCTCATGGGATTTGCCGCTCACACACCGCATGAGCTGGAAGTCGCCGCGAGGAAGTTGGCGCAGGTACTGCAGGCGCTACGCCACTGACAGCGACCGGCGCGCCAGCGCAAAACGGCCAGGCCTCAGCCGGCAAGCTCCTGCAGCGCCGCCAGCAATTGCTTCACATCGGCCTCGGTATGCAGCGCCGACAAGGCAATACGCAGCCGCGCCGTGCCCACGGGCACGGTGGGAGGGCGAATCGCCGGCACCCACAGGCCATGGCGGCGCAACCCCTCCATAAGGCCGAGCGCAGCGTCATTTCCGCCCACCACCAGTGCCTGCACGGCCGTGTCCGATGGCAAAAGCCGCCAGCCCTTGCCCTGCAACAAGGGCTGCAGCCCCGCACGCAGCTGGGCAATCCGAGCCTGCAGCTGCTCGCGCAAAGCGCTCTGCTCCTCAATCAGCTGCAGACTGGTTTGCAATGCGCGCGCCAACATCGCAGGGGCGGCGGTCGCAAAGGTATAGCTACGCGTTTTCTGCAGCAGCCATTCGATCAGCAGCGCATGTCCTGCAACAAAGGCCCCCGACACGCCAGCCGCCTTGCTCAGCGTGGCCATGTAAAGCACACGCGGCGAGGCCTTGACCCCTGTCAGCCCCGCAGCCGCCAGGCTGCCACGGCCTTGCGGGCCGAGCACGCCGAAGCCGTGGGCATCGTCCAGCAGCAGCAACGCGTCGTAGCGCTCGCACAGTGCCAGCAGCCCCTCGATATCTGCCACATTGCCATCCATGCTGAAGACGGCATCGCTCACCACCAGCTTGCGCTGCACCGGGCAAGCAGCCAGCAACTGCTCCAAGGCAGCCAGATCGCCATGCTCGAAACGGTGGATCTGGGCACGCGACAGGCGACAGCCGTCGATCAGGCTGGCGTGGTTCAGAGCGTCAGAGAAAATGGCGTCGCCCGCCCCCACCAGCGCCGGGATGATGCTGGCGTTGGTGGCAAACCCGGCATAGAAGTAAAGCGCACGGGGCAGTTGCACAAAGCGGGCCAGTTCTTCCTCCAGCGCGGCATTGGCCGTGCTATGGCCGTTGACCATTGGAGAGCCGCCCGAGCCCACACCGAAATCCTGCGCACCAGCGCAGGCCGCCTCAATCATGGCCGGGTGCTGTGCCAGCCCCAGATAGTCGTTGCTGCAGAACTGCAGCATGGGCTGCCCGTCGACCAGAATGCGCGCGCCTTGCAGGGGCGCCACGGTACGGCGGGTACGGCGCAGCGCGGCGGCGTCCAGGGCTGCCAGCTGCTGTGGAATATCCTGCAGCCAGAAATTGGAAGATGCGGTCATTGCCATTCCTTGGGCAAGGAGAAATTGGTCAGGCGAGGATCGGGAGTGGCCTGCCACGGAATATCGGCCAGCAGCGGAGCGCCAAGCCGTCCCAGCTGGTTGCGCAGCCAGTCCATGTTTTCCTCGGGCACCAGCATCTGCGGCTCCACACGGCTTGCCACCCAGCCCGCCAGCGGCAAGCCGGCGGCGCGAATCGCCTCTGCGGTCAGCACCGCATGGTTCAGACAACCGAGCTTCAGCCCCACCACCAGCACCACCGGCAGTTGCAGCGCCACGGCCAGATCGGCAATGCACAGAGTCTCGGACAGCGGCACGCGCCAGCCACCCGCGCCCTCGACCACCACGGCGTCGGCCTGTGCGGCCAGTTGTCGGTAGGCGTCGAGAATCGGCGCCAGCGTCACCTCCACGCCCGCGCGCCGGGCTGCAATATGCGGCGACATGGGGTCGGGCAGCAGCACGGGGTTGTCCAGCGCTGCCGGCACGGCCAGCGTGGAGGCCGCGCGCAAGGCCACCGTGTCTTCGTTGACCCAGCCGCCCTGCCCGTCGGGCTCGGCGCCTGCGGCCACGGCCTTCATGCCCACCACGCGCGAATGGTGGCCTGCCAGTGCGTGCAGCAGCGCGCAGCTGGCCAGGGTCTTGCCCACACCGGTATCGGTGCCCGTGACGAAACAGCCGATCATGCTTTTCCCTTCTTCGCGGCGAGCTCCGCTTCCTGCTGCAAGGTGGTATTCAACGCGGCCAGCGCGGCCTGACCCAGGTGGGCGATATCGGTATCGTTCAGCACATAGGGCGGCATGCAGTACAGCGTGCGTCCTATGGGGCGCAGCAGCAGACCGAGATCCAGAGCCGCCTCGTGGTAGCGCTGTGCAAAGTCCGGCAAGGCAGTATCGATGTCCCAGGCCCAGATCATTCCCTGCTGGCGCGCGTTGCTGACGCGGGGGTGAGCATTCAGCCCGGCGAATGCAGCACTGATTTTCCGGGCCAGCTGCCGATTGGCAGCCAGCTGGTCCAGTTGCTCGAACAGCTCCAACGTGGCCACGGCAGCGCGACAGGCCAGGGGGTTGCCGGTATAGGAATGCGAATGCAGAAAGCCGCGAGCGGCATCGTCGTCATAAAAAGCGGCATAGACCGCGTCGGTGGTCAGCACGGCAGACAAGGGCAGCGTGCCGCCGGTCAGCCCTTTGGACAGGCAGATGAAGTCCGGCCTGATACCGGCCTGCTGGTGGGCAAACAGGCTGCCGGTGCGGCCAAATCCCACGGCGATCTCGTCCACCACCAGATGCACTGAATAGCGGTCGCACAGCGCACGGGCCAGACGCAGGTATTCGGCGTCATGCATGGCCATGCCGGCGGCGCACTGCACCAGCGGCTCCAGAATCAGGGCAGCAGTCTCCTGGTGATGCGCCTGCAACCAGGACTCCAGACCCTCTGCTGCGCGGCGTGCCACATCGGCAGCGGTTTCGCCGGGCCTGGCCTGGCGTGCATCGGGACTGGGCACTGTGGCCGACAGACGCAGCAGGGGGCCATAGGCATCGCGAAACAGCGCAATATCGGTGACCGACAGCGCGCCTACCGTCTCGCCGTGGTAGCCGCCGGCCAGGCCCACGAAGCGGTGCTTGGCAGGATGCCCCTGGTTGCGCCAGTAATGAGCGCTCATCTTCAGTGCGATCTCGGTGGCCGAAGCACCGTCACTGCCGTAGAACGCATGGCCCAGGCCGGTCAGGCCGGCCAGGCGCTCGGACAGCTCGACCACGGGGGCATGGGTGAAGCCGGCCAGCATCACATGATCGAGCTTGCACATCTGCTCGGTCAGCGCCGCCCGGATATGCGGATGCGAGTGACCGAACAGATTGACCCACCAGGAACTGATGCCGTCCAGATAACGGCGGCCCTCGGTGTCCACCAGCCAGGGCCCGGTGGCGTGGTCAATGGCAATCGGCGGCGCGGCTTCGTGCCGCTTCATCTGGGTGCAGGGGTGCCAGACATGGCGCACGCTGCGGCTGGCAAGACTGTGTTCCATCAAAAACTCCTGAGGCGAATCACCCGCCTTGTCAAAACGCAGGCGCAGCGCGGCCTGGCCCGCACCAGAGGCAGGGCCATGCAATTTGCAATGAGAAAGCCCCGGCGCGATGGCCGGGGAAGATTCAGGGATCAGCTTGCAGCCGATGCCCCCAGCCCCTTGAGGCCCAGCTTGCGCATCAAGGTGGTATCGGCCTCCACATCTGGATTGCCGGTCACCAGCAGCTTGTCGCCGTAGAAGATGGAATTGGCTCCCGCCATGAAGCACAGGGTCTGCACGGCCTCGCCCAGTTGCTGGCGGCCCGCCGACAGGCGCACGCGGGCCTTGGGCATGGTGATGCGCGCCACGGCGATCACACGGACAAAGTCCAGCGGATCCACCGGCTCGCTGTCGGCCAGCGGCGTGCCGGGCACGGGCACCAGGCTGTTGATGGGCACGGACTCGGGGTAGGGCTCCATGTTCGCGAGCTGGGCAATCAGGCCGGCACGGTGGACCTCGGTCTCGCCCATGCCGATGATGCCGCCGCAGCAGACGCTGATGCCCGCATCACGCACGGCAGCCAGCGTGTCCAGCCTATCCTGGTACTGGCGCGTGCTGACCACATCCTTGTAGTACTCGGGCGCGGTGTCGAGGTTGTGGTTGTAGTAGTCGAGACCCGCATCGCGCAGCGATGCTGCCTGGTGGGGCTGCAGCATGCCCAGCGTGGCGCAGGTCTGCATGCCCAGTCCCTTCACGGCACCGATCAGCTCGTTCATCTTCTCGATGTCGCGGTCCTTGGGCGCGCGCCAGGCAGCGCCCATGCAAAAGCGGGTGGCTCCGGCATCCTGGGCCGCCTTGGCGGCGCGGGTGACCTCCTCCACGCTCATCAGCTTCTCGGCCTTCACGCCCGTATCGAACTCGGCCGACTGCGGGCAATAGCCGCAGTTCTCGGGGCAGCCGCCGGTCTTGACAGACAACAGGGTCGCCAGCTCGATCTCGCCTGCAGGCCAGTTCTCACGGTGCACGCTCTGAGCACGGTGCAACAAGTCCAGAAAAGGCAGGTCCAGCAAGGACTGCACTGCCTCCACGGGCCAGCGCTGCGCTTCGGGAGCCGCGGCGGGCTTGGCCGGCGCATGCCAGTGCATGGTCTGGCTGCCGCAGGCAGCGGCTTGCTGCGCGTCGGCGGCGCGCACTGGGTTGTCTTGCTCGGGCACGGAATAGGACATCGCGGTCTCTCCTCAATCGGGGGAATGCCGCGCATTTTGGGCAAAAAAATCAAGGATTTACAGAGCCCGCATGCAAATAGTTGCTCACCAAAGAGTTGCAACAAGAAGCGCTATTTTTGAGCGCTATTTCAATGCATTTGACAGATTTTCAGCACTCATTAGAAACAGCCAGCCATAACTTCTGCCAAATTGAGCTCTTGTGCACTCAATTAAGTGGAATACACCAGATTCAGACCTTGGAGTTCAACGAGGAAGAGCGTAGATATCGGCAAAAAACACGGGTTTTGGTGATTTTTACCCGGACAAGGCCTGGATCAGGGCCAGAAACGGTGCTGTACCGCCCGTGCAAAGGCGGACAAACACCCCAAACTGGCGGATTTAATTCCCTCAACTCTTGTTGGACATTCGCACCGGGCGCAAAAAAGCCGCAGCAAGGCTGCGGCTGTGGGGCTGGAGGCCTGGGCTCAGAAGGCGTGAGCCATGCCCACGCCGAACGAAGTTCCCGAGTCCGCGCCGTACTCGTAGCTCTTGCGCCCCAGGCTGGCATAGAGCGTGGTGCGCTTGGACAGCGCGTAGTCGGCGCCCAGAGAGTAGAAATGATTGGTCTGCTCCTGCATGCGCTGGCGTCCATAACCGGCCTTCAGCGTGGTCTGTCCCATCTGATAGGTAGCGCCCAACGTCACGGCCTTGGCCGAGAGTGCCGTCTGTGCCACGCGCGAATAGTCCCAGGCGGCCATCACGGCGGCTGCGCCAAAGCGGTATTTGCCAGCCACGAAAGTGTCCTTGTCACCGCTGCCGTTGCGCTCGAAGGCCAGCATCCCGCTCAGGCTTTCCGAGTCGTAGTTGAGAGAGGCCGAATAACCGCGCCCTTCGCGGCGCAAGGTCAGCGGTACCTCGGTGCGCTCCGGCGAGGCACTCAGATGCAGGGTGAAGCCGGCCACCGTGGGCGAGTCGTAGAAGATGCCATTGGCCATGCGCCCATACTCGGCGGTGCCGTTGTTGCTGTAGCGGTCGGTAGGCGTGAGGTAGTGCCACTGATACCAGGCGGGCGAGGAAATGCGGTTGAAATTGGCCCAGGGGTCGAACTTCCAGTCCTGCGACCACATGGCCGACAGGGCGCGGCCCAGGCGCAAGTGGCCAAAGCCGCCCTGCAAGCCCACCGTGGACTCGTCGTGCCAGAACGGCTTGCGGCCCTGATCCTCCAGACGCCCGGTATCGATATCGAAACGTGCGCTCAGACGGAAGGTGGCCTTGAGGCCACCGCCCAGGTCCTCCCAGCCGGCAATCGCAAGATTGCTGCGCTGAATCGTGCCGGCCTGCGCCGTGCCATCAAAGCCGCGATAAATGCCGCCGTCGATCAGACCGCCAATGCTGACGCTGGACGACTGGGCCGCCGCAGGCAGCACGGCAGACAAAAGAGTGAAACATGTGGAACAAGCAATGCCAGTACGCAAGCGCATGCCGGTGGTTCTCCTTGAATTGTGAAGTCACTGCCCCGCAGCCAGCTCTTGGCACAGCAGAAGACAGAGAAGGTCGAAGACCTGTGAGATGAGGTGATGACAGGCAGTCAGGCCCTGCCTGATGCACTGAAGACAGCCGGAACATGGCTGGCAGCCTGGCTGCCAATTCCGACCCGAGAAGCCTGCTCAAAAAGCAGGCAACGGGAAGCATTATGAAAGTGCGGCACGCGCAGAGTCCAGCCCTGCGTCAGCTTGGTTCAGCCGCTGCGCGCCACGCCGGAGGCGGCCCAGATGCGATTCATCTCGCTGCAGAACGGCTGGGCGCAGGGTGCCAGGCCCTGGTACTGGCAGCCTTCGGTCATGCACAGATGCGAACGGTGCTCGCCGCTGCGGCGCGGCACAGGCAGGGCATTGGCAGCCTGGGCCGCGGCCATCATCAGCCAGGGATCGGACTTGTTCTGCAGCAGTTGCTGCACTTCCTGCGCCAGCGCCGGTGCGGGCATGGCCAGAGGCAGACCGGCCATCTGTACCGGCGTCGCCTGAGCGGAACTCGCCGTGACGGGCTGCAGCTCCAGCCACAGCAATGCGCTGGTAGCAAGTGTGCTGGTCGCCACCGACGACTGCGGTTGCACCACCAGAGCCAGAGGACCGCTGCTCAAGACACCCGGATCCGCCATGGGCAGGCGCAGGGCCGTCCCCGGCCCCTGGGCTGCCGGGATGCTTGGCGCGCCAACAGCCTGCGCCCAGGCGGCGGGCACCTGCAATGTCAGGGAAAAGCTGCGCTCGCCTTGCGGCGTGACCAGCGTGCCTTGCTGCACCAGCCAGTTCTGCAGCTGGGGCAGACGCGGTGCGGCAGCGCCGCCAGCAGCGGTTGCAGCCATGCCCTGCTGTGCCTGCTCCAGCGCCACGGCCGCCGTGGGCGACAGGGCCGCAGCCGTCTGCAAAGCCGAGCTGGGCGGCTGCGCGCCAGACACCGCAGCCTGCGCCAAGGCCTGCATCAGCGCAACCGATCCCTGCTGGCCGGCCAGCAGTTGCAAGGGCTGGGCCTGTCCCTGCAGGCTGACCTGAACCTGCGCGAGCAGGCTTTGCACAAACTGCTGCACGGCCGCTGGCAGGCCCTGACTGGGCCAGCTCGCCGCAGGCGCACCGGGCTGGGCCTGCACCTGCAGTGCCAGCTGCGCAATCAGATGCTCAAAAGCCTGGAGCTTGAGGTTCTGCAAGGTTTGCGGCGACCACTGCACCATGCTGGTCGCCGGGGGCGCAGCTTGAGCAGCAGGCGGTTGCTGCGCTGCGGGAAGCTCCGAGACAGCGGCTGCAGCCACATTGCCGGCCTGCGCAGCCGCCTGGCCCGTGGGCACGGACACGGGCAGTACGGAGGCAACGGGTTGCAGTGGTGCAGTCATGCGGTCGTCGGTGGCGGGGCAGCAAAGCCGGAATCAGGGCATTGTGCCCGCCCCTGCGGATAAGCATCGGAAAAAGAGCTGCCAATGCTTGTGGCTCAAGCACCAGGGCTGCCCGGATCGTGCCGGGGCCGCATGGTTCACACCGGCGATCCGAAGCGCGGGTCAGGGGCGAACCATTCCAGGCGGAATCAGGCCTCGGCCGGGTAGAACAGCTTGCGCGTGGCCGTGGCCTGCACAGCCTTGGCAATGGCTCCGATATGGTCGGGCGTGGTGCCGCAGCAGCCGCCCACGATATTGACCAGACCTTCGGCCGCGAACTCGTGCACCAGACGGCTGGTGATCTCGGGCGTTTCGTCAAAACCGGTGTCGCTCATGGGGTTGGGCAGGCCGGCATTAGGGTAGCAGCTGATGAAGGTGTCGGGAGCCGCCTTGGCCAGCTCCTGCACATAGGGACGCATCAGCGTGGCACCCAGGGCGCAGTTCAGGCCCACAGACAGCGGGTTGCTGTGGCGCACGCTGTGCCAAAAGGCCGTCACGGTCTGTCCGCTCAGAATCCGGCCCGAGGCATCGGTGACCGTGCCGCTGATCATGATGGGCAGGCGTTCACCGGTCTGCTCGAAGGCCTCGTCCACGGCAAACAGCGCGGCCTTGGCGTTGAGGGTGTCGAAGATGGTCTCGACCAGGATCACGTCGGCACCGCCTTCAATCAGCGCCAGCGTCTGCTCCAGATAGGCCTGGCGCAGCTGCTCGAAAGTGATGTTGCGCGCGGCAGGGTCGTTCACATCAGGACTGATGGAGGCCGTCTTGGGCGTGGGGCCCAGGGCGCCGGCCACATAACGCTTGTGATCGGGCGTGCTGTACTTGTCACAGGCCGCACGCGCCAGCTGGGCGCTCTTGAGGTTCATCTCATAGGCCAGATCGGCCATGTGATAGTCCTCCTGCGCAATCGTGGTCGCGCCAAAGGTATTGGTCTCGATCAGATCGGCGCCGGCAGCCAGGTATTTCTCATGGATGTCGCGAATCACGTCGGGACGGGTCAGCGACAGCAGTTCGTTGTTGCCCTTGACGTCATGGGCGAAGTCCTTGAAGCGCTCGCCCGCACCGTCGGCACCGGCATAGCCCTCGCCGCGATACTGAGCCTCGCCCAGCTTGAAACGCTGAATCATGGTGCCCATGGCGCCGTCAAGAATGACGAGGCGCTTGGCAAGCGTTGCGGGCAGCTCCTGGGCTCGAGTGTAGGCGGGGGTGGGGTGCGACTGGCTCATAGACCGCCATTGTAGGAAAGCTAGCCGACTTTGCCGGGCAGCCGGGCATTGCCCTGTCGCCAGCGCCTATTCCGATGGCTGGCCTGCCGGGTAGCGAGCCTTGGCCATGCGGAACGTCAGATTCCAGCGCTCATTGCCAAGCAGCGGGTGCTGGCCCTCCATGAGCGGAGCGACGCCATGAAACACCAGGCGCGAGGGCCCGCCCCAGACCAGCACATCGCCATGGGTGAGCGCAAGGCGCCGGGTGGGACTCTGGCGCGTCAGCCCGCCCCAGAGAAAACGACAGGGCAAGCCCAGCGAGACCGAGACTATGGGCGCAGCAAAGTCATGCTCGTCCTGGTCGCGGTGCAAGCCCATGCGCGCGCCCGGCTGATAGCGGTTGATCAGGCAGGCATCGGGTGCAAAGCCCGGATAGCCGGCCAGCGCCGCAGCCCTGGCGGCCTGCTCGCCCAGAAAAGCCGGGATGGCAGGCCAGGGCTTGCCGGTCTGCGGATCGACGGCACTGTAACGATAGCCCTGCAGATCCGAAATCCAGCCCCAGCCGCCAGCGTTGGTGATCGCCACCGACATGAACTTGCCGCCGGGCACCTGCATGGTGCGAAATGCGGCCCGCGTCTGCAAAGCCGTCACCTCGGCCACCCAGCGCTGCTCCTCGGCTGCCGCAAACCCGCGCAGCAGCACGGCACCGTCATCAATGATTTCGGCGGGCAGGGAGTCGGCAGGAAACAGCGAAAGCGTCATTGCAACGCCATCATAGGCCTGGCCGGCGACTGGCCCTCCCAGCCGCCAGCCAGCGCCTGGTACAGCGCCACGGCGGCACGCAGGCCGCGCGCGCGGCTGTCGGCCGCCGCGTCCTGGGCCGCATAGAGGTCGCGCTGCGCGTCCAGCACCTCGTACAGGCCCACGCTGCCCAGGCGGTAGCGGCGCTGCGCGAGCTGCTCGGCCCGTGCACGCTGCTCGGCGGCCTGGGCCAGATGGGCGTCCTCGCTGCGGGTGCGCGTGAGAAGCACCAGGGCGTTCTCGGTGTCCTCCAGCGCCAGCAGCACGCTTTGCTGGTACTGAGCCAGCGCGACCTGGGCGCCCGCTTCGCTGGCAGCGATGCGCGCGCGTACGCGGCCCACGTCGAGGAAAGACCAGTCCACGCCCAGGAACACGCTGCGGCTGGCGCTGCCGGCCCCGAACAGCGCGCCCGTGCTGAGAGCGGAGCTGCCCAGCAGACCGCCCAGCGACAGGCGCGGGAACAGCTCGGCCGTGGTCACGCCCACCCGCGCCGTGGCCGCATGCAGACGCGCCTCGGCGGCGGCCACATCGGGGCGACGGCGCAACAGGTCGGCGGGCGTGCCGGGAGCGATGGTCTGCGGCAACCGCGGCAACGCGGCCGGCACGTCCAGCGCCGCGATCAGTGCCTCGGGCACCTGGCCGGTGAGCACGGCCAGCCGATGCTGGGCCACGGCGATCCGGGCTTGCAGCGCGGGAATGCGCGAGCGCGTGGTCTCCAGCTGCGCCTGGGCGCGCGCCAGGTCGAAGTCTGTGCCGCTGCCATGCGCCAGCCGCAGCTGCACCAGGCGCAGCGTATCTTGCTGATTGACGGCATTGGCCTCGGCCAGCTGCAGGCGCTGCTGCCAGCCGCGCAGGTCGGCGTAGCTGGCCGCGACCTGGGCCGCAATGGCGACCTGCAGCGCAGCCAGATCAGCGGCACTGGCCCGCAGATCGGCTCTGCCTGCCTCGATGTTGCGACGCACGCGACCAAACAGATCCAGCTCCCAGCTCGCATTGATTCCGGCGCTGTAGCTGCGCTGGCTGCGCGGCCCGCCCATGGCTTGGCTTTCGCTGCGTCTTTGCTGCAGCGCCTGGCCCGACAGGGTAAGCGTCGGGAGCTGATCAAGACGGCTCTCGCGCAGCAGGGCCTGGGCCGCATCGAGCCGCGCCAGCGCAGCGCGCAGATCCTGGTTGGCCCGCAGGGCCTGCTCGACCAGTTGCGTGAGTTGCGCATCCTGGAACTGGCGCCAGAACGCGGCGTCGGAGCCGGTCTCTGGCGATGCCTGTTGCGGGACTGCGGACGGCTCGGCCCGCGCGAACTGCGCGCCGGCCTGGGGCAGCTCGGGCGTGCGGAAATCGGGGCCGACGGCGCAGCCTGCCAGCAAGGCCGAAAGGCCCGCCACGGCATATGCCAGAGCATGCCGGCGCAAGGGTTTGCGGATCTCAGACATGGCTGCCCTCCAGGGATGTGGGTGAAACAGGTGAAGCAGGATGGGCAGGCGTGCGGGTCGCCAGCGACCGGCCCGACAGGCGGCGCAGCGTGACGTAGAACACCGGCGTGAGGAAGAGGCCGAACAGCGTCACGCCCAGCATTCCCGAGAGCACCGTCACGCCCGTGGCCGCGCGCACCTCGCTGCCCGCGCCGCCGCCGATCAGCAATGGCACGGCGCCCGCGATGAAGGCGATGGAGGTCATGACGATGGGACGCAGCCGCAGACGGCAGGCCTGCAGCGCGGCATCGACGATGGGCGAGCCGCGCATCTCCAGCTCGCGTGCGAACTCCACGATCAGGATCGCGTTCTTGCAGGCCAGGCCCATGAGCACCACCAGGCCCACCTGCACGAAGACGTTGTTGTCGCCCCCGGCCAGCCAGACGCCGAACAGGGCCGCGCAGATGCACACGGGCACGATCAGGATCACGGCCAGCGGCAGGGTCCAGCTTTCGTACAGCGCGGCCAGCACCAGAAAGACCAGCATCACGGCGATCACGAAGACCACGGCTGCGGCATGGCTCTGCTCGACCTGCTGGTAGCTCAGGTCCGTCCAGGCCAGCTCGATGCCGCGCGGCAGCGTGCGCTGCGCAATCTCCTGCAGCTTGGTCAGCACCTCGGCCGAGGACAGCAGGCGCGGATCGGAGTCGCCGATCAGGTCGGCGGCCGGAAAGCCGTTGTAGCGCAACACCGGATCGGGCCCGTAGCTGGGCACCACCGTGACCATGGAGCCTATGGGCACCATCTCGCCGCGCGTGTTGCGCGTGCGCAGCTGGGCGATGTCCTCCACGGCCTGGCGGTAGTCGGCATCGGCCTGCAGCATCACGCGCCAGACGCGGCCGAAGGCGTTGAAGTCGTTGACGTAGACCGAGCCCAGATAGGCCTGCAGGGTCTGGAACAGATCGGTCAGCGCCACGCCCTGGGCCTTGGCCTTGATGCGGTCCACCTTCACTTCCAGCTGCGGGATGTTGGACTGATAGCTGCTGACCGGGTAGGTCATGCCCGGTGTCTTGGCAATCTCGGCCTGAAAGGCCTCAAGCGCCTGCTGCAGCGCTGCATAGCCCAGGCCTGCACGGTCCTGCAGGAACAGCGAATAACCCGATCCGTTGCCCAGGCCCTGGATGGGCGGCGGCATCAGCGCATAGGCGAAGCCGCCCTCGATCTGCGCGAACTTGGCACCCAGTTCGGCATTGATGGCCTCGGCGCTACGTGTGCGCTCGCCAAAGGGCTTGAGCATGATGTAGGAGCTGGTCAGATTGGGCGTGGTCGTGGACTGCAGCGCATTGAAGCCCGCGAAGGCCGCGACCATGTCCACGCCATCCACGCTCTTGGCCGTCTCCACCATCTGGCGCGTGAGCGCATCGGTGCGGTTCAGCGACGCGCCCTCGGGCAGCTTGGCGCCGGCAAACAGGTAGAGCTTGTCCTGCATGGGGATGAAGCCCCCGGGCACGGCATGGAACAGCACGGCAGTGCCGGCCAGCAGCGCCGCATAGACCGCGAACACCAGGCCGCGTCGACGCAGCGAGCGGCCCACCGAATTCTGGTAGCCATGAGCGCTGCGATCGAAGAAGCGGTTGAAGGGCCGGAAGAGCCAGCCCAGGCCCTTGTCGATGACACGCGCCAGCGCGTCGCGCGGTGCGCCATGCGGCTGCAGCAGCTTGGCCGCCAGTGCCGGCGACAGGGTCAGCGAGTTGATGGCCGAGATCACCGTGGAGATGGCGATTGTCACCGCGAACTGCTGGTAGAACTGGCCCGTGACGCCGCTGAGAAAGGCCATGGGCACGAAGACCGCGCACAGCACCAGGGCGATGGCGATGATGGGCCCGGAGACCTCCTTCATGGCCAAATGGGCAGCCTCCTGCGGGCTGTGCCCCTGCTCGATGTAGCGCTCCACGTTCTCGACCACGACGATGGCGTCGTCCACCACGATGCCGATCGCCAGCACCAGGCCGAACAGCGTCAGCGTGTTGATCGAGTAGCCCAGCAGGTACAGGCCCGCGAAAGTGCCGATGATGGACACAGGCACGGCCAGCAACGGAATGATGGAGGCGCGCCAGGTCTGCAGAAAGACGATGACCACCAGCACCACCAGGATCACGGCCTCGATCAGCGTGCTCTGCACGGCCTTGATCGAGTCGCGCACAAAGACCGTGGGGTCCCAGACGGACTCGAAGGCCACGCCTCCGGGCAGGTCCTTGGAGAGCCGGTCCATGGCCGCGTAGACCTGCTCGGCCACGCCCAGCGCATTCGCGCCCGGTGACAGGAAGATGCCCACGGCAGCCATGTTCTTGGTGTCGCTCCACGAGCGCAGCGTGTAGTCGCTGGCGCCCAGCTCGATGCGCGCCACGTCGGCCAGACGCACGACCTGGCCGCCTTCGCCGCTCTTGAGCACAATGCTGCCGAACTCCTCGGCCGTCTTCAGCCGCCCGCGCACATTGATGGACAGCAGCTTGTCGGACTTCTGCGCACTGGGCTCCGCGCCCAGCTGGCCGGCCGAGACCTGGATGTTCTGCTCGCGGATGGCGGCGATCACCTCGCCGGCCGTGAGCTGGCGTGCCGCCACCTTGTGCGGGTCCAGCCAGACGCGCATCGCATAGTCGCCCGCGCCGTAGATGCCCACGTCGCCCACGCCGGGAATGCGTGCCAGCACATCCTTGATCTTGAGCGTGACATGGTTGCGCAGATACAGCGCATCATGCGCGCCGTCGCGGGACACCAGGCCCACGTACATCAGCGGCGTGGACGCCTGCTTCTGCGTGGTCACGCCGAACTGTCGCACCTCCTCGGGCAACCGGCTCTGGGCCTGGCTGACACGGTTCTGCACGCGAACAGCTGCCGTGTCGGGGTCGATTTCGGGGCGGAAGGTAGCGACCACCTGCAGGCTGCCGTCCGAAGCCGCGACCGACTTCATGTACATCAGGCCTTCGACCCCGTTGATGGCTTCCTCCAGGGGCACTGCCACCGACTCGGCGACCTCCTTGGGATTGGCTCCCGGATAGGTGGCGCGCACGACCACGCTGGGCGGCACGACCTCGGGATATTCGCCCACCGGCAACTGCGGAATGGCCACCAGGCCGACGGCGAACATGATGATGGAGAGCACGACCGCGAAGATGGGCCGGTCTATGAAGAACTTGGAGAAGTCCATGGCACTCCCCCCTTACTGCGCAGCGGCGGGCACAGGCTGCACGGCCGCTGCCGCCACCGGCCTGGGATTGACGGGCATGCCGGGGTAGTAGATGCGCTGCACGCCGCCCACCACCAGCCGATCACCCGCGGCCAGTCCTTTTTCCACCAGGCGCCGGCCATCGACCATGCGACCCAGCGTGAGGTCGCGGCGCTCGGCCACATTGCCTTCGCCCACCACATAGACGTACTTGCGGTCCTGGTCGGTGAGCACGGCCTTGTCGTCGATCAGCAGCGCCTGGGACTCGCCCCCCTGCGGATCCTGGCCGCTTTGCATCTGCACGCGTGCGAACAGGCCTGGCGTCAGCACCCGGTCGGGGTTGGCCAGGCGCGCGCGCAGGCGCATGGTGCCCGTGCCCGGCTGGAGCTGGTTGTCGCTGAAATCCAGCGCGCCCGCATGGGCAAAGCCGCTGTCGCCGACAAGGGCCACGCGCACCGCGCGGCCCCGGCCGCTCAGGCCAGCCTTCTGGTAGCGCAGAAAGCTGTGCTCGTCGGCATCGAAATAGGCATACACCGGGTCCTGCGAGACCAGGGTGGTCAGCACGCTCTGGTCGGCCTGGGCCATATTGCCCACGGTGAGCAGGGCGCGGCTGGCACGGCCCGTGATGGGCGAGCGCACCTCGGTGAAATCTAGCTGCAGCCGTGCGGTGGCCAGCTCGGCCTCTGCCGCGCGCACCTGGGCCGTGGCCTGGGCCAGTGTTGCGGCCCTTGTATCGGCCTCTTCGCGCGAGACCGCATTCTCGGCCACCAGCTGGCGCGCGCGCTGGTCCTGCGTCTGCGCCAGCCCTGCAGCGGCACGTGCGCGTTCGAGCTGGGCCTGGGCGCTGGCCAGGGCCGCGCGATAGGGCCGCTGGTCGATCACGAACAGCAGCTGGCCTTTCTTCACCTCCTGGCCCTCGGCGAAGGCGATGCGCTCGATATAGCCCGACACGCGCGAGCGCAGCTGCACCGACTCCACGGCCTCGATGCGGCCGTTGAACTCGTCCCAGGGACGTATGGCCTGCAAGGCGACCTCGGCCACCTGTACCTCGGGCGCGGGCGGCGGGCCGTTGCTGGCATGGGCATCACCCGCGCCGGGGCGGCCGCAGCCGGAAAGCAGGGCCAGCGCCGCGAAGCCGCCGGCCAGCAGCAAGGGCCGCAGCGGCGGCGTGGAATGGACTGACATATGGACTCTCCCTGAATGAATGCGCCCGCCCTGCTGGCGGCAGCAGGCCTGACGGAACGGCCACCTCTGCCTACAAGACGCAGGAGCAGCCAGGCTTGTGACAAGCATTGGCAGGTGGCTGAGAGAGATTCAATAAAGATAGCTGCTGCCGCAATTCACCAAATGACTTCAGGCACAAAACCATCTGAAGTCGTTTTTCATCAAGCGAATACAGCTACGGATATCAGAAGAACTCCGGCCAGCGCTTGGGCCGTTGATTGCGGCTCCACCGGCTATCGATCACAATGGCGGCATTCTTCAAGTTCAAGTGAACTTTAAGTCAAGCTCCGGAGAAAGACATCATGAAAACTGAGGATGATCCGCTGATGAGCATCAGCGACTTCGCGCAGCGCAGCGGCGTCAACGCATCGGCGCTGCGCTTTTACGAGTCGCTGGGTCTGATCGAATCGGTGCGCAGCGCCGGCGGCAGGCGGCGCTACCACCGCTCGGGCCTGCGGCGCATTGCCTACATCGTGTTTGCGCAGCGCGTGGGCTTCACGCTGGAGGAGATCGCCGCGCAGCTGGCACGGCTGCCGACGCGGCATGTGCCCACGGGCGGCGACTGGCAGAAGATGTCGCGCATCTGGCAGCAGCGGCTGGACGAGCGCATCACCGAGCTGCAGCGCCTGCGCGACAGCCTCAACCAGTGCATAGGCTGCGGCTGTCTGTCGCTCAAGGTCTGCAGCATGTACAACCCCGGCGACCAATGCCAGCGCGGCGGCCCGGGGCCGCGCCGCTGGCTAGGCGACGAGCTGCAGGCCGAGGACCATTAGCCTCGGCCAGGGCTCAGCGGCCGCTGGCCTGGGCGAAGGCCAGCACGGCCTGCAGCAGACGCTGCATGGTGGGCTGGATACGGGCCGCGACCTCGGGCAGATAGTCAAACGGCATCTGCTCCTGCATATAGCTGGACTGTGTCATCTCCAGCTGCACGGCGTGGAAGCCCTGCTCCGGCTGACCATAGTTGCGCGTGATGAAGCCGCCCTTGAAGCGGCCGTTGAGCACGCTGGTGTGGTCCGGCGCCTGCCGTGCAATGTCCAGCAGCTGCTGGGCCAGCGCCGGCGCGCAGCTCTTGCCGTCGGCCGTGCCCAGGTTCAGATCGGGCAGCTTGCCCTCGAAAAAGCGCGGCAGCACCGAGCGGATGCTGTGCGCATCCCACAGCATGGCCACGCCGTGCTGGCTCTTGATGCGATCGAGCTCGGCGCGCAGCTGCGCATGATAGGGCTGCCAGTAGAGTTCGCGGCGGCGCGCGACTTCCGCCTCGTCGGGCTCCTGGTCCTTGCTTGCATACAAGGGCTTGCTGTCGAAGCCGTCAACCGGGCACAGCCCGGTCACGCTCTGGCCTGGATAGAGGCTGGCACCATCGGGCGGACGGTTCAGATCGATGACATAGCGCGAATGCGTGGCGACCAGAATGGATGCGCCCAGCGCCTTGGCGAAGTCGTAGAGCTGCGGCATATGCCAGTCGGTGTCGTGGACTTCGCGCCCTTCGGGCGTGAGCCTGGCCGCAATGTCGGCCGGTACATGGGTGCCGGTATGCGGCATGGAAATCAGCAGCGGTGCCGTACCCTGGTGGAAGACAAAGGGGGCGATGGCTTGGCTCATGGAGCGTCTCTCTTCTGTCAAAAATCTGAATGCAGCCGCCCTCAGGCGCCTTGCAGCAATGCCTTGCGGGCCAGGACAAAGCCCTGTTGCGCAACCTCGTGCAGCGCATGGCGGCCTGCCTGCACGCGCTGCTGGCCGCGAACCCAGACATCGGCTATGGCCGAAGTGCGATGGCTTGCAAACACATGGGCCGCATGACCGCTGTCGGCTGGCAGGCCGTTGAGGGCCACATGCCGGGCATCGAGCACCACGAAGTCGGCCTGCTGGCCCACGGCCAGACCGGCAATGGCGCGGCCGGATGCCTGGGCACCGCCGGCCACCGCCTGCAAAGTCATGGAAGTCGCCACCTGGGGCTGGGCACCGCCGCCGAGCACATTGCGCTGGCGCAGGTTCAGGCGCTGGCTGTATTCGAGCATCAGCAGCTCTTCGGCCGCGTTGACCGTGGCGTGGCTGTCCGAGCCAATGCCCCAGCGGCCGCCATGCCTGAGCCACGCCGGCATATCGAAAATCCCATCACCGAGGTTGGCTTCGGTGGTGGGGCAGATGCCGGCCACGGCAGCGCTGCGAGCCGCGCCCGCATATTCCTCGGGCGTCATATGCGTGGCATGAACCAGGCACCAGCGCGCATCGACGGGCGCATGCTCGAGCAGCCATTGCACGGGGCGCTGACCGCTCCAGGCCAGGCAGTCATCCACCTCCTGGGTCTGCTCGGCGATATGGATGTGCACCGGCGCCTTGGGCAGCATGGCGTGCAGGCCTGCGAGCGCGGCCTTGAGGCTGTCCGGCGGCACGGCGCGCAGCGAATGCGGAGCCAGGCCCAGGGCTGCCTGCTGCGCCCTGGTCACGGGCTCCAGCTGCTGCAGCAAGGAGAGCATGTTGTCCGTGCTGCGAATGAAGCGAGCCTGATCCTCGCGAGGCGGAAGACCCCCGAAGCCGCTGGTCTGATAGAGCACGGGCAGCAAGGTCATGCCTATGCCCGTCTTCTGCGCCGCACGCAGCAGCGCCAGGGACAGGCTGGCATCGTTGGCATAGGGCTTGCCGCCCACATCATGGTGCACATAGTGGAACTCGCAGACCGAGGTGTAACCTGCCTCCAGCATCTCCAGGTACAGCCAGGTCGCAATCGCTTCCAGCGCCTCGGGCGTCATGCGGTTGGCAAAGCCGTACATCAGCTTGCGCCAGCTCCAGAAACTGTCCTGCGCCTGGCCACGGAACTCGGTCAGCCCGCCGAACGCACGCTGGAAGGCATGCGAGTGCAGATTGGGCATGCCGGGGATCAGCGGGCCAGCGGCGCGGATGGCGGTATCGACCTCGCCGGCCTCGCCGCTTTGCGGATCCACATCGGTGAGCACCTCGGCCAGACGCCCGCTCTCATCCCAGCTGAGCAGGACATTGCGCGCCCATCCCGTGGGCAGTAAGGCGTCTTCGGCAAAAAGTGTGCCGCTGGAGGAGGAAGAGTGCATGATCATTTCGAAATGCCTGAAGGAGATGAAACCAAACGCTGGCCACGGGCCGCAAGCGCCAGCGCAGCCACAGCCAGCAAGGCCAGCGCGGCGCTGACCTGGATGGCCTGGGTGTAGCCGCCAGTCTGGTCGAACACCCAGCCGGACGCGCTGGCGCCGACGACTGCCGCCAGCCCCACGCTGATGTAAAGAATGCCCAAAATGGCACCCAGCCGCAAGGTGCCGAACCACTGGGCGGCAAGGACGGGAAACAGGGCGATGCAGCCGCCATGCGCCGCGCCGAACAGCAGGGCAAACACGGCAAGCGCGGCCCAGCCATGTGCCTGCCACCACAGCAGGTGCAGCAGGGCCAGAAAAATGCTCAGACCCATGAGCAGACGCAGAGCTCCCAGCCTGTCGCCGAGACCGCCCAGCAGCGGCCGGCCCAGCACATTGCCAGCGCCTATCAGGGCGATCAGCCACTGGCTTGAAACGGCATCGATATCCAGGCCCTGGGCCATGGGAGCGATATGCACCAGGGCCGCAAACAGGCTCACCGAAGCCAGGAAGATGGCCAGGAAAAACCAGCCGAAGCTGCTGCTGCGCACGGCCTGGGACAGCTCCATGCCCTGCGCTTGAGCTTGCGCCTGGGCAGGGTGAGGATCGCCGTCGCAGCTCAGGCCCAGCTGCGAGGGCTGGCCGACCATGGACAGCGCGGCCGGCAGTCCCAGCAGCAAGATGGCCAGCGCAAACCACTGCATGGTGATCTGCCAGCTCTGCAATTCCAGCAGCCAGCCCGCAAACAGCGGCGCGGCGAAGGTGCCGACGCCGGTGCCGGCCGAGGCCAGGCCGGAGGCACGGCTGCGCAGCCGTATGAACCATCGCTGCACGGCCACCAGGGCCGGTACGTAGATCAGGCCCACGCCAGCGCCCACGAACAGGCCGAAAACCACGAACAGCTGCGCCAGCGAGCGGGTCTGGCTGGCCAGCGCAAAGCCTGTGGCCAGCAGCAAGACCCCCGCACCAGTCACGCGGCGCAGGCCTATGCGGTCGGCCAGGGGGCCGGCAACAGCGCCCACGCAGTAATACAGCAAAGCCGTCACTGCAAACAGCGAGCCCACGGAGAAACGGCCCGCATCGAACTGCGTCTGGATGCTCTTGAAAAAAGCGCCAAAGGAATAAGCTGCACCGAAGGCCAGGGCGAGCAGGCCATGGGCCGCCGCCACAATCGTCCAGCCCCGGAACAGCTTCATGGCTCAGGCCTCGAGCGCGGCCAGCAAGGCCTGCACAAAACGCACGTTGTCGCCTTCGGTGCCTATGGACACGCGCAGGAAATGCTCGAAGCCGGGCTCCTTCCAGGGTTTGACGATCACGCCCTGCCTGAGCAGCGCCTCGGTCACCGGGCCATTGTGACGGCCGAGGTCGAGGAACAGGAAGTTGGCCACCGAAGGCGCAATGCGCAGGCCTTGCAGCGGCCGGCCCGGCCCTGCCAGCGCCAGCAGCCGTCTGCGCAGATCTTCGCGCAGCGCCACCGTGGTCGCCACACCGCTGCGCATGTGCGCGGGATCGTTCCAGGCGGCCAGCGCCGCACGCTGGGCCGCCATGTTCACATTGAAGGGCGAACGCACCTTGTCCATCAGGCTCACCAGCTCGGCGCTGTCGGCCATGCCGTAGCCCACGCGCAGACCGGCCAGGCCCCAGGCCTTGGAGAAGGTGCGCAGCACGATCCAGGGCCCGACACGCGCCTCCAGCATGGCCAGCACATCGGGGTAGTCGTCGTCATGCAGCGCGTATTCGTAATAGGCCTCATCCACCACCAGCACGGTGTTGGCGGGCGTGGCCTCCAGCACCTGCGCAAACTGCGCCGCATCCATCATGCAGCCCACGGGGTTGGACGGGTTGGGCAGGAAGGCTATCTTGGGGGCCTTGGCCACTGCAGCGCACCAGGCGCCCAAATCGAAGCCCAGCTCCTCGTTGAGGTCGAGGAGCTCGACCTCCGCGCCCATCATCTTCGGATAGATTTCGTGCAGGCCGAACACGGGACGCTGGGTCACAACCAGATCGCCGGGGGCGAGAAAGACCTCGCAGAGAATCTTGATCAGGTCTTCCGAGCCGTCGCCGAACACCAGGCGCCCGGCGGGCAGCCCCGTGCGCTCGGCAATGGCTTCGCGCAAGGCCGTGCAGTTGGCATCGGGATAGTTGCCCACATCATTGGCCACATCGGCAATCGCCCGGCGCACCGAGGCGCTGGCACCGAAGGGATTTTCATTGCTGGCCAGTCGCGCAATATCGGTCACGCCATAGCGCGCCCGCACCGCTTCGTTGGACAGGCCGGCGTTGTACGCAGGCAGCGGGCGCACCTGGGCACGGGCCAGCGAGGCCACCAGGGAATTCGTCATAGATCAAACACCTTTCCGGGATTCATCAGGCCCAGTGGATCGAGGGCCAGCTTGATGGCCCGCATCGCCGCCAGCTCCGCAGGCGTTCGGCTGTTGCCCAGATACGGTTTCTTGTGCAGGCCGATGCCGTGCTCTGCGGAGACGCTGCCCTGCATCTCGCCCACGATGCGGTAGAGAAGCTCCTCCACCTGCTCGCATTCGCCGTTGACGGTCTTGCCATCCACCGAGACATGGAGGTTGCCGTCGCCCACATGGCCGAAGTACAGCGCCTGGTGACCAGGCCAGCGCGCGGCAAAGGCCTGCATGCAGGCTTCGGCAAAACGGCCGATGTCGGCCTGGGGCAGGCTCACGTCGAAGTTGATCGCGGGATGCATATTGTTGTTGAGCTCGGCCGGTGCCTCGCGCAGCTTCCACAGCTGCTGCACCTGTGCGACCGACTGGGCCACGATGGCATCGAGCACCTCGCCGGCCTCCATGGCTTCCTCAAGCACCTGCTGCAGATCGCCCTGCAGCTGCGCCTCGTCCTTGCCGTCCACATTGATCAGGGCCAGCAAGGGGTAGCGCTGCTCAAAAGGCGCAGCGAGCTTGAGCCAGGACATGGAGGCCTGCACAAAGCTGTCCCACATCAGCTCATAGGCCGCGACGCTGTTGCCGAAGCGCGATTGCATGCGCTTGAGCACGGCCAGGGCCGAGTCGAAATCGGGCATGGCCACCAGCGTCGTGGCCGTGGCCTGGGGCGCGGGACGCAGGCGCAGCAGCACGCGCGTGATGATGCCCAGCGTGCCTTCGGCACCGATGAAGAACTGCTTGAGGTCGTAGCCCGTGTTGTTCTTGATCATGGGGCGCAGCATGGGCAGCACCGTGCCGTCGGCCAGCACCACTTCCAGGCCCAGCACCTGCTCGCGCATCATGCCGTGCTGCAGCACGCCGTTGCCGCCCGCATTGGTGGAGACATTGCCGCCGATCTGGCAACTGCCGCGAGCACCGAGATCCACGCCGAACACCATGCCGACATCGACGGCAGCTTCCTGCACGGCTTGCAGGGTGACACCGGCCTGCACCTGCATCAGCCCGGTCTTGGCATCGATGTCCTCGATGCGGTTCATGCGATCCAGCGACAGGGCCACGGCCCCCTCCATCGGAACCGCTGCACCGGCCAGCCCGGTCAGACCGCCCTGCGGCACTACCGCAATCCGGTGGGCGCTGCACAGACGCATGACCGCGCTGACTTCCTCCGTGGTCCGTGGGCGCACCAGCGCCAACGGCTGCTGGGGCGGCGTGCCGCTCCAGTCGGTGCGGCTACGCTCGGGCGTGTCCGTGCCGTGCAGCGCCACATCGGCGCCCAGGGTGGAAATCAGTTCATTGAGAAATTGTTCGTGAGACATCAGCAACCTTTCGCGCTCCCCGCTTTCAGGCTTTGGCTTGCTGCGCAATCAGGCCCTGGCGCACCACCGTACAGTCAGGCTTGCTGCCGAACCAGTAGGCCAGCTCGGCAGCCTGCTTCACGGGCCAGAGCACGAAGTTGGCGGGACGGCCCACGGCAATCAGGCCTTGCTCGTCCTGCAGACCCAGAGCCTGCGCGGCATGCCGGGTGATGCCTGCCAGAGCCTCGGGAACCGTCAGACGGAACAGCGTGCAAGCCATATTGGCCATGAGCAGCAAGCTCAAGCACGGGGAGGTACCCGGATTGTGATCGGTAGAAACGGCCATGGGGACCTTGGCGGCCCTTAATTCCTCAATCGGCGGCACTTTGGTGTCGCGCAGCGTGTAGAAGGCTCCGGGCAGCAGCACGGCCACGGTACCGGCCTTCTTCATCTCGTCAATGCCGTGTTCGGACAGGTGCTCGATGTGGTCGCAGGACAGCGCACCATAGCGGGCCGCGAGGGCTGCACCCTCCATATTCGACAGCTGCTCGGCATGCAGCTTGACGGGCAGGCCCAAGGCCTTGGCCGCCTGAAAGACCTGCTCGGTCTCTGCCAGCGAGAAGGCAATGCGCTCGCAGAACACATCGACGGCATCGATCAGGCCTTCGGCGGCCAGCGCCGGCAGCATGACCTGACAGACCAGATCCGTGTATTCCTGGCTGCGACCCGCATATTCGGGCGGCAGCGCATGGGCCCCTAAAAAGGTGGTGCGCACGGTCACCGCACACAGCTCGCCCAGGCGCCTTGCGGCACGCAGTTGCTTGCGCTCGTGTTCCAGGGCCAGGCCGTAGCCCGACTTGATCTCTATGGCCGTCACGCCTTCGGCCAGCAACTGCTCGAGACGCGGCAACGCCAGCGCCACCAGCTCGTCCTCCGACGCTTCGCGCGTGGCCCTGACGCTGGAGACGATGCCTCCGCCGGCACGGGCCACTTCTTCGTAGCTGGCCCCGGCCAGGCGCATGGCAAACTCGTTGGCACGCTCGCCGCCATAGACCAGGTGAGTGTGGCAGTCGATCAGGCCCGGCGTGGCCAGGCGCCCTGCGCCATCATGCAGGGGCAGCGCTTGGTATTCGGCGGGCATGGCATCCTGCGGGCCCACCCAGACCATGCGGCCTTGCTGCACCACGATGCAGGCCAGCGTGCCCTCGGGAATATCCGCCACTTCGGAGACATACAGCTCCGGCGCCAGACGCAGGTTGTACCAGCAGCCGTCGGCAGAGACTGCAGGATGGGAAATAACTTGCGTCATGGCGATGCTCCTAGTGTTCGATTACGGCAATTCAAACCATGAAACTACTAATTTCATAGCTTCATGCGCTTGCCACTCCTGATTTTTCATATCAATACATATTGAAATGACCAACCAAAGCGCGCAAGCTGCTCCTGTTTCAGCTGTGCGGCGTCAGGTTGACCAGAATCAGCCTGGCCTGCTCGTCCTGCGCCAGCAGCGGCTCGGCCTGGGGGCTGGTCCACCAGAGGCCCTGACCGGCTTGCAGTATCCGCCCGTCGGCGCATTTCCAGCCACCCTCCAGCACCATGCAAAGCCCTGCGGCGCTCAGCCCCGCCTCTGCCTGGCCACCGAGCTGCTCCAGACTGGCCGACCACTGTCCGCGCCGGGTCATGACATTGAAGTCGCTGGACGGCCCGCCCAGCAGATCGCAATCCAGCGCCATATCGCCCGAAAAGGCGAATGGCTGCCAGCGCTCGGTCAATGCATGCTCGAGCCCGGCCTGGGCGCTGTGCAGCCGTACCCCGTCGCCATCAAGCAGCATGATCTGGCGGTCTATGCCCGGAAATGCAGAAAACGGGCCGGCCTGGGCAATTGTGGCCACGCTCACGCGCCAGCCAAAGCTGTCCATGCCCGCACCCTGCGGCCAGCAGGCAATCTCGCGCGTGCTGCCGCCCCCGTTCTTCCACGGGCTGGGCGCAATCTGGTTCAGGTCAAAGCGTTGCATCGATCAAAAGCACAAAGAATTAAAACAAACGCCGCGCTAGAACCGGCGTACCCCAGCGCGGGAGTACCGAGCCGGGGCCGCAGCCGTCTGGCACGCAATGATGCGTGTCAAGGCTTGCCCAGGAAGCCCAGCGCCGCCAGGCTCATGGCCTTCACGCCGGTCTTGATGGAGGGCTCCGGCAGCGGCGCGAACTGCGGCGAGTGGTTGAACACCAGCGGCTTGCCGCCGGGGCGCTGCGAGGCGGCCACTTCCTGCGGGTCGGTGACGCCGACCAGGAAGAACATCGAGGGCACGCCCTCGGCGCCGTATTCGGCGAAGTCTTCGCTGGTGGTCAGCGGCGGCGTGCGCGCCACGTTGTCGGCCCCCAATGCGGCCTTCAGCACCGACTCGACCTTCGCCACGACGGCCGGGTTATTGACGGTGGCGGAGCTGGTGTCCGGCAGCGAGATATCGGGCTCCGGCGCGCCAGCCGCTGCGGCCGAGGCAAGCGCGACACGGCGCACGCCGTCGAGCAGTTGCGCGCGTACCGCCGGTGCGTAACTGCGGATCGTGCCGCGCAGCACCACCCGGTCGGGGATGATGTTGCCCGAGCTGCCCGCCTGCATCGCGCCGATGGTGACGACGCCGAATTCCATCGGGTCCTTGTCACGGCTGACGACCGACTGCACGTCGACGATGAAGCGCGCGGCAATCATCACCGGATCGAGCGCCTTGTGTGGCGCCGAGCCGTGGCCGCCACGGCCCTTGAAGGTGATCTGCACCTCGTTGGCGGCCGAGGTCATCGGCCCCACCGCATAACTGACGGTGCCGATGGGGCGCGGGTCGGTGTGCAGCGCCAGCGCCACGTCGGGCTTGGGAAAGCGGGTGAACAGTCCGTCGGCCAGCATGGCACGCGCACCGGCGCCGGTTTCTTCCGCGGGCTGGGCAACCAGCATGAGCGTGCCGCGCCACTGCGACTTCAGAGCCGACAGCGTGCGCGCCACGCCGACCCACGCCGCCATGTGAACGTCGTGGCCGCAGCTATGCGCCACGAAGGTCTCGCGGCCGTTCCAGGTGGTCTTGGCGCGGCTGGCATAGGACAGGCCGGTCTTTTCCTCCATAGGCAGCGCGTCCATGTCGGTACGGACCATCACCGTGGGGCCCGTGCCGTTGCGCAGCAGGGCCACCACGCCGGTCTTGCCGACCTGCTCCGTCACCTCGAAGCCGAGGCTGCGCAGCTCCTTCGCCAGCCGAGCGGCGGTACGGGTCTCGGCAAAGCCCAGTTCGGGGTGGGCGTGCAGATCCTTGTACAGCGTATCCAGCTGCGGGTACATCTCGCCCATCAGGCGATCGATCGCGGCGGGCTCCTGCGCGGCCGCCCAGCCGGGCACCAGCAGCGCCGCGGCCAGGGCGACGCCACGCAGCAATGCGGGAGCACGGAGGATTCTCCGTTGAGTCATGTGCGCGGCGGCCATGGCGCTTACTTCACCATGGGCAGCTTCAGGCCCTGCTTGCGCGCGGTCTCGATGGCCAGCTCGTAGCCTGCGTCCGCATGGCGCATCACGCCCGAGCCGCAGTCGTTGACCAGCACGCGCGCCAGCCGCGCAGCGGCCTCATCGGTGCCGTCGGCCACGATGACCATGCCGGAGTGCTGCGAGTAGCCCATGCCCACGCCGCCGCCGTGGTGCAGACTGACCCAGGTGGCGCCGCCGGCAGTGTTGAGCAGGGCGTTGAGCAGCGGCCAGTCGGAGACGGCATCCGTGCCGTCCTTCATGGCTTCGGTCTCACGGTTGGGGCTGGCCACGGAGCCGGTATCCAGGTGGTCGCGACCGATGACGATGGGGGCCTTGAGTTCGCCGTTCTTGACCATTTCATTGAAGGCCAGGGCCGCCTTGTGGCGCTCGCCCAGACCCAGCCAGCAGATACGTGCGGGCAGGCCCTGGAAGGCGATGCGCTCGCGCGCCATGTCCAGCCAGCGGTGGGTGTGCTTGTTCTCGGGGAACAGCTCCTTGATCTTGGCGTCGGTCTTGTAGATGTCCTCGGGGTCGCCCGACAGCGCCACCCAGCGGAACGGGCCCTTGCCCTCGCAGAACAGCGGACGGATGTAGGCGGGCACGAAACCGGGGAAGTCGAAGGCGTTCTTCACACCCTCGTCGAATGCCACCTGGCGGATGTTGTTGCCGTAGTCCACCGTGGGGATGCCCATGGCCTGGAAGTCCAGCATGGCCTGCACATGCACGGCGCAGCCCTGGGCCGCGGCCTTGGTCAGCTTGGCGTGCTGGCTGGGGTCGGCAGCGGCTGCTTCCCACTGTGCCACGGTCCAGCCCATGGGCAGGTAGCCGTTGATCAGGTCGTGGGCCGAAGTCTGGTCGGTCACGATGTCGGGCTTGGGGCCGCCGGCCTTGGCGCGCTTGACCAGCTCGGGCAGGATTTCAGCGGCATTGCCCAGCAGGCCGATGGAGATGGCCTTCTTCTCCTGGGTGTAGCGCTGGATGCGGGCCAGTGCGTCGTCCAGGTCGGTGGCCTGTTCGTCGAGGTAGCGCGAGCGCAGACGGAAGTCGATGCTGGACTGCTTGCATTCGATGTTCAGCGAGCAGGCGCCGGCCAGCGTGGCGGCCAGGGGCTGGGCGCCACCCATGCCGCCCAGGCCGGCCGTGAGAATCCACTTGCCGGTCAGGTCGTTGTTGTAGTGCTGGCGACCGGCTTCGACAAAGGTCTCGAAAGTGCCCTGCACGATGCCCTGGCTGCCGATGTAAATCCAGCTGCCGGCCGTCATCTGGCCGTACATGAACAGGCCCTTGCGGTCCAGCTCGTTGAACTTCTCCCAGGTGGCCCACTTGGGCACCAGGTTGGAGTTGGCGATTAGCACGCGGGGCGCGCCCGGATGGGTCTTGAACACGCCCACAGGCTTGCCCGACTGGACCAGCAGGGACTCGTCCTCATTGAGTTCCTTGAGGGACGCCAGGATCTGGTCGTAGCACTCCCAGTTGCGGGCGGCGCGGCCGATGCCGCCGTAGACCACCAGGGCTTGCGGGTTCTCGGCGACCTCGGGGTCGAGGTTGTTCTGGATCATGCGGTAGGCCGCTTCGGTCAGCCAGTTCTTGCAGCTGAGCTGGTTGCCGCGAGGGGCGCGGATGACGCGGGTGGGGTCGATGCGCGAATCGGTAGGGGTAGTCATGGCTGCTCCTTTGACAGTAATGGAGAGAATATGGAAAAGGCGTTACGGCTCGGCGCGGAAGCGGGTTGCCTCGGCGTAGAAGTCGGGCTCGACGGCTGGGGCCGGGCTGCACTTGGGATAGATCATGGCCGCAGGCACCTTCATGGACCGCTTGGCCAGTGGGTAGTACACCAGCGATGTCACCAGCAGGCTGACGATCCAGGAGATGTCGGCACCGCCCAGCATGGAGGCGAGCGGACCCTTGTACAGCGCCTGGTTCAGTAACGGGATCTGCACCAGGATGCCCAGCACATAGCAACCCAGCGCCATGAAGTTGTAGCTGCCATAACGGCCCTGGGGGTCGTATAGCGCGGGAATGTCGACCCGCTCCTTGGACACCAGGTAGTAGTCCACCAGATTCACCGCGCTCCAGGGCACGAAGACGGCGAGCAGCAGCAGCACGAAGTTCTTGAAGTTGTTCAGGAAGTCGGCGCTGGCCAGCAAGGCCACCACCAGCGACAGCAGCACGAAGCCGACGATGTAGGCGATGCGCGCGACGGGAGAGATCTGCGTCTTGTTGTTGAAGCCGCTGACCGTGGTCAGGATGGTCATGAAGCCGCCGTAGGCATTGAGGCAGTTCACCGTGAGCTTGCCAGAGACGATCACCAGGTAGATCACGATGGCGGCCGGGCCAGCCAGGTCACCGATGAAGCCGACCTGGTTCTTCAGGAACTGGCCACCCAGCGCGGCGACCAGCACACCCAGCGTCATGGCGATCTGCGCGCCGATCACGCTGCCCATGAAGGTGGTGGTGAAGGCCCGCGACGTAGGCGTGTTGGACGGCAGGTAGCGCGAGTAGTCGGCGACGTAGGGCGCGAAGGTCATCTGCCAGCCGGCCGACAGCGCGATGGTGAGCAGGAAGCTCGCCCAGGTGAAGGGCTTCTGGCCGAAGGCGCTGGCCACGTCGTACTGCATGCCCAGGCGCACGGCCAGGTAGGCAAAGCCCAGCAGCCCGATCACCGTGGCCACGCGGCCGAGCACGTGGATGAGGCGATAGCCCACCACGGCCACGATGGCGGTCAGCGTGCCGAAGATGATCATGCCGGTCTGCGGGGCCGAGAAATCGAACATGCGGTTGATGGCCTGGCCCGAGAGAACCGTGCCCGTGGCCGCGAAGCCCAGGTACATAAGGATCACCAGCAGCAGCGGCAGGGCCGCGCCCTTGACGCCGAACTGCACGCGGCTGGAAATCATCTGGGGCAGGCCCAGGCGCGGGCCCTGGGCCGAATGCAGGGCCATGACGATGCCGCCGAGAATGTTGCCGATCAGCAGACCGATGATGGCCGTCATGGCCTCGGCGCCGAACACGATGGCCAGCGCTCCGTCGACAATGGCCGTGATCTGGCAATTGGCTCCGAACCAGAGGGTGAACTGGCTGGAGGGCGAGCCGTGGCGCTCGCTCTCCGGAACCATGTCTATGGTTCTGGTCTCTATGGCGCCAGAGGAACCCAGCGTTGCTGTATCAATACTCATGAATTGCTCCGTCAATCCCTCTGGATGTCTCTTATATGTCCGAACAACTTTCATTTATTTTCGCGAAGTTGTATAGACGAATTTTGTGATTTACTCCCACCCACGTCAATCATCTAGACAGCTTTTCTGATCCACACAAACCCTATGTCGCGAACCGATACCACCGCCGCCGTACCTGCGTTCCAGCGCATCAAAGACCATGTGCTGCAGCAGATTCAAAGTGGCGTATGGCAGGAAGGCCAGGCCATTCCCAGCGAGGCCGCCCTGGTCAAGCAGTTCAATGTGGCGCGCATGACCGTCAACCGCGCGCTGCGCGAGCTCAGCGACGAAAAAACACTGACGCGTGTCCAGGGCTCGGGCACTTTCGTGGCCCAGCAGAAGTACCAGGCCACCCTGGTGGAGCTGCGCAATATCGCCGACGAAATTGGCGCACGCGGCCACCGGCACCGGGGGGAGTTGCAGCGGCTCGAGCGCTGCAAGGTCGATGCCGCCCTGCTGCGCCAGTTCGAGCTGAGCGCCGCCACCCATCTGTTTCACTCCGTGGTCGTGCACTTCGAGAACGATGTCCCCATCCAGATCGAAGACCGCTATGTGAATCCGGCCGTGGCTCCCGACTATCTGAGCCAGGACTTTGCAAGCCAGACGCCCAATGCCTACCTGGTGCGCGTGGCTCCGCTGCAGGGCGTGAATTTCTCCATCGAAGCGAGCATGCCCACGGCCGAGGTGGCGGAGCTTTTGCGCATGGAGGTCACCGAACCCTGTCTGGTATTGCGCCGCAGAACCCGCTCCCAGGGCCAGGTGGCCTCGGTTTCGGCCCTGTGGCACCCGGCTTCGCGCTACCAGTTCGCGGGAAATTTCTGATCCCCCTGAGCGGCTGCGCCGCCTTCCCCCAAGGGGACGGCGCCCTCGCTGCGAGGCGGCTCTTGCTCGGCACCCCTGGCCTGGGGCACCGGCGATTTTTGCGGTGTGGGTTGTAGGCAGCAGTTTCAGCGCTCCGTGCTCGGCAGAATGCTCTGCAACACCTCGGGCCAGGCGGTTTCCAGCGCCCACAGACGCATGATTTCGATATCGGGGGCCAGATAGCGGTCCTTGTCCAGATAGGGCACCTGACTGCGGATCAGCGCGTACTGCTCCTCGATCAGCGGCGAGCTCTTGAGCCGGCGGTCGAAGTCCATGCCCTGGACTGCGGCCATGGCCTCCACGCCCACGATCACGGCCGTGTTCCTGACCATGTCTGCCAGGCGACGCGCGCCATAGGTGGCCATGGAGACATGGTCTTCCTGGTTGGCCGAGGTGGGCAGACTGGTCACGCTGCTGGGATGGGCCAGGCACTGGTTCTCGGCCGCCAGGGCAGCCGCCGTGACCTGGGCGATCATAAAGCCCGAGTTGACGCCGCTGTCCTCGATCAGAAAGGCCGGTAGGCGCGATAGTCCGGTGTCCAGCAGCAAGGCCATGCGACGCTCGGAGATGGCGCCGATTTCAGCGATCGCCAAGGCCATGATGTCGGCGGCGAAAGCCACGGGTTCGGCGTGAAAGTTACCGCCCGAAATCACGTCGCCGTTATCGAACACCAGCGGATTGTCCGAGGCTGCATTGGCTTCGATGACCAGCACGCGCGCGGCATGGCTGAGATTGTCCAGGCAGGCGCCCATGACCTGCGGCACGCAGCGGATGGAATAGGGGTCCTGCACGCGCCCGCAATTGGGGTGCGAGGGGTCGATGGCGCTGCCGTCCAGCAGCGAGCGCACGGCAGCCGCCACGGCGATCTGTCCCTGCTGGCCGCGTGCCGCGTGGATGCGCGCATCGAAGGGCTTGATGGAGCCCTGTATGGCTTCCAGCGTCAGGCAACCTGCGACCAGTCCTGCGGCCAGCACGCTTTCGGCCTGGAACAGGCCGGCCAGCGCCAGCGAGGTGGAAACCTGGGTTCCATTGAGCAGCGCCAGCCCTTCCTTGGGGCCGAGCACAAAGGGCTCCAGGCCGATATGCTGCATGGCCTCACGGCCGGAAACGAGCTTGCCGCCCACCTTGGCCTGCCCCTCGCCGATCAGCACGCAGGCCAGGTGTGACAGCGGCGCCAGATCGCCCGAAGCCCCTACCGACCCCTTGGAGGGAATCACGGGCAGGACATCGGCATTGGCCAGGGCCAGCAGCGCGTCCACCAACGCCGTGCGGGCTCCCGAATGCCCGCGGGCCAGACTCACGGCCTTGGTGGCCAGAACCAGGCGCACCACATGATCCGGCAGCGGCTCGCCCGTGCCGACACTGTGCGAAAGCACCAGATTGCGCTGCAGCTCGGCCAGACGCTCATGGGCGATCTTGGTCGAAGCCAGCTTGCCGAAACCGGTATTGATGCCGTAGACCACCTGGTCTTCATCGACGATGTGCTGCACATGCGCCTCGGCCTTGCGCATGGCGCCATAGGCAGCCTGCGCCATGCTGAGCTGCACGCCGCCGTCCTGAATGCGGCGCAGCTGAGCCAGCGTGAGCTCGCCGGGATGCAGTTCCAGTTCGGAGTTCGAGAGCTCTTGGGTGGTGGTCGTGTTCATGGCTATACCTGTCTATACAGTCAAGAGAAACAAAAACGTACTGAGGGATTCAAGGGCCTGGCCGGGATCAGCCGCCGTGCACTGAATCGGTTCGGAAACGGCTACCGAGTCGGTAGCGCATGCCCGGATGCACGCAATGCACCCAGGTGATAGGGACGCCGCGCAGCCAGGTACGGCGCGTGAGCATCAGGCAAGGCTGGTCGAGAGCCATCTGCAACAGCCGAGCCTGCTCGGCCGTAGGCAAGATCGCATCGACCACATGCTCGATCTGGTCGTACTGCACATTGCGCACCAGATAGACCGAGGGTTGCACGGCAGAGAAATCCTGGTCCATGAAGTCGGGGACCAGACGGGGGTTCACATAGCGGTCTTCGATCTGGACCGGCAGCTCGTTTTCGAAGTGCACGCCGTGCAGGTGAAAGACCGAGGCGCCGACCGCCAGGTCCAGCGCCGCAGCGACCTCGGGCGAGGCGGACTCGCGGCGCATGTCGAGCAGCTCGAAGCGATGGTCATGCCCCCGCTGGGTGATCTCTTCACCGATATTGGCGATGCGCAGCAGGGTCGATTGCGGCTTTTCCTCGGCCACGAAGGAGCCGACACCGGCCACACGCACGATCACGCCCTGCTCGGCCAGTTCGCGCAGCGCGCGGTTCACCGTCATGCGCGCCACGCCGAACTCGTTCACCAGTTCCTGCTCGGAAGGTACGCGCGCACCGGCGGCCAGCGATCCGTCGCCGATCTTGCGCAGCACATGGTCCTTGACCTGCTGGTACAGCGCGAGCGGCATCTGGGCGGCAGGAGCCGGTTTGCGCTGTGCAGGGTCTCGGACATTCATGATGCAGGCCTCAGTGAGCAGCCGCAGCCAGTGACTCGGCGCGAATCTCTTCCGTCAACCGGGCCTTGAGCTCCATGAACTCGGGCGAGGTCTTGACGGTGTAGTGGCGCGGGTGCGGCAGATGGACCGGAATGTCTGCCTTGATGCGGCCCGGACGCGCGCTGAACACGGCCACGCGATTGGCCATGAAGATGGCTTCATCGATATCGTGGGTCACGAACATCACCGTCTTGCGCTCGGCCTCCCAGATGCCCAGCAGCAATTCCTGCATCAGAACCCGGGTCTGGTTGTCCAGCGCACCGAAGGGCTCGTCCATGAGCAGGATCTTGGGATCGTTGGCCAGCGCACGCGCGATCGCCGTGCGTTGCTGCATGCCTCCAGACAGCTGCTTGGGATAGTGATTCTCAAACCCGCGCAAACCCACCTTGGCAATGAAGTAGTCGCTGCGCTCTTTCTGAATGGCTTCGCTCACGCCTTTCTCGCGCAGCCCGAAGCGGATGTTCTGCGCCACGGTCAGCCAGGGGAACAAGGTGTAGCTTTGGAACACCATGCCGCGGTCGGCGCCAGGCTCCTGCACCAGTTTCCCGTCCAGCAGCACCTGCCCTGTCGTCGGGAAATCCAGACCCGCAACAATGCGCAGCATCGTCGATTTGCCGCAGCCCGAGGGGCCCAGAATGGTCACGAAATCGTTCTCCCGGACCTCGAAATCCACCGGCAGCAAGGCCTGGGTGCTGACGCCTTTGTGGCTGGTGAAGGTGCGCGAAACGCCTTGAATGGACAGCTGGTTCATCACAGGGAACTCCATTCGAACATGCGACGGTTGACGGTTTTGAAGATGAAATCCGACACCAGACCGATGAGCCCGATGATGATGATGCCGAAGATGATCTGTCCGGTATTGAGCAGCGCCTGGCTGTCGGTGATCATGTGCCCGATGCCCGAGGACGAGCCGATCAGCTCGGCGACGATCACGTAGGTCCAGGCCCAGCCCAGCACCAGGCGCAGGGTTTCCGCGATGCCCGGGGCGGCACCGGGAATCAGCACCCGCTTGACGATGCCGGTATTGCTGGCGCCCAGTGTGTAGGCGGCCTCCACCAGGTCCTTGCGCGCACCGCCCACGGTCACGGCCACCATGAGGGTGATCTGGAACACCGAGCCGATGAAGATGACCAGCAGCTTCTGGGCTTCGCCCACGCCGGCCCAGAGAATCAGCAGCGGGATGAAGGCCGAGGCGGGCAGGTAGCGGCAGAACGAGACAAAGGGCTCGAAGAACGCCTCCACGGGCTTCCAGGCCCCCATGGCAATGCCCAGCGGCACGGCCACGACGCTGGCCAATATGAAGCCCCCCATGACGCGCCATACGGTCATGCCGATGTCATGATGAAAGTCGAACTCCGTGAACAGCAAAATGCCTTCGCGCAGCATCGTCAGCGGGCTGGCGAGAAAGGTCGGCGAGACCAGTCCGCCAAAGGTGACGGCCGACCAGATCAGCAGGAACAGCACGAAGAAGCCCGTGCCGAGCAGCCATTTGGCCTTGGGGCTGACAGGCTCCAGAGGGGCCATGTAGCGCCGGCGAGCCGGCCTCACGGAAGGCGATGCCACCTGAACCGATGCGGGTGATGCAGACTTGATAGAAGGTGATACCGCTTCCATGTGCAACCTCTTTGCGCTTACTTGATGAAGCTGGCGTCGTACATGACGCCGTAGTTCTCAGGAATGCTGCGAATCACGCCGGCCTCCTTGAGGATGGCAGCAGACTCCTTCATGAAAGGCAGCAGGTCGCTGGCAAAGAATTTCTGATTGGCCTCCTTGTCCGACCATTTCAGAAAGGCTGCCGACTTGCCGAACTGCTCGCCGCTTTGCTTGACGGCCGCGCCCATGATTTCGTAGCTCTTTTCCTTGTCGGAATTGATCATGGCGATGGCATCGAAATAGGACTGGGTCAGCGCCTTGGCGGCTGCCGTGTTGGCCTTGAGCCACTTGGGATCACAGCCCACGGTATCCATCACCATCGGGTAGTCGATGGTGGTGGCCAGAATCTTGCCTGCGCTAGGGTTGGCGCGCACCGTGGACAGGTAGGGCTCATAGGTCATGGCCGCATCGTTCTGACCGGAGACAAAGGCCTGTGCCGCAGGCTGGGGCTCCAGCGACACGGTCTTGATGTCCTTCATGGTCATGCCGTTCTTGTTCAGCATCCAGGCCAGCCCGAAGTAGGGAGCCGTACCCGGCGCGCTGACGGCGACGGTCTTGCCTTTCAGATCGGCAAAGTTCTTGACGTCGTTGCGCACGGCAATGCCGTCCGCTCCAAAGGACTTGTCCATCTGGAAGATCTGCACGATCGGCACACCATTGGTGTTCCAGGCCACATGCGTCTCCACGGTGGTGGCGGCGCATTGCACGGCCCCCGAGGCCAGCGCCAGATGCCGGTCCTTCTGAGGAATCATCTTGATTTCGACATTGAGGCCGTTCTTCTTAAAGATCCCGGCCTTGTCCGCGAGCGTCAGCGGCGCAAAGCCTGTCCATCCCGACATGCCCAGGACGATCTTGGTCTCCTGAGCCGCTGCATGTTGTGCAGCAGACACTAGAACGGTTGCGGCTAATGCCAGTTGCCAGATTGGAACGCGACGTGTCGATTTCATGGGACTCTCCTCGGTCGATGCCAAAGCAGTTCGGTTGTTGATGCGGACTTCAAGCCTTGCACGACAGTGCAGACAGCGAAGTTTGCGATTGCTGATTGAACATGTATATACAGGCTTACCCGAGCGCCATAGTTACCGTATTTCCCAGCTGTATAGACATGAGTCAACAATCCACAAAAGCAAGCTATGTGCCAATTCGCTCGCCCGCGAGCCGCCTCCGCCGGCCTTGTGGGCGCGCACCAAAACAGCCCCCGCGTTGCGCTAGTCGGGTGCAATCACGCTTTTTGCCACGGTCAGAAATGGTGCAATCAGCGCCGAGGCATTGCTCCTGGGCACCGACAGCACCACGGCCTGCTTGGCGACGCGGCCCTTGATTCTTTTGCAGACCAGCCGCTTGCCGTCGTGGGTTCGGTCGACCACCGGCCGCGTGGTCAGAACGCTGACGCCATGCCCGTTGGCGACCATGGAACGCACCAGCTCTATCGACGCCAGTTCATAGTTCACCGTGGGAACCACGCCCGCCTCCCGAAACAGCGAGAGAAAGTACTCTCTGCTCTGAGGCAGGTTGATCAGCAGCAACGGCGACTGGGCCAGCTCCGCCAGACTCACGCTGGGCGCCGCAGACAGGGCGTGCCTGGCAGGCAGCAAGGCATAGGGCGGCAACGCGGCAACCGGGTGCATGGTCAGCAAAGGGCGAGCCAGGCCCAGGTCATATTGCAGTGCAGCATGGATCTCCCCTCGCTCCACTTGCCGCGTCAGGGAGGCGATGTCCCCTTCGATCAACTCGATGTCGATGGACGGGTGGCGCTTTTGCATCTGGGTGAGCAGTTGCGGAATCCACAGCGCGCCCAGCGTGCTCAGAAAGCCCAGCCTCAGCGTGCCGGAAACCGCCTGCTTGCGTGGCTCCTGAAGCAGTTGCGCAGCCTCCAGAAGACTCAGGGCCTCCCGGCTTCTGGCCAGCCCTGCCGCGGTCAGGTCCAGCCCGACGGCATGTTTGCGCACAAAAAGCTTCTCGCTCCATTGGGCCTCCAGGTCGGCAATCGCCTTGGAGATGGAGGGCTGTGAAACATTGATGGCCAGCGCCGCCTTGGCCGTGCTGCCGTGGCGTGCCGCGGCGACAAAATATTCGAGCTGGCGCAGATTTATCTGAATCAATTTTTTGAATCCAGTGAATGGGAAATGAATATTTTCTATTGATTCATGTTTTGGGCAGCATGCAGGCATCGCTTCAGATCAACAGCAGGACTCCCATGCTTGCATCAACCGAAAAAACTGCCTCCCGTCCGCTGGACGGCATCCGCATCCTGGACTTCACCCGGGTTCTGGCGGGCCCCATGTCCACGGCCTTGCTGGCCGATCTGGGCGCGGAAGTCGTGAAGGTGGAGCCGCCCCAGGGCGACGACTACCGCGCCATCGGCCCCATGAAGAATGGGCAAAGCGCCTTGTTCACGGTCATGAATCGCAACAAGCAAAGCCTGGTGCTGGACCTCAAGCATGCGGATGCGGTCGCCGTGGTGCATGAGCTGGCCCGGCAGGTCGATGTGGTGGTCGAGAACTTCAGGCCGGGCGTGGCCGAGCGCCTGGGCATCGGCCCCGAAACGCTGCGCGCCCTCAATCCCCGGCTGGTGTATGTCAGCGTCTCCGGCTTTGGCCAGACCGGCCCGCTGGCCCACCGCCCGGCCTACGACATCATTGTTCAGGCCATGAGCGGCCTGATGGAGGCCACGGGCGAGCCTCAAGGCGCGCCCACCCTGGTCGGCGAGGCGGTCAGCGATGTGGTTGCCGGCCTGTTTGCTTCCTGGGCGACACTGGCGGCCCTGTTGCAGGCGCAGAGAACCGGAGTCGGCCAGCATGTCGATGTCGCCATGTTCGACACCACGCTGAGCTTTTTGGCGACATCGATGTCGCGCTATCTGTTCACCGGCCAGCCTGCCCGGCGTGTGGGCAACCGGCATCCGCTCTCGGCGCCGTTTGGCGTCTACAGGGCACGTGACGGCCATTACGCCCTGGCCGTGCTCAACAAGAAGCTGTTCGACGCCACCGCTGCTGCCATGAACCTGCCCGAGCTGGCCAGCGATCCGCGTTTTGCCAGCGATGAAACCCGCTCGGCCAACGAGCCCGCATTGCGCGCCGCGCTGGAGGGCTGGAGCACGCAGCACGATGTGGCCGATGTGGTGGCGCGGCTCGAAGCGGCAGGCGTTCCCGCAGCCCCCATCTGGAACATAGAGCAGGCCCTGAACTCCGAGCAGATCCGCTCGCGTGGCCTGCTCTGCGAGGTCGAGGACGAACGCCTCCCGGGCCTGCAGCTGCCGACACAGCCCGTGCATTTCAACGGCGCTCTGCCCAATCGTGCGCAACGCGCACCGGCCCTGGGCGAACACACGGAGCTGCTGCTGCAAAGCTGGCTGGGCCGCAGCACGGATGCCATTGCCGCTTTGCGCGAAGCAGGCGCTTTGGGTTGATTTTGATTGGTAGAAAACAAGGAGAGACCGCCATGTCATTGATTCGTCTGGGCGCGACCGAAGAAGATCAGGCCGTTGCCGATGCCGTTGCACGCTTTGCCGAGGAAACCTTGGCGCCCGTGGCCCAGGCCATGGACGAGGAAGCCTTTTCCGCCACGCGCCATGTGCCCGGCCTTTCCGCGCTGGGCGTGATGGGCATGAATCTGCCGGAACGCTTTGGCGGACCGGGCGTCACCCCCACCGCCATGCTGATGTCGCTGGTCGCCATCTCGCGCGCCTGCGCCGCGACCTCGTCCATGATCGGTGCTCACTACCTGGGCACGGATGCCGTTCTCATAGCCGGCGACGAAACGCAGCGCGAGCAATGGCTGCCGCGCTGCGCCAGCGGGGAATGGCTGGCGGCCTTTGCGCTGACCGAGCCGCGCGGCGGCTCCCACCCTGCAGACATGCGTACCCGGGCCGTGCGCGACGGCGACGACTATCTGATCACAGGCGTCAAGCACTTCATCTCGAATGCGGCGGAGGCCCGCTTCATGGTGGTGTTCGCCAAGACCGATGCGGAAGCTGCGGCACGCGGGGTCAGCGCCTTCATCGTGCCGCGCGATCTGCCCGGCATACAGATTTCGTCGCCCGAGAAGCTCATGGGCATTCGTGGCGGCCATGCCTTTGAAGTCTCGCTGGACAGCGTGCGCGTTCCTGCCGCCAACCGCCTCGGTGCCGAGGGCAGCGGCTTCAAGACTGCCATGAAGGTGCTGGACAACAGCCGCCTGGACGTGGCTGCGACCTCTCTGGGCATCGCCGAGGCCGCACTCAAGGCGGCGGCCGACTGGGCCAACCAGCGTCTGGTGGGCGGCGAACCGATAGCCAACAAGCAGGGCATACAGTTCAAGCTCGCCGACATGAAGCTGCGCCTGGAAGCTGCCTGGGCGCTGACCATGCAGGCCCTGGCACTGCGCCAGCAGGGGCAGCCGTTCACCCAGCAGTCGGCCATGGCCAAGCTGTTCGCCTCGGAGATGGTGGGCTTCGTGACCGACGAGGCGCTGCAGATCCATGGCGGCTACGGCTATACCCGGGAAATGCCCCTGGAGCGCTATGTGCGCGACGCCCGCATTCTGCGCATCTACGAAGGATCTTCCGAGATTCAGCGCACCATCATTGCACGCTCCGTATTGAACGCTTAGAAGGCGCAGCGGCACCCGGCCGGATTTGCTGGTGTAATCCACTCCATGGACAAACACTCTTCCATGTCGCTGCACGGGAAAATTCTCACCGAGATTGAACAGAACATTCTCAGTGGCCGCTGGCCGCCCGGCTATCGCATCCCGTCGGAGATGGAACTGACCGTCCATTACCAATGCTCGCGCATGACGGTGAGCAAGGTGCTCAACAAGCTGGCAGAAGCCGGTCTGCTGGTGCGCAAGCGCAAGGCGGGAAGCTTTGTGACGCGCCCGCAAACCAGCTCTGCCGTGCTGGAGATTCCCGATCTGCGCCAGGTGGTGCTGGGCATGGGGCAGGAGTATTCGAGCAGGCTGCTCGGGCGCACGCAAAGGCGCAGCACGCGCGAGGACATGGAGGCCATGCGCATGGCCCGGCCGGCCTCCATCGTCCATGTGCTGTGCCTGCACATGGCGGGATCGCGTCCGTTCTGCATCGAAGACCGCCTGATCAATCTCGAATCCGTGCCGGACGCCGAGCACGAGCCGTTCACCGAGCACAGTCCCAGCTCCTGGATGGTCAACCACGTGCCCTGGAGCTCGGCCGAACACCGCATTCGCGCCGAGGCAGCCAGCGAGGAAACCGCCGGCCTGCTGGAGATCAAGCCCGGCTTTCCCTGCCTGGTGATCGACCGCCGTACCTGGACCGGGCAGCTGCCCATCACCTTTGTGCGCCTGACCTATCCCGCCGATCTCTACGAGCTGGATGCGCATTTTTCGCCCTCCACCATAGGGCAGGCTGGCTGATTGCGCATAACCCGGCCCGGGCAGCGCGCCGGGTCGCAGCGCACAATAGGGCCAGTTCTGATGCTTGCACCAGAGGCCAAATCGGCCTCTTCCCCATATACAGCAAGCGCTACCAGCTATCGATTCAAGAGTACCCGGTGTCTTCCGCGCAATCCATTCTGCAAGCCGTTTTTGGCTACGAGCAATTCCGTGGCCCCCAGCAGGCCATCGTCTCGCATGTCATCAACGGCGGCGATGCGCTGGTGCTCATGCCCACGGGCGGCGGCAAATCGCTGTGCTACCAGGTTCCGGCCATTGCGCGCCAGCAGCTCGGCCATGGCGTGACGATCGTGGTCTCGCCGCTGATCGCGCTCATGCACGACCAGGTCGGCGCACTGCATGAGGCCGGCATCAGCGCCGCCTATCTGAACTCCACCCTGAGCTACGACGAGACGCAGGAGGTGGAGCTGCGCCTGCAAAGCGGCGACATCACCCTGCTCTATGCCGCTCCCGAGCGTCTGAACACGCCACGTTTTCTGGGTCTGCTCGACGATCTGCATGCCCAGGGCAAGCTGTCGCTGTTCGCCATCGACGAAGCGCATTGCGTGAGCCAGTGGGGACACGACTTCCGCCCTGAATACCGCGCGCTGAGTGTGCTGCACCAGCGCTATGCCGATGTGCCGCGCATCGCGCTGACGGCCACGGCCGATGCGCTGACGCGCGCCGACATCATCGAGCGCCTGCAGTTGGAAGCGGCCCAGCATTTCATCAGCAGTTTTGACCGCCCGAACATCCGCTACAAGATCGCCGAGAAAAAGGACGTCAGCAACCAGCTGCTGCGCTTTATCGAACGCGAGCACGAGGGCGAGGCCGGCGTGGTCTATTGCCAGTCGCGCAAGCGTGTCGAGGAGCTGGCCCAGACCCTGGTGCAGAACGGCATCAATGCCCTGCCTTACCACGCAGGCCTGCCCCAGGACATGCGCCAGAACCATCAGGACCGTTTTCTGCGCGAAGAAGGCGTGGTGATGTGCGCCACGATTGCCTTCGGCATGGGCATCAACAAGCCCGATGTGCGCTTTGTGGCTCATGTGGACATGCCCAAGAACATCGAGGGCTACTACCAGGAAACCGGCCGTGCGGGCCGCGACGGCCTGCCCGCCGATGCCTGGATGGCCTACGGTCTCAGCGACGTGGTCAACCAGCGCCGCATGATCGACGAAAGCCCGGCCGAGGAACAGTTCAAGCAGGTGATGCGCGGCAAGCTCGATGCCCTGCTCGGTCTGGCCGAGGCCACCGACTGCCGCCGCGTACGCCTGCTGGCCTATTTTGGCGAGCAATATGGACAGGAGCCGAGCCTGGATGGCAAGCCACTGCAGGCCGTTGCCCGCACCCATTGCGGCAACTGCGACAACTGCCTGGAGCCGCCGGCGCTATGGGATGGCACGGATGCGGCACGCAAGCTGCTGTCCACCATCTTCCGCGTGCACGAGGCCAGCGGCCTGACCTATGGTGCGGGCCACATCATGGACGTGCTGCGCGGCAAGGAGACGGACAAGGTCACGCAGTACGGGCATGACAAGGTATCCACCTTCGGCATCGGCAAGGAGTATTCGGAGCCACAGCTGCGCGCCGTGATGCGCCAGTTGCTGGCCACGGGTGCCCTGGGCCTGCACAAGGTGGTGAGCGAGAACAGCGGCCATGTGTTTGACACCCTGTGTCTGGCCGCGGGCTCGCGTGCCGTGCTCAAGGGCGAGATACAGGTGCAGCTGCGCGAGGCCGTGGCCGCATCGCGCAGCAAGAAGCAGGGCAAGAAATCGGCCTCCAATGCAGCTGCGGTCAATCTGGGTCCCGACGCACAGGTTCGCTTCATCAATCTCAAGGCCTGGCGCGCCGAAGTCGCCAAGTCTCACAATCTGCCGGCCTATGTGATCTTCCACGACGCCACGCTGGCATCGATTGCCGAACTCAACCCCCAGAGCCTGCAGGAGCTGCAGGGAGTCAGCGGCATGGGCACCAAGAAGCTCGATGCCTATGGCGCCGAGGTGCTGCGCGTGGTGGCACTGGGCTGATCGGCCCGGATTCGGCAGCGGTCTGGACGCCGCCTCGACGAGCGGCAGCGAGCCGCGCCCCGTACTTTGAACAGGGCCGGGCAAGCTGCTGCAGGCAGCTGCGCGCGCCCGGACATCTGTCGCCGCCATTTGCGGCGCTGAAAATCGGCCGACGCAGAGCTCTCCACAATTCCCACACAAATGCTCGACAGCCCGGAAATATTGCAAACGCACACTGCTGCCGCATACCGTTGACTGAATCCATTTTTGCGGAGCGCTTTCTGCTGTGATCAATACTGCCCAATTGCTGGCTGACGAAGCCAAATACTGCTCGTTTGGCGACACCGTCCACTACGTCAATCCTCCCAAGATCTTCACGGGCTGCGAAGGCAGCTATATGTACGACGATGCAGGCACGTCCTACCTCGATCTGCAGATGTGGTATTCGGCCGTCAACTTCGGCTACAAGAACAAGCGTCTTGAGGCCAAGATGATCGAGCAGCTGCAGGAGCTGCCCCAGGTGGCCAGCCAGTATCTGCACCCCACCAAGATCGAACTGGCCAAGTTCATTGCTGAAGACGCCAAGCGCAAATGGGGCCACGACGGCCGCGTGCACTTCAACGTGGGCGGCGCGCAAGCCATCGAGGACTCGCTGAAGGTCGTGCGCAACGCCAGCGGCGGCAAGAGCCTGATGTTCGCGTTCGAAGGCGGCTACCACGGCCGTACGCTGGGCGCGTCCTCGATCACCTCCAGCTACCGCTACCGCCGCCGTTTCGGCCACTTCAGCGACCGCGCGCAGTTCATCCCCTTCCCCTACCCCTTCCGCCGTCCCAAGGGCATGACGTCCGAGGAGTATGCGGACCAGATCGTGCGCGAATTCGCGCGCAAGTTCGAGAACGAATACCACGCGGTCTGGGACCCCAAGACCAACCAGTGCGAATACGCGGCCTTCTACGTGGAACCCATTCAGGGCACGGGCGGCTACGTGGTTCCTCCTCCCAACTTCTTCAAGGGTCTGAAGAAGGTGCTGGACGATCACGGCGTGCTGATGGTGGTCGACGAAATCCAGATGGGCTTCTGGCGTACCGGCACGCTGTGGTCGGTGGAAAACTTCGGCATCAAGCCCGATGTACTGGTGTTTGCCAAGGCACTGACCAATGGTCTGAATGCGCTGTCCGGCCTGTGGGCACGCGAAGAGCTGATCAACCCCACGGTGTTCCCGCCCGGATCCACCCATTCCACCTTTGCCTCCAACCCGCTGGGTACGGCCCTGGGCCTGGAAGTCATGAAGATGACCCACGAGATGGACTTCGGCCGTCAGGTGCGCGAATCGGGTGCCTACTTCCTCGAAGGCCTCAAGGAGCTGCAAAAGCGCCACAAGGAAATCGGCGATGTGGACGGCCTGGGCCTGGCGCTGCGCGCCGAAATCTGCACCGAGGACGGCTTCACGCCCAACAAGGCGCTGCTGGACAAGATGGTGGACATCGGCCTCGAAGGCGGCCTGGAATACCAGGGCCAGAAGCGCGGCCTGGTGCTGGACGTGGGCGGCTACTACAAGAACGTGATCACCTTCGCGCCTTCGCTGATGATTTCGCGCAGCGAGATCGACGAAGCCATGGTGCTGCTGGATCAGTTGCTGAGCAAGGCTAAAAAGGCGTAACCGCCCTGAGCGGCTTTGCCTAGGCGGCCCCGCCGCTTTCCCCTCTGTCTTCGGGAGGGGGACGACAGCCTCGCTGTGCGGCGGCGGGGGCCGCCCAGGTCTTGCTCGCTGTCTCTTGCTTGGGTTGTGCCAGTTTTCTGCGCTGCAGACACACTCAGGCGCCATCACAACCGACTACAAAAAGGCGAAATGGCGACGGAAAATTTCCGCAACCAGCTCGAACCCAGTGGCTTGCTGCAGCAGTTCACCAACCATCCTCCAGAAGGCTTTGCCTTGCTGAAGGAATGGCCGGCGCCAGCATTCACCGCCCCCTTCGATTTGCTGACCACCGCAGATGACGCGCTCAAGGCGCGTCTTCTGTCCTTGCCGGGCGGGCGCTTTCTGAGCTCCAGGCTCAGGCTGAAGACGGACTTCATCGGCAGCACGGTCAGCGAGTATGCGCCCCTGCCCCAGGGCGTGGATGCGGCCACGCTGGCGCGGCAGCTGCGCGCCGTGGCGGGCCGGACCATGCTCACCATCGTCAAGGATCTGCCGCAGGCATCACCCCTTCTGAGCGCCAGCGACAACGACTTTGCCAAGGCCTTGTCCCAGGCACTGGCCGAGCAAGGCTTTGTGACGCTCGAAGGCCAAGCACTGGCCTATGTACCTCTTGGCTTTGCCAGCACGGACGAGTATCTGGCCGGCCTGTCCAAGAACCGCCGCAGCAGCCTCAGGCGCAAGCTCAAGAGCCGTGCCGAGCTTGACATTCGCCGCCTGCCGACCGGTGCGGCCTTTGCCGACGAGAACCGGATCGACGCCTACTACGCCTTGTTCGAGGCGGTGTATGCGCAAAGCGAGATCCATTTCGACAAACTCTCTCGCGCCTTCCTGGCCGGCCTGCTGCGCGATGAGGACAACGGCGGCATCGTGTTCGAATACCGGGATCGGCAAAGCGATGCGCTGCTGGGCTGGAATCTGTGCTTCGAGCATGACGGCAGGTTGATCGACAAATACATAGGCCTGTCCTACCCCGCAGCGCGCGAAGCGAATCTCTATTTCGTGAGCTGGATGGTCAATCTTGAATACGCACTGGAGCGGGGCCTGTCCCACTATGTAGCGGGCTGGACCGACCCGGAAGTCAAGGCCCAGCTCGGCGCCAGCTTCACCATGACGCAGCATCTGGTCTTCATCCGCAACCCCTTGCTGCGCGCCTTGGGCCGGCGCTTCTCCGGTCTGTTTGAAAGCGATCGCCAGTGGAGTGACAAGGCATGATGCAACAAACACCTGTGGTGCTGGATGTCGATGAATCGGTAGGCCCGCTGCTCCAGGAGAAGCGGCTTGCGCTCGCCCAGTGGCAGGAGCTGGTGCGCTTTGGCTGCGGCCTGCGCAGCTTCAGGCGCTTCACCCAGGCCATGCAGGAGCAGCTGCCCGCGCAGCACGGTACCGTGCTCATGGGCAGCGGCGACTTTCACCATCTGAGCTGGCCGCTGATCGAGCGCTGCATTGCCCAGAAGGGCTTCAGCGCCAAGCATCCGCTGCGCGTGGTGGTGCTGGACAACCACCCGGACAATATGCGCTTTCCCTGGGGTGTGCACTGCGGCTCCTGGGTGCGACGCGTGGCCATGCACCCGGCCGTGTCGCAGGTCCATGTGGCAGGCATTACCTCGCAGGACATTGGCTCGGCCCACGCCTGGGAGAACTATCTGCGGCCGCTGCGCGCCGGCAAGCTCACCTACTGGAGCTGCGGCGTGGACACCGGCTGGGCCCGGCGCCTGGGCGCGGGCAAGGCGTTTCGCAGCTTTGCCAATATCTCGGAGCTGGTACAGGCGCTGTCCAGCCATCTGCATGACTGGCCGCAGGACACGTATCTGAGCATAGACAAGGATGTGTTCGCCGCCGAAGTCGTGCGCACCAACTGGGACCAGGGCCGGATGCTGGAAGAGCAGGCCGTGCAGCTGATCGATGCGCTGCGCGGACAGATCGCGGGCAGTGACATCACGGGCGACGTGTCGTCATGGCACTATGGCACCTGGTGGAAGCGACTGATGAGCGCAGGCGACGGCCAGGACACACAGATTGACGCTGCTACGCTGGCCGGCTGGCAGGCCGGGCAGCATGCATTGAACCAGCGGCTGATACAGCGCATAGCGCTCAGCAGCACGAGTTAGAGCGATTTCACCGGCCACTTTTCAACACTTCGCTTCAAGGAGCTGACATGCTGGATCGGTTGACCGAAAAATTGCTGCAACAGGCATTTGCACCTCTGGTCACCACGGGACGGCTCGAAGTCATCACTCCTTCAGGAAAGGCGCTGATCTTCGGCGACGGCGGCCAGCCTCAGGCGCGCCTGCGCTTTGCCGACAGACGTGCCGTCCTTGCGCTGCTGCGCGACCCCGACCTCAACTTTGGCGAGCTGTTCATGCAGCAGCGCCTGCTGGTCGAGCAAGGCACGGTCTATGACGTACTGGAGCTGGTGCTGCGCGGCGCCAGGCAGGTGCCCGTCAGCGCCACGGTGCGCCTGCTCGATGCCTGGCGCATGAAGCTGCGGCCCTTGCTGCAGAACAATCTGCGCGGCAAATCGCGTGCCAACGTGGCGCATCACTACGATCTGGACGACCGGCTCTATCAGCTGTTTCTCGACAGCGAGCGCCAGTACTCCTGCGCCTATTTCGAGCAGGGCAACGAAGACCTGGAAACGGCACAGCTGGCCAAGAAGCGCCATATCGCCGCCAAGCTGCTGATCGAGCCAGGCCAGCGCGTGCTCGATATCGGCTGCGGCTGGGGCGGTCTCTCGCGCTATCTGGCCGAGGTGGGCGGTGCCGGCCATGTCACAGGCATCACGCTGTCCACGGAGCAACTGGCCGGCGCGCAGTCCAGGGCCTCGCAATCCATCCATGGCGAGCGGCTGGAGTACCGACTGGAAGACTACCGCGACATGAATCGCGAAACACATGGGCCGTTCGAGCGCATTGTCTCCGTCGGCATGTTCGAGCATGTGGGCACGAGATTCCATGACGCCTTCTTCCGCAAATGCCATGAGCTGCTCAGCGAGGACGGCGTGATGCTGCTGCACTTCATCGGCAACAGCGATGTGCCCGACTTCAACAATCCCTGGATTGAGCGCTACATCTTTCCCGGAGGCCATATTCCGTCGATGTCGGAGTTCACGCCGGCCATAGAGCGCACGGGGCTGGTGATCTGCGATATCGAGGTGCTGCGCCTGCACTATGCCCAGACCCTGCGCCTGTGGCGCGAGCGTTTCATGGCACGCCGTGCCGAAGCCGCAGCCCTGTATGACGAGCGCTTCTGCCGCATGTGGGAGTTCTATCTGTCCATGTCGGAGACCGCGTTCCGCTATCAGGACATCGCCATCTTCCAGGTTCAGCTGGCGCGCAGACAGGATGCCGTACCGCTCACGCGCAGCTATATCGCCGAGCGTGAGACAGCACTGAAAGCCAGGGAATCCGGACAGAAATGCAGAGTCTCCGCGATGACAGATCCCACTGAAGCAAGGGCAAATATCGCTTGACTCCAATGATCTTGTCAGAAGAAAAGCTCATGAAAACCCGGGAATCCTCCAGCTCTCAACGGAAAAATCCTTGCGCACCAGCTTTTCATTGAGCAGGAAGCGTTTGGCCTCGGAGATCAAATGCAAGCCTTGCTCCGGATAGGCCTGAGCGGGCAGATTGCTCAATGCCACAGAGGCTTTGACCGCAGGCACCGGGAAACCGCTGGCCTCGGCATGAAACGCCAGATACGCTGCGCTGTCGCTACGAATCTCCCCCAGGGCAATGCTGCGTGCACGGCCCCAGGTAGCAGGAAATTGCGGCAACCTCGCAAGCAGTTTGGGAGAAATCACAATGACCGATGTGCCCAGCAGCGTCGGATATTGCGCAGCCTCTGCCAGAACCGGAAAGCCTTGCTGCGCCAGCAACGGCCCCATATTGATAGGTGCGGCAAACGCAGCTACATCCCCACGCTCCAGCGCCGGTGCACCGTCGCGCGGCAGCATATGCACCACCTTGACCCTGCCGCTCAAACCATGCTGCCTGAGCAGACCCAGCACAAAGCGGTGCATGTATGAGCCCAGAGCCACGCCAACGACTTTGCCCTTGAGCTCCTCCACCGTCTTGATGCCAGCCTTGGGCGTCAGCAGCCAGGTGTTCATGCCCACGCAATCAAAACCCAGCAACTTACCTTGAAAGCCTTGCGCATGAGCGACCACTGCGGGTGTGTCGCCATAGATGCCGATGTCCAGATGGTCGGCAATGAATGCTTCATTCAAGTCCGGTCCATTGGGAAACACACGGGTCACGACCTGCGAGAAGCCCAACGTGCTCAGCTCCCGCTGCAAGATGCCCTGCTGCAGCGCCCAGCCCGTGGCATAAGCAGGCTTCTTTCCAGGACCGATATAGCCGATACGCAAGGTCTGCGCCGCGCTTTGAGACTGCGCTTCACCCAGCATGGGAATGCTTGCCGCCAAAGCGCCAAGCAGCCATCGACGACGATTGAAAGCGGCACAAGAGCCTGCTTCCGACAAACGGATTTCATGTTCTGACATGGATGACTAAATTTCTAATGAGCACGCGCCAGCAGCTCGTAGCTGGCATCCAGTGCCGCGGTAGATTGGCGACCTTTGCCCCAACCAACGGAGGCGCGATAGCTGCCCAGCAAAGCTTGCGTGGCAGGCGCGAGCTCATCAACATGGGCAGCAGCATCTGCCATCGGTGCAACATACAAGGCGTCCTCAGGGCAATACAGCTCGCACATAAAGCAAGTCTGGCAATCGCTTTGCCGGGCAATGCGCGGAGCCTGCCCTTTGACCATGTCGAACACATTGGTAGGACAGGCATGGACGCAGATATTGCAGCCGGTGCAACGCTCTGAACTGATGATTTCGATCATGCGAGCACTCCTTCGGAAGACGGCACTTCTTTGACCCGCTGACGACGCACCCAGACTTCATCAAGGCCGCCAGAAATCAATCGATGTCTCTGGCCAGGGTCCAATTCTTGATGATCGCGACGGCGATGCATGCCCCGGGTTTCGGTACGCTGCAAAGCACTTCGGTACATCCATCGCGAGGTAGCCAGCATGGCAGTTGCCTCCCTCAGGCGCAGGCGCTCTTCGATGGACTGGAACTGCACACCAGTACGCAGGCGCAGCCACAAGGCATCAAGGTTCTGCAGAGACTGCTGCAACTCATCGGATTGGCGATTCCAGTTGCGCTCGTACGGGAAGACTTCGGCCTGTACCGCTTGAATCAGCTGACTGCTGTCCAGCCGAGCTTGACCCTGCTCCTCAAGACCTGGACTGCCAGCGCGGTAAAGCTGCCGTGATTTCATCGGGTTATGCAAGGCAAAGCGCGCAGCGCCGGCACCAGCCCAGAATCCCGAAGAGAGCGCCCAGGCTGCGTTATGACTGCCGCCTCCGGTAAAGCCACCGCAGATCAGCTCGCGCGTTGCTGCATCGCCTGCAGCGTACAGCCCGGCCACGGAGGTTGCACAGTCGGCATCCACCACATTCAGACCGCCAGTGCCACGCACCGTTCCTTCCAGCCGCAAGCTGACCGGGAACATTTCATGAAAAGGGTTGATGCCTTTGCGGTCAAACGAGACAAAGAAGTTGGGCTGTGCCGTGCGCATCCATGCCTGAATGCTCGCATCGGCTTTATCCAAGCGCGCAAAAACAGGCTGTGTCTGCAACGTCTGCGCAATGATGCTGCGCCCGCGCGAAGACCCTGCACCCTCGATCAGCGAGCCGTTTGCATAGTAAAAACTGGCCCAGTTGTAGAACAGTGACTTGGTGACCGAAGAGAACGCCGGCCCCAGCCCATAGGCATTGGAGAATTCCATGCCCGAGAGCTGTGCCCCCACCTCGGCGGCCATCAGGTATCCATCACCGGTCAGCACATTGCAGCCCAGCGCGCGGCTAAGGAAAGCGCAGCCACCGGTGGCAATGATGGTTGCACTTGCACGCACAACCCAGGTATCTTCGGCTTGCCTGCGCACACCTGTTGCGCCGCATACCGTGCCAGCGTCATCCACGAGCAATTCCAGCGCCGGGCTATGGTCAAGAATACGTACGCCGGCAGCCTTGACCTGCTTGCGCATCAAACGCATATATTCAGGGCCCTGCAGGGAGTTGCGCCGCAGCTTGCCTTCCACATCGACAGGGAACGGGTAGCCCCATTCAGTCAACAGCTCGATGTTGTTCCAGGTCTGCTCCAGCACCCGATCCATCCATGCCTGCTCGGCCAGCATGCCCCCCATGGTGTAACGACTGGCTTTGGCTTTCTCACGCAAATCCCCGGTATTGTCGACATGCCAAACGCCGCAGCCCGAAGGTGCAGTTGCGCCCGATGTTCCGCAATATCCCTTGTCGACCAGCAGCACGTTTGCCCCCTGGCTGGCTGCGCTGATGGCAGCCCATGCCCCTGCTGGTCCAGCGCCGATAACCAGAACATCCACATCGTGCTGGCAGGCCCCCGCCGCGCTTGACAGCGCTTGCCTTGAGCGTTTTCCTACTCCCATTTTCACCACTCCTTGTGCCTTGATCTGCGGGGCAACAGGCCATGCAGTCCGTTCAAGTTCAGTGTAGAAACGAGCCGGCGAAAACAGAACGAATGGATTTCTATATCGTTATTGCAGACAGATTGCAGGCGTAGGCGTATCAGCGTGCTGCCAGCGTGTCCAGCAAATCCGCAAAGCGCTCGTCATCCAGCCATGGGCTATTGCTGATGGCGAGCAAGCGCTGCGCCCAGTCGCGCGCCTGGCTGACCGCGTCGTCGCGTGCAGCACCCAGCACATGGTCGTAGCGGCCATAGTCGGGCAGCACATGGACAAAGGGCAGAGACAGACCACAGCCACCGCCCCAATGCGCGCGCAGCACGGCATCCCTGGCCTGCTGGCTCGGCATGCGCAGCAGGATCACCGGCCACACGCCCTGCGCCCGGGGCACGGCATCCTGCACCACTTCCAGCCCGCGAGCCTGCAACTGAGCGATGCGCAGGCCGGCCTGCCCGGATGCTTGCTGCTGAAACCCCTCCAGCCGTCGCAATGCCCTGGCCCCCACGCTCTGGCGCCAGCGCCCCAGACTGTGCTGGGGAATGAGATCGTCGAAGTCATCGCCTGCGGCCTCTACCCAGTCACCACGCGACAATGATTTCTCCAGCGGCTTGCCATAGGCCATGCGCAGACCCGAGGGCCGGTAGAGCATGGCATAGCCCAGCAGCTCGATGCTGCGGCGCAGCTCCCACCACAGGCTGAACCGGGTGGCGGCGCCAGCTGCGCTCAGCGCAGCACGCATGGAAGGCTCGCGCGCCATCAGCACGCCACCTTCAAAGGTGCTCAACCCCTTGCCGACGGCCAGGCTGAAAAAGCCGATATCGCCTTTGAGGCCCACCGAAGCTGCGTCGCTGCGCGCTCCCAGCGCCTGGGCGGCATCCTCGATCACATAGGCGCCCACGGCGCGCGCGCATTGCAGGGCGGCGTCCACCTCTGCCACACGCCCGCACAGATGCGTGGGCAGCACGGCCAGCGTCCGGTCGCTGCACAGGCGCTGCAGGCAGACAGGGTCCATGTCCAACGCGTCGGCGCGCAGATCGCACAGGCGCAGCTGCAGCCCGCACTGCGCAATCGCCAGCGCCACCAGCGGACAGGTATAGGCCGGTGCAACGACCTCGCTGCGCCCCGGACTGAGGGTCTTGAGGCTTCGCAATGCCACCATCAGGGCCGAGGTTCCCGAGCATTCGAGCTGCACAGCCTCCACGCCCAGCCATGCGGCCAGCTGTCCTGCCAGGCTGCCCGCACCCGAGGGCCAGAGATCGCCGAGCTGCAGTGGCAGTCCTGCCGTTGGCGGCACTGTGGGCTGGCGCATCTCAGGCGGCCTGCTCTGCCTCTGGCTTCTCGCTCACCGCCAGGCACATGATGCCGGCCACGATGAACAGACAGCCAATGATCTGCGGCCAGCCAATGGGCTCGTTGAACAGCCAGTACGAGATCGCCAGCACCGAGATGATCTCCAGATGCGAGGCCGCGAATGCCGGGCCGATGGGAGCGTGCTTGAGCAGGCTCATCCAGGTGAAAAAGGCACCGATGTAGCCAACGAATGCACCGTAGATCCAGGGCTGGCTGAACACGCGCAGCAGCCAGCCGGTGGAGAACTCCAGCGGCAGTGCGGAATCACCGGCCTGCTTGAAGCTGAGCTGCGCCAGCGTGTCAAAGGCCATGAGTACCAGAAAGCCGACAATGTAAAAACGCTTCATAGCCGACGGCCCTCAGTGCAATCCAACGATGGCCACGCCTACGGACACCAGCACGATGCCGGCCACGCGCATGGGCGCGAGCTTTTCGCGAAACAGCACCCGCCCCAGAATCATGATGGCGACGATGTTGATCGAGCCCAGCAGCACCCCGTCCGACAGCGGCACCAGCGACAGAAACGCCAGCCAGACCAGAAACTCCGCCACATAGCAGGCAATGCCCACCCACAGCCAGGGCCTGGCCAGCATGAAGCGCCAGCGCTCCGTGCCATTGCGATGCCCCGGCTCGCTGGCCGCGGCCTTGAAGGCCAACTGCCCCCCGCTGTCCACCAGCACATTGAGTATCCACAGCGTCACCACCAGGGGCGAGAGATCACTACCCATTCGCACCCCTGGCAGGCGCCGCCGAGCTGGCGATGCGCGCGATGAACTCGTTGAGCTTGGCAATCACTGTGCGGCGCTCGCGGTCGATGGTGATCATGTGATAGCAATTGTCCAGCAGCACCAGGTCGACATGGGCGTTGACCGCGCCGCGCTGGATATCGTGGGCATTGCTGACCGAGGAAATATCGTCTTCCCGGGCATGAATGACCAGACAGGGCGAGCGCAGCTGCGCCAGTCCGGCCTGCACATTCGCGGACAGGGCGCGCAGCTCGATGACGCTCCACCAGGGATTGCCAGGCAGGCCTGCGGCAGAGCTGTCGCCGCTGTTCATCTGCTCGACCACGCGCGCGCGCAGGGCCTCGTCCTTGATGCCGTAGGGTGGGGCCTCCATGAAGACACTGTTGCGGCCAATGCCCAGCAGGCGAAAAAGCGGCAGCAGGAACGCCAGCTTGGTATAGGCCGGAATGCTCCAGCCGTCATAGCGGAAGGTGGTGGACAGCGCGCAGACGCCCGCCACCTTGTCGGGATGGCGCTCGGCCACGGCCAGCGACAGCAGCGCCCCCATGGATAGACCGCCAACCACCATATGGTCCACATGCTGCAAGAAGCGCTGCAGACCCGACTCCACACTTGCCAGCCAGTCCGTCCAGCGGGCAGCCACCAAGTCCTCCATGCTGCCGCAATGTCCTGCGAGCTGCACCCCGTAGACCGTGAAACCCTGCTTGTTCAGACCTTTGGCGAGCAGGCGCATCTCGGCCGGCGTGCCGGTCAGGCCATGGATCAGCAGCACGCCCGTGCGGGCATTGCTGCCTTCGCCGGGCATGACGAATTCATGCGACGTCACACACAGCTGCTGCAAATCCGGCTGCTGCAGCAACCCAAATCCATCAGAGGCATTCATGCAGTCTGCTCCATGCCGAAGATGACTTGCTCCAGCAACTGGGTGGCCTGCGCAAAATGCTCGAAGCGCGCATGGGCAATCCCCTGGCTCTCGCAATAGTCGATGAGCTTGTACTTGGCCAGCACGAAATCCGCCTTGCCGGAAACGCAGAAGTCCGACGTGCTGTCGCCGATATAGAGCACCCGCCCATGGACGGCCTGCTGCTCGGCCAGACGTTCGCACTTGCAGTTGCCGCTGGCCCGTGTACAGCGATTGCTGGCCCAGGGCGAATCCAGTCGCCAGCTGCGCTCGCCCGTCTGAACCAGATGGTTGGCGATGACTTCCAGATCCCCGAGGCCATGGCGTGCGAGCACATGGCGAATCGCATAGTCAATGCCGTCGCTGACGACCTGCACCTTGATACCATGCAGCCCGGCCTCGGCCACGAAGCCGGCAAAGTGCTCATCGATCTCGATGCTGTCCAGATGGTTCTGCAGCTCGACCTCGCTCATGTCCAGCAGGGCCACCTGCCCCTTCATGCATTCGCGCGAGCCGATCTCGCCACGCTCCCAGGCGTCCTCCAGCTCCTGCCAGCCCGGCTTGCCAAAGCGGTTGAGCAGGGTATCGGTCACGTCCAGCAGGCTGATGGTGCCGTCGAAATCGCTTTGCACCATCCAGCCGGCCGAAGCTGTCCCTGCCGGCGACGGGCAAATCTGAATGCGCTTATTCATGGAAACTGACCCTCACGTTCTGACCGACCTTGACATTGGCGGGCGGCTGGTCAAATGCCAGCACGCATTCCACAACTCTTACCGGGCCACGCTGTGCATCGTCCTGCAGCCTGGCCGTGCCGTAGACGGGGCTGATTCGCAGCACGGTCGCAGCGGGAAACTCCTGGCGGGCAGCGCTGCCGTCTGCGTCCACCGTCACCAGGGCCTTCATGCCTTCGCGAATCGCCGTCACAAAGCTTTCGTTGACTTCGGCACGCACGATAAAGGGGCGCTTGGGCAGCAGCACCGCCACCGGACTGCCGCTTTGCAGCATGCTGCCGCCCTGTGCCTGCAGACGCACCACGACTGCGGCTTCGGGCGCACGCAGCTCGTGGCGCTGCAGCAGAGCCCTCAACTGCTCGGCCTTGCGCTTGGCGACCGTGACTTCTGCAGCCGCAATATCCACTTCGGACTGCGCATCACGCAGGGCCTGCACGGCTTCGTCCACGCTTTGCAGATCCGCTGCCCCCTGTTTGGCAGCAGCCTGCCAGCGCGTCAGCGTGGCCTTGAGCGCGGGCAGGCGATCCTGGCGCGTCTTGAGTTTGGTCTGCGCCAGCAGCAGTTCGGACTCCACTACGGCCAGATCGGCACGCGCCGCATCATCCGCGAGACGCAGCACCGGCTGGCCTTTCTGTACGCTCTGGCCTTCCTTGACCAGCAATTGCTGCACCACGCCCGATGCGGCCGAGGAGAGATCGAGCAGACCACCTTCTACGTCGATCTTGCCCCGCGCAACGGCTACCTGGCTTTGAGGCTTGATCTGGGCTGCAGCCGGCGTGATCACGGAGGCAGCATCCTGAGACGGAGAGCACCCGCCCAGCATCAGCACGGCCGCCGCCAGCAGCGGCGCGCCCGACACAATGCTGAGACGAAATGGGCTTGGGTTCATGTTTATTCCTTGATGGGGCTGTTCTGGCGCCAGTCGCTGCGAATGGCGCCGTCTTCCATGCCCAGCACACGATCGGCGTGGCGCACCAGACGCGGGTCATGGCTGACGCAGAGCACCGTGGTGCCGTGCGTGCGCGCCGCACGGTGCAGCAAGTCAATGACGCGCTGGCCGCTCTCGGCGTCCAGCGCACTGGTGGGCTCGTCGGCGAAAAGCAGGCGGGGCTGCTTGGCCATGGCACGTGCGATGGCCACACGCTGCTTCTCGCCGCCCGACAGCTGGGCCGGGCGCATATGACTGCGGTGCGAGAGCCCCACTTCGTCGAGCGCCTCCCTGGCACGGCGCAATGTCTCGGCGTTTCTGAGCCCCATATAGCCCAGCGGCAACTGCACCTGCTCCAGTGCCGTCAAGGCCGGAAACAGATTGAAGCCCTGGAAGACGAAGCCCGTATGGCGCAGACGAAATTTCTCCAACGCCGCCGTGCCGAGCTTGGCCAGGTCCTCGCCCAGTGCGATCGCGTGACCGGCATCGGGCTTTTGCAGTCCCGACATCAGCGACAGCAGCGTGCTTTTGCCGCAGCCCGAAGGGCCGGAGATCAGGCTCAGCTCCCCCGCATAGAGGCTGACGGACAGCCCTTGCAGCACATGCACCTGGACGATGCCCGAGACAAAGGATTTGTCGAGACGCACGGCCTCGAGGCTGGGCGCTGCATCCTTGGCTGCAGCAGGCGTTTTGATGCGTTCCATCATGGTCTCGGCTTGCATGTTTCAGGCCTTAACGCAACAGGGTTGCCGGGTCGGCACGCAGCAGGCTGCGCATGGCGCCCAGACCCGACAGCAGCGACAGCACGGCCACCAGAAAGCCACAAGCGAGTACCGCTGACAGGTTGAGGGCAACAGGGACGCGGTAGCTGGATGCAATGCTGAGCAGCACCGCGCTGGTCAGTGCCGCCAGCACAAAGCCCAGGCCGCCAATCCAGCAGGCCTGCTCGACCACCACGCGGCCCAGTGCCGCTCGGCTCACGCCCAGAGCATTGAGCACCGCATACTCGCGGGCGGACCCTGCCACCACCGCCTTGAGCGACTGGCTGGTCACGATGGCGCCCACCAGGCAGACGATGACGGCCATGAAGAGCACGCCGGCACCGGCTCCGGTATCGAGCATCCAGTAACGCTGAGAGCGGCGCGCAAAGGCATCGGCCGTCCAGACCTCGTACGGGCCGAAGCTGCTGCTGGACTGGCTCAATCTCGCCTGGGCCTCGCCTGCCTTGGCAGCTTGCTTCAGGCGTGCCACGAAATAGGTGCTGCCATGCTCGGCACTGGTTTCTGCAATTTCGCGGGCCGTGCTGAGCGAGGAGATCACGTTGACGCCACCCAGGCCGCGCAAGCCGTCTACGGCAGCCACGATCTTGACCGCATGGTTGTTGATCCAGGCCGTGCTGCCTTCCTGCGCGCCCAGAGTCCCCAGGTCCGCCCTGTCAACAATCACGGCACCGGGCTCGCGCAGCAGCTGCCGCTGCCAGGAGGTGAGCACCTTGGTGAACATCATGGAGTTGTCCGCAGTGCTGACGCCCGAGAGATAGACAGAGACTCCGCCTCCGGTCGCGCCCTGGGCACCGGCGCGCGCGCGCCAGTCGCCATCGACCCAGACATAGGATTCCACGGCCGCCACATCGGGGTCCATGCGCAGGCGCATCTCCACATCGCTGCCGATATTGCGCCCGAAGTTCACGCTTTGCGTGCCCGGATAGCCCACCCAGAGATCGGCCGAAGAGGCCGTCACGTAGATCGCGGCAGAGCCGAAGATGCCCAGCACCAAGGCGGCCTGCATGGCCAGCAGAACGCCCGAAAAGCCCACGGCGAACACCGAAGGGACAAAGCGTCTCCACTCATGGATCAGCGTCTTGCGCGCCAGGGCAATCATGGCTGAGCCTCTGTGGTCCGGGTAACAAGCGCGGCATCGACAGGCGCAGCACCCACTGCCTTGTAGAGAGCCACATAGGCCAGCGCCTCGGCAGCCCTGGCGGTTGCCAGCTCGCTCTGGTTTTGCAGGCTGGCGCGGGCGCTATCGATGCCAGCAAGCTCGCTGGACAGGCCCAGTTGCTGGCGCACTGCCTGAGCCTTCTCGCGCCCGGCATGAATCTGCTGCTGGGACTGCAGCTGCTGCTGCCTTTGCTGCTGGGCGGCAACCGCTGCCAGGGCAGTTTCGGACTCGGCAATGCCATTAAGCACGGCCTGGCGGTATGCCTTGATGCTGGCCTGCAGCGCCAGCTCCTTGCCGTCCGCCACGGCACGGCGGCGACCCCAGTCAAAGAGCGGAATGTCGATCTGCGGACCGACCATGGGAATGGAGTCCGAGGTCGTGCGGTGATTGCGCGTCAGGTTGTATGCATACAGCAGGGACCCCGTCAGGGTCAACCGCGGATAGAGCGCCGCGCGCGACACGCCGACCTCGGCCGCAGCCTGCTCCACCGCAGCCTCGGCACTTTGAATATCGGGGCGGTTGCGCAGCAGGTCTGCCGGCAGTACGGCAAGCGCCTGCATTGCGGGCAACGCGGCATCCGTCCTGGGCTGCAGCCACTGCGGCTCGGCGCGCTCACGTCCCAGCAGGGCAGCCAGCGCATGGGCAGCACGCGCCTGGGCTTCGTTCAGGGTGAACAGCTGAGACTCTGCGGTGCGCAGCTGCAGCTGTTGCTGCTCCAGAGACTGGGCATCTGTCAGTCTCTGCTCATGCCGAATCTGCAAGAGCTGCAGCTGTCGCTGCGCCTGCTGCAATTGCCTCTCGACCAGGCTGCGCTGCACCTGGGCCAGCCGGATATCGAGATAACGGTGCACCACATCGGCCACCAGCGCTACCCGTGCTGCATGCAGCTGGGCTTGCGCATCCAGCACGCCGGCCGTGCCTGCACGGCGCGCCGCTTCGGAGTCACCAAACAGGCCAAGATCCCAGCTCACATCAATGCTGGCATGAAAGTAGGTATCAACTGCCGCGATATCCTGCAGGGTCCGCGCTCCGGTGCTGACTATGGGGCGGAAAGCCGCATCGGCCGTACCCGCCAGCAAGCGCTGCTGACGCAGACGCAGCACGGCCTGAGCCACATCAAGGTTCTGGGCAAGCGCCGCGTCCACCAGCACATTGAGAGCAGGGTCATTCCAGGCGCGCCACCAGTGGGCCAATGCCGCAGGGTCCGACTTTTGAGCCGACTCCTGCTGCTGCCACTGAGGTGGCGTGGTCCGGTCCAGCTTGACTGCCTCGGGCGCAGCACAGCCTGCCAGCAACGACAAGGCACACAGACACAGACTGCCCATGCGAAGACGCGAGACGTGGGAAGGAAATATCACAGCGCAGTTGGCTCAAGCTATAGGTGTCACCCGGGAAGCTGCAGAAAGCGGAAACAGCTTTCCATCCTCGCCATTGAACGGCAGCAAGCTTTCGCCAGATTGCAGGGTTTATGTAGGAATTATGGAGAGCCTCCGCCATTCGGCTATTGCAGCGGCAACGCACATAATGTGCAGATAACAAGTTTCAGGGAGTCCAGCAGATGCATGACTTTGCTGCACACAAAACCATGACTACTTTTGCTCAACCTGCTTCCACGCCCATGGTGCTTGTAGTCGAAGACGAACCCGGAATTGCCGGCGTTCTCAGCGCCTATCTGGAGCGCGACGGCCTGCGCATTCGCATGGCGCAAGATGGCGAGGAAGCCCTGCAGAGCTTTCGCCAGTTGCGCCCGGACCTGGTGCTGCTAGACATTCATCTGCCCAAGGTCGATGGAGTGGATGTGCTGCGCATGATTCGCAATGACAGCGATGTCCCCGTCATCATGGTGACGGCCCTGGCAGACGATGTGGACAAGCTGCTGGCACTGCGCCTGGGGGCGGACGACTATGTGGTCAAGCCTTTCAACCCTCCCGAGGTGGTGGCCCGGGTGCGTGCCGTGCTGCGCCGTACCCAGGCCAAGCCTGCGCCGGTGGCCGCTCCCATTCGCGTCGGCCCCATAGAGATCGACGTGGAAGCCCATAGTGCAGCCGTCTATGACGATGCAGGCCAGGCCGTGCCTCTGGCGCTGACGCTCACGGAGTTCCGTCTGCTGGCCTGCCTGGCGGCCCAGCCACGCCGCTGCTTTTCACGTGCCTACCTGATTGAGAACTGCCTGCCGGAAAGCGATGCGCTGGAGCGGGTGATCGACTCCCACCTATCCAAACTGCGCCGCAAGCTGCAACTGGCCGGCCAGGACGGGCTGATCGAGACCGTGCGCGGTATTGGCTATCGTCTATGGCCCTGGGACTGAACCGCATCTGGGTCCGCTTTGGTCTGTGGATCACGGCCGCCGTGCTGCTGGCCATTGCCTCTTTGGCCATTGGCGTGCTGGCGTTTTCCGAGCTGCAGTACCGCGAGTTCTACCGCCACCTGCCAAGCCCCGTCAAAACCGAGCTGGAGGCGCTGAAGTCCCAGGATCTGGAAGACAGCCCCAGAGCCCTGCAGATCTACTCCGAGTACTGGGAAGGCGACCGCCTGTTTGGCGAGAAATGGTCGCTGGTCATCGGCCTGGCTGTCAGCCTGCCTTTCGGCATGACCGTGGGCTTCTGGATTTCGCGACGCATCACCAGTCCGCTGGCCTCCATGGTGGAAGTGGCTGCGCGCGTGGAGCGTGGCGATCTGGCCTCCAGAGCCGTCAAGGGCAATGCCCATGGCGAGATGGCCGAAATGATCGATGCCTTCAACGGCATGGTTGATTCGCTGGAGACGCTGGAAGCAGAGCGTCTGGCCACGGCCGCCTCCATCTCCCACGAGCTGCGCACCCCATTGACGGTGCTGCAGGCAAGACTGCATGCGATCTGCGACGGCGTCATCGACTCCAGCCAAGCCGAGATGAAGACGCTGCTGGCTCAGGTCGAGCATCTGGGACGGCTGGTCGGCGATCTGCACACCCTTTCCATGGCCGACGCCGGACAGCTGTCTCTGCGCAAGGAACGCATAGACCTCGCCGCACTGGTCGGTGATGTCGTCGAGGACTTGCACCCGCAGCTGCAGAAGCTGGACATGGCCCTGTCACTGGATCTGCCCATGCAGGACGGCGATGGCAGCACCGACATCAAGGCCGACACCGATCGCTTGCGCCAGATCACCACCAACCTCATCAGCAACGTGCTGCGCCATGCCAGCAGCGGCCACTGGCTGAGCATCCGGGTGCATGCGAGCTCCGACCACCAGAACCAGTCATGGGTGATCCTGGAAGTGGGCGATGCGGGGCCCGGCCTTGCTGACGAAGTTCAGGCCCATCCGTTCCAGCGCTTTGTTCAGGCCCCAGGAAAGCGCCGCCGGGAAGGCTCTGGCCTGGGCCTGTCCATCGTCAAGGCTCTGGTGACCTCGCAGGGCGGCACCGTCAGCACGGGCATATCCGAGCGTGGCGGCGCGCTTTTTACCGTGCGCTTTCCCCGTCTCTGACACCGCACTCTGCATTCAGTCCCGGATAGAGGTCGGCCATGATCTGCTGCAGGCTTTGCGAGAGCAGCTCCACCATGGCGACTCTCTGCGCATCGGCAGCCGCTCCTGCGGCATGTGCTTCGCGCAGCTGCGCCCAGAGTGCTGTCCATTGCGCGGCATGCGTCTGCACCGAGCCCTGGGCCAGCTCACTCCATTGACTGGGCGCCGCAGGGCTGGTGTAGCGACCGCGACCACGGCCGAAATGCGAGATCAGCAGGTACTTGAGCAATACCTGACCAGCTGCTGCGTTCAGATAGTCGGTCGAGAGTTGAAAGCTCTGCTGCTCCTGGTCGAACATCTTGTTCGCTCCCCAGGCCGCACCGCCAAAGGTGAGGGCCCCCAGCAGCGCCCCCACCAGGGCACCGGCACCCAACGTCAAACCTCCTGCCATCAGATCGGCCCCCAGTCCTGTGGCTGCGCCGGCAGTCAACGCGCCCCACAAGCTGGCCGCCTGCGCATCGACCGGCGTGGTGATCTGAAGCTGGCTGCGCAACTGCTCCTGTATCTGACTGGCCGCCTGACCGTCGAGTCCATGAATCTCGAGCAAGCGCTGGGTGGCCTGCACATCGGCCTGACGCAAAGCCTGCATCAGCCGCTGAACGGCTGCCCTGGCCTGGGCTCCGAGCCGCTCTTCACCTTCTGCCGATTTACCCAATTTGGCGGTGAGCTGGCTCAGGCTTTGCCAGGCACGCGCCAGCAATTTGCCTTGCTCGGGATCGAGCTTTTCATGCAGACCTGCCGCAGCTATCAGCTGATCCGCCATGACCCCCAGGCTCGCCTGCTCGCGCTGCTGCTGCAGCAAAGCTCGCTGCTCCAGCAGGCGCTGATAGGCAGACTGTTTGGACTGAGGCAACAAAGGCGCAATGCTTTGCATCATCTTGCGCTCATGCCACCAGCTGCGCGTGAAGGCATCCAGCACCAGCACATCGCGCACCACGCTTTGAAAGCTCTGCGTCGCCTGCTGCCAGCGCCGCAAATCTTCCTGTGTCTGCTCTGCCGTGGTGTCGCTGCCAATCTGGTTGAGAAGCACGATGACCGGCTTGTTCATCCAGGCCAGAATGTTCATCTCGGCGCTCCAGTAGCCTGCATCGGCCGGGTCTTCGGCCGCGTTGACGAGGTAGAGCATCACATCCGCATGATCGCGCGCAGCGAGCAAGGCACGCTGACTCAGATAGAAAGGCCTGTCGCGCCAGCGATCCCAGACATTGCTGAGAAACCAGCCCAGCGGATTGCCCTGCTGCCGTAGGCGTTCATAAAGCCGCACCGAGTCGCCGAAGCCCGGCGTATCCCAAAGCCACAGCTCATCGCCCTGCTGCGTTTTCTGAAGCAGATAGCGCTGTGACTGAGTGGTCACATGTGCGGCATCGTCAATCTCGCCGACATCGTCGGCCATCAGCGTACGGGTCAGCGTGGTCTTGCCGATATTGGTGTGCGACAAAAGACACCACTGAATGCTGCTGTCAATCGGAACCAGCTCGTTGCTCTCACTCATCATCACACTCCTGCGCCGGGCACCAGGGTCGCGTTCAGACCCGCGCCGCGCACAAATTCCCGCCACAGCTGCTCGCGCTCCTGCACTCGCGCCGGGGCACCGCTGTTGCGCGCACGAAAGTCCGCCGCCCATAGCCACACATCGGTATGCGCACCCCAGCGGTTCAATACCTGCGCCAGCAGCACGCCATGGATTTCCGCCTCGGGCGTAGCGGCCAGATTGAGCAGCAGCACCTGCTGTGCGTCAACAGCCGAAACGTCCGGCAAGGGCGATCCATAGGCCAGCACGGGCAGCAACGCAAGCTGCGCACCAGCGCCGTAGCTCTGCGCCACATGGCTGCGCATGACGGCTTCGCGCTCGGGCGTGATGTCCAGGCTGTAGGGCTGCACCAGCAGCGCCGTTGCACGCCCCGCCCAGTCACGCTGCAGCTTCTGGAAATAGGGCTGCTGCAGCGGCAATGCCAGATGCTGGCTCAACCACCAGACCCTGGCACCTTGCCACAGCGCCAGCAGCAGACGCGGTGCCACCACCATCAATCCCAGCAACCAGCTGTAGAGCTGCACCCAGCGCGGCCCCGCCTCTGCGGCATCACCGGCCGACCAGCCCTGCAGTGCCTGGATCTGCGCCAGACTCCACGGTGCCTGGCCCAGCAGATGCTGCACCGGCGCAAACAGCATGTTCAGACAGGTCTGCACGGCAGACGGCGAGAGGAAAGTGCTCTCCCACCCCACTTGATAAGCCTTGGTAAGGCCGGTGAGCCATAGCGATGCCAGCGCACCCAGTGCCAGCATTGCCGCACCCAGATGCAGACACACAAGCCATTGCGCACGGCGCGGTCTCTGGTTGACCTGCCACCAGTTGCGCTCGAAGTTCAGCGCCATCTTGCGCAGCCCCGTGCCGCGCGAAACACTCCACCTTTTCGTCTGCAGCTTTTGCAGCCAGCCACCGGGCGCAGCCACGGGCCGCTGTGCCGCAGCGCCCTGATCTGGCTCAGGCTCCAGCGGTGCAATCACTGTTTGCCTGCGCCGAACAAGACTGCGCAGCCAGGACAGCAGCAACAGCACATAGACCAGCAAGTTCCACAGCACGATGCCGATCAGGGAGGCGGAGAGCAGATCCACACGATGCGGGTCCGTGATCGCATGACCCGCAAAGCCCAGCGCAAATGCCGCTGTCATCACGGCCAGCACCAACCAGCGTGAAATACCGGCGTGCTGCCGGGCCACGGCGCGTATGTCGGCAGGCAGCTGCGCTGCAGCAATCACGCGTTGTGCCCGCTCATGCAGAAAACTCTCGAACGCTGCACGGCCGCCGCCCTTGGCCTTGCCCTGGGCGTGCAGGCACTCCTGCGTGATGGCCGTGCAACGCTCGGTCGTGGGCAGCGCCTCGTGCGGAGCTGCGGTTTCCAGGGCATGGGCAAAGACAATATCGCGGGCTGAGCTGGCTTTCATGCCGCTATTGTGTTTCAGAGCAGGGGCAGGTTGCCTGCCAATATCAAAACAATAGCTGTCAGCGCTTTCATCTTGAGGGCTGCGTTCATTTCTGTACTGATTCCATCCGGACTTGCCTGCAAGCGACTTGAGCCCGCCGTGTGCTATGAATGCAGCTTTGCTGCACCACACACCAAGGAGACAAGCCATGACCCAGAACCCCCAGGCCATGCCCGATGCGCAAGGCTTCTTCGGCCCCTACGGCGGCCAGCTCGTGCCGCCCGAGCTCAAGCGATGCATGGACGAGATTGCCGCGGCCTACGAGGAGATCGTCAAACGCAAGGACTTCCAGGACGAGCTGGCCGCGCTGTTTGCCGACTATGTGGGCCGGCCCAGCCCCATCTTTCACGCCAGGCGCCTGTCCGATCAACTGGGCGGCGCACAGATCCATCTCAAGCGTGAGGATCTGAATCACACGGGGGCTCACAAGATCAACCACTGCCTGGGCGAGGCACTGCTGGCCAAGTTCATGGGCAAGAAAAAAGTCATTGCCGAGACCGGTGCCGGCCAGCATGGCGTGGCCCTGGCCACGGCCTGTGCGCTGGTGGGCATTCCCTGCGAGATTCACATGGGCCAGGTGGATATCGAGAAGGAGCACCCCAACGTCACCAAGATGCGCATCCTGGGCTGCAATCTGGTGCCCGTCACGCGTGGCGCAGCCACGCTGAAGGAGGCCGTGGACAGCGCCTTCGAGGTCTATCTGCAAGACCCCGTCAACACCATTTACGCCATCGGCTCGGTGGTCGGCCCCCACCCCTTTCCCATGATGGTGCGGGACTTCCAGTCCATCGTCGGTCGTGAGGCACGCGAACAGTTCCAGACCCGGCACGGCAAGCTGCCCGACCATGTGGCCGCCTGCGTGGGCGGGGGCAGCAATGCTATGGGCATCTTCACGGCCTTCCTGGGTGACGAGTCCGTGCATCTGGTGGGCGTGGAACCTGCCGGTGAGGGCGTGGACAAGCCCGGCCGCCATGCCGCCACGCTGTCGGTTGGCAAGCCCGGCGAGATTCACGGCATGAAGTGCTATGTGCTGGAGAACGCCGACGGCACGCCGGCCGCCGTGCACAGCATTGCCTCGGGCCTGGACTACCCCGGCGTGGGTCCGCAGCACAGCTATCTCAAGGATATAGGCCGCGTGGACTACCAGTCCGTGGACGACAAGGAATGCCTGAATGCCTTCATGACGCTGTCGCGTGTGGAGGGCATCATCCCGGCGCTGGAAAGTGCGCACGCCGTGGCCTGGGCCATGCGCGAAGCGCCGGGGCTCGGCAAGGACCAGCATATTCTGGTCAACCTATCGGGTCGCGGCGACAAGGATGCCGATTACGTCGCCAGGAAGCTGGGACTGTAACTGCCGCATCCCGCACAGGGCAGCCGCCCCGGCAGCCCTGTGCTTCGGAGCGTGAAATGCTCTGAGGGCACGGTCACACAACCGTCATCAACAACCGCAAGCATGAGGCGATCTCCATCCATGCCTGAAACCATGTCCCATACCCGCCACCCCGTCTTTGCTCTGACCTTGCTTGCCGCCCTTGCCCTGAGCGCCTGTGGCGGCGGAGATGGCCCGACGCCGGCACCTGCGCCGCAGTTTCTGACGCTGGACGGCAAGCAGCCCCAGGTCATCGCCCACCGCGGCTATTCGGGGCTGTACCCAGAGCAGACACAGATGGCGTATGAGAAAGCCATTGATGCCGGTGCCGACATGATCGAGTTGGACATGCACATGACGCGTGACTGCCAGCTGGTGGCTCGCCACAACGCCTGGCTCAGCGACAGCACCAATATCGCCGAGGTCGCCAAGATCAATGCCTATGTGGCGGGCCGCAAGCGCAACACGCCCGGGGTATGGGTCGATGTGAAATACCCCGCGACACCCGACAACGGGCCGGCCCGCTATCTGAGCGACCGTATCGATCCCAACAACCAGAAATCCGTGCTTCAGGCCCTGGTCGTTGATGGCGAGGACCACACCGGCGACTGGTCGATCTCGGACTTCAGCCTGCATGAGTTGCGCACCCTGCTGGGCGGCACCACGCTGGACAACCGCGCCGATCGCCCCACGGAATGGAACGGCAAGCTGCCACTGATCAGCGCACAGGATGTGATCGATATCGCCGTGGCCAAGGGCAAGGCGGCAGGCCGCACGATTGCCGTCTACGCCGAGACCAAGAACCCTTACTGGAACAACCAGCAGGCCATCGCCAACAGCTGCGGCACGGGCGATCACCCGTTCGAAGATGCCGTGATGGCGCTGCTGGAAAAAAACCGGCTCAACACCAAGGATGCGCCCATCTACATCCAGAGCTTCGACCCTGACAGCCTGAAGTATCTGCGCAAGGCGGGCATGCGGGCCAAAGGGGTGCAGCTGATCGATGGCAACGACTACAACTTCAGGGACGGCTCCGTAGGCTATATCACTGCCGACGAATGGACCTTCATCAGCGGCCGCCCCTATAGCTGGACTCTGGCCGGCGATGCGCGCAGCTTCGCGGTCATGCAGACGCCGGCAGGCCTGGCCGAGATCAAGACCTATGCCGACGGCATCGGCCCCTGGAAACCCCAGGTGCTGGCCCATTCCGTCGCTCCCTACAAGGACGGCGCAGGCCTCAAGGACGTCAACACGCTCAAGGACACCGGCCTGATCGCCAACGCGCACAAGGCAGGGCTGGTGGTGCACAGCTTTACCTTCCGCAGTGAGGCCAGCCGCCTGGCTGGCATCTTCAAGGGTGACCCTGCTCAGGAATACCTCGCTTACTACCGCCTGGGCATTGATGGCGTATTCACCGATTTCACTGCTGCTGGCGTCAAGGCTCGCGAAGCCTATATCGCCGAGCTGAAAAAGCCATAGGCCAGGCTCGTAGCCAGCATCGGCCTGAGCGCCGGGGCCGTCCCGGCCTCAGGACCTGCTTGTGCCTCAGCGCAGCCCGCCGATATAGCGTGCCGAGGTGCGCAGTATCTCGGCGGCCTTGGCGGTGACGGAGCTGTCGCTCTGCGCAGTCTCGGCAGGCGCTGCATGCCGGGGCTTGTCGCCGCTCCAGCTGTCCTGCAGACGCCGGGCCAGGCGCGTCAGCTCCTCGTCCTGTTGCTCTCGTGCATGCTCCAGCGCAAAAGCCACCATGGCCTGTGCATAGGCCTGGTTACAGGCCATCCATTCGGTATCGGTCACCCGGCCCGTCCTGCGCCGCAGCACCACATGCAGATGTGCGGCCACCGCCACTCGCTCGCTGTCCTCCATACACCGCTCCTGTCTTTGATGGATCACTAGTGCTGACGCTCCAGATGCAGACTGATATCCAGGCCCTCCATTTCCTGCACGGCATCCACACGCAAAGGCATCAGCAGACGGATCAGCACCAGCACCCCGGCCGTGGCTGCGCCGCTGTAGGCAGCCACCGCGGCCACGGCAATCAACTGGTTCATCACCGTGGCGCCTGTGCCCGCAATCAGGGGGTCGGCAAACACCGCCGTGAGGATGGAGCCCGCAATGCCGCCCACGCCATGCACGCCGAACACATCGAGCGAGTCATCGGCCCCGAGACGGCGCTTGAGCCAGGTTGCGCCCCAGAAGCAGACGGCGCCCGCAATCAGGCCTATCCACACCGCACTGCCCACCTGCACAAAGCCCGCAGCCGGTGTGATGGCCACCAGTCCGCCCACCATGCCCGAGAGCAGGCCCAGCAAGGTCGGAGCACCGCGAACCAGCCACTCCACCACCATCCATGCCAGACCGGCAGCCGCTGCCGCCACGAGAGTGACCACAAAGGCCAGCGCTGCACGCCCGTCGGCAGACAGGGCCGATCCCGCGTTGAAGCCGAACCAGCCGAACAGCAGCAGCGCCGTGCCCATGGCCGTCCAGCCCAGGCTGTGCGGCTCGAATGGCTCGGTTCCATAGCCGCGCCTGCGCCCCATCATGAAGGCACAGACCAGTGCCGCCACGCCCGCATTCACATGCACCACGGCACCGCCGGCAAAGTCCAGTGCGCCGAGCTGGTTCAGCCAGCCCCCGCTCTCCCACACCCAGTGGGCCACCGGCGCATAGACCACCACGCTCCACAGCGCGGCAAACACCAGCAGGGCCGCAAAGCGCATGCGCTCTACCACGGCCCCCACGATCAGCGAGGTGGTGATGATGGCGAATGCGGCCTGGAACAGGGCATAGGCCGCCTCGGGCAGATGCGGTGCCAGATGGCTGACCGAGATCATGCTGCGCCGGCCATCGAAGTGCAGCGAGGCAAACCAGGCTCGTCCCAGATTGCCAAGCCAGGCAGACTCGGCGGTGAACGCGAGCGAGTAGCCCAGGCCGAACCAGGTCAGGGTCACCACGCAGGCCACCGCAAACACGGCCACCATGGTGTTGACCACATTCTTGCGCCGCACCAGCCCCGCATAGAACAGGGCAATGCCCGGCAAGGTCATCAGCAAGACCAGCGCCGACGCGACCATGACCCAACCGGTATCTGCCTTGTCGATGGCAGTCAATGGCACCATTTCCATGCACTCCCCCCTGCTTGTTTGCTTTGACAAAAAAAGGAAGCAGGTTCCATGCCAGTGCCATGTCGATCTGTCGATGCTTCATGATGGATAGCAGCATGCGTTGACCCATCAAGGTCTTTGCGCCTGTTTCATGAGAATCACGACGGGCAGCTTGTGCTCAGGCCTGAGCCCGTTATGCTCGACAAGGTCCATCGTTGCTGCACTGATTCATGACCTGGCTGCTGCTGACTCTTCATGTATTGCTGATTGCCGGCTTCGGCCTGCGCATTCTGCTGCGCAGAGACATGCGGCCCGATGTGCGGCTGGCCTGGCTCATGGTCATCGTGCTGCTGCCCTATGTGAGCTGCCTGCTGTACTACCTGTTTGGGGAAGTGGCCCTGGGCCGTGTACCAGGCCGCAGAAGGCTCAATGTGCGCGAGTTCTGTCAGACCCGGGGCAGCGCCCTTGCGACCGCCCCCGGCCCCACGCCGCAGGCACGGCCCGCCATTCCCGATCAATGGCTGCCGGCCTTCCGCTATGCCTCGTCCATCAACGGCTTTGTACCGCTGCCCGGCCACAGGGCCGAGCTCATGCGCGATGGCGCGCATGCCCGTGCGCAGATGCTGGCCGACATGGATGCCGCGCACCACGAGATCAATGTGCTGTACTACATCTGGCTGGACGACAGCACCGGCACCGATGTGGCCCATGCCCTGATGCGTGCCGCGCAGCGCGGCGTGACCTGCCGGGCCATGGTCGACGGTCTGGGCTCGCGCGCACTGACGCGCTCGCCACTGTGGCAGCAGATGCGGCAGGTCGGCGTGCACCTGGCGATTGCCCTGCCCATCAGCAATCTGCTCAAAGTCATGCTGACCAGCCGCATCGACCTGCGCAACCACCGCAAGATCACGCTCATAGACGGCAGGATCAACTATTGCGGCAGCCAGAACTGCGCCGACGAAGGCTTTCGCATCAAGGCTCGCTATGCCCCCTGGGTGGACATCATGCTGCGCCTGCAGGGTCCGGTGGTCATGCAGATGCAGCAGGCTTTTGCCAGCGACTGGGCGCAGTCCGATGCGAGCCTTGCACCACCGACAATCGAGGCCGGCGCTGCCGCTGACGACGGCTTCCATGCCGTTGCGATTGCCGAAGGGCCTACAGAAAGGGCACGTTCTACACCCCAGCTGGTTGCCAGCCTGCTGGCCTGTGCGCAGCGCGAGGTCGTGATCTCCACCCCCTACTTCGTGCCCGACAGCACGGTGCTAGATGCCTTGTGCGCCGCCGCGCTGCGCCAGGTGCAGGTCACACTGATCCTGCCCGCCCGCAATGACTCATGGATAGTCGGTGCCGTCAGCCGCAGCCATTACTGGCGGCTGCTGAGCGCCGGCGTCCACATCCACGAATTCCGCCCTGGCCTGCTGCATGCCAAGACCCTCTGCCTGGACGGATCGGTCAGCCTGATCGGCTCCACAAATCTGGATCTGCGCAGCTTTGACCTGAACTTCGAAAACAATGTATTGCTGCACGACGAAGCCATTACCGAGGCCATCCGTCAGCGCCAGCAAAGCTATCTCCGCGATTCCGATGTGGTGACGCTGGCACAGGTGCATTCGGCTCCCTGGTGGAAGCGCATCTGGGACAATCTGCTGGGCGCCCTGAGCCCGCTGCTGTAAGCACCATGCCCTGGCTTTGGGCATGCCCAAAGCCCGCGCACCACGCGCGTGCACACTGGTGACCCACTCGCACCAAGGCGGAACGCCCTTTTATTTCATACGTGAAAGTCAGGGCTGATCCTCCCCTAATTTACACAAATCTGCAGGAATACCCTCTGCTGGCACGCCTTTCGCTTGCCTACATTCTTGTATGCAAGTTGCAGACAACTTGCATACAAGATTCCACAACTTGCGAAAGACGACTATGCGCCGCTTTGTCAGATCACTGTTCGGACAGGTGGTGATCGCACTCATACTGGGTGTGCTCGCCGGACTACTGGCCCCTGAATGGGCCGTGAAACTCAAACCCCTGGGCGATGGCTTCATCAAGCTCATCAAGATGATCATCCCCATACTGGTGTTCTGCGTTGTCGTGCACGGCATTGCCGGTGCAGGCGACCTCAAGCGCGTAGGCCGCGTGGGCGTCAAGGCTCTGATCTATTTCGAGGTTCTGACCACCATCGCCCTGGGTATGGGCCTGGTGCTTGCCTTTGTCTTCGAGCCCGGCGTGGGCATGAACGTGGACACCAGCAAGCTCGACGCCTCGGCCATGGCGGCCTATGCCAGCAATGCCGACAAGCTGACCAGCGGCGGCACGGTGGACTTTCTCATGAAGCTCATTCCCACCACCGTGGTGGAAGCCTTCGCCAAAGGCGACGTGCTGCAGGTGCTGCTGTTCGCCGTGCTGTTCGGCTGCGCGCTGACCATGCTGGGTGAGCGCGGCAAGCCCGTCTCCGCGCTGGTGGACGCCTTGTCCATGGCTCTGTTCAAGGTCATGGGCATCATCATCAAGCTGGCACCTCTGGGCGTGCTGGGCGCTATCGCCTTCACCGTGGGCCAGTACGGCATAGGCTCGCTCAAGCAGCTGGGCATGCTGGTGGCGCTGTTCTACGTCTCGGTGCTGATCTTCGTGTTCGTGGTGCTGGGTCTGGTGATGCGCCTGTCAGGCTTCAGCCTGATCAAGCTGCTGCGCTATCTGCGCGAGGAGCTGACCATCGTCTTCGCGACAACCTCCTCCGACAGCGTGCTGCCCCAGATCATGGCCAAGCTGCGCAATATGGGTGTGCGCGACTCCACCGTGGGCCTGGTGATTCCCACCGGCTACTCGTTCAACCTGGACGCGTTTTCCATCTACATCACACTGGCTGCGGTCTTCATCGCCCAGGCCACCAACACCCCGATCAGCATGTCCGACCTGCTGACCATTCTGGCCATCGCGCTGGTGACCTCCAAGGGCGCACACGGCGTACCAGGCTCGGCCATCGTGGTGCTGGCCGCCACCCTGCATGCCATTCCCGCCATCCCTGCGATCGGCCTGGTGCTGGTGCTGTCGGTGGACTGGTTCATGGGTATTGCACGCGCCCTGGGCAATCTGATCGGCAACTGCGTGGCCACCGTGGCGATTGCTGCCTGGGAGGGAGACATCGACCGCGAACGTGCCCATGCGGTACTTGACGGCAAGGCCGAGCCACTGACCGAAGAAGAAGACCATGCATCTGCTATCGTGCCGCCTGTCGTAGTCCCCATCCCTCACTCCAGCCACTGAACCAAGCAATGACTCCTGCCTCTCCACAGCACATCGCGGAACGCGTCGTCGAAGCCATCCTGGCCCAGAAACTGGCACCCGGGGAGCGGCTGGGAGAGCAGGAGCTTGCCAACAATTTCGACGTCAGCCGCACCGTGGTGCGCGAAGCGCTGATGCAACTGCAGGCTCGCGGCTTCGTCCAGGTCCAGGCCCGCAGGGGCTGGTACGTGGTCCAGCCCTCGGCTGCCGAGGCCATGGATGCATTCTCTGCACGGCGAATCATCGAGACCGGCATATTGCAGGAAGCCGGCAAGCCGCTGCAGCGCGTCATCACCAGACTGCGCCGCCATATCGCCCAGGAGCAGAAAGCCATCGCCGGGGCGGACAGCGCCACGCGTGCCTTCCTGCTTGCGGATTTCCATGTCTGCCTGGCCGAACAGATGGGCCACAGGCTGCTGGCCGACACGCTGCGCGATCTGACGGCACGCACCACCCTGGCTGCCACGCTCTACCAATCCACGCACAGCGCCAGCCAGTCCTGCGCCGAGCACGAACGCATCGTGGCCGCCCTGGAACGCGGCGACACCGAGGGTGCCAAGGCGCTGCTGCTGGAACATATAGGCATGGTGGAACGCTCGCTGGAAATCCGTGCGACCGAGACCGAGGAGCCCGGCGGCCGATTGCGTGCCACGCTCGCCCCCGTGCTCAAGCAACGCCTCTGAGCAACGCTCTCCAAACCAAAAAGCCAGGGTCGACCCTGGCTTTTTTCATTTGCGAAGTGCGATCTCGAAGCTGGTTCAGCCCAGATTCGGCGCCAGATAGCGGCGCAGTTCCTCGACATCCATGCCACGTCGCTGAGCCATGTCGGCGAGCTGGTCTTCGCCGATCTGGCCCACGTTGAAGTAGCTGGCCTCGGGGTTGCCGATGTAGAAACCGCTCACGCTGGATGCCGGGTTCATGGCCAGGCTCTCGGTCAGCGTCATGCCGATTTCATCGGCCTGCAGCGCCTTGAACAGGTCGATCTTGGCCGTGTGATCGGGGCAGGCAGGGTAGCCGGGCGCGGGGCGAATGCCCTTGTAGGCTTCCTTGATGAGCTCCTCGTTGCTCAGGTTCTCGTCTTCGGCATAGCCCCACAGATCCTTGCGCACGCGCTGGTGCAGGCACTCGGCAAAGGCTTCGGCCAGGCGGTCGGCCAGGGCCTTGAACATGATGCCGCTGTAGTCGTCCAGCGCGGCTTCGAATTCCTTGTCCTTCTTCTCGGCGCCGATGCCGGCGGTCACGGCAAACAGGCCGGCATAGTCGGCAATGCCCGACTCCTTGGCGGCCACAAAATCTGCCAGGCAGCGGCTGGGGCGCATCACGGGCCGGCCATCCGGGCCGTCCACGGCCTGCTTTTCGGTCTGCTGGCGCATGCCGTACCAGGTGGTCAGCACCTGGCTGCGCGATTCGTCGGTGTAGAACACGATGTCGTCGCCCACGCGATTGGCTGGGAACAGGCCCATCACGCCATTGGCCTGCAGCCAGCGGCCGTCAATGATCTTCTGCAGCATGAGCTTGGCATCGGCCAACACCTTGCGCGCCTCCACGCCCACGACCTCATCGTCGAGGATGGCCGGGTAGGGACCCGCCAGATCCCAGGTCTGGAAGAACGGGCCCCAGTCGATGTACTGGGCAATTTCAGCCAGGTCGAAGTTCTTGAACACGCGGCGGCCCAGGGTGCGCGGCACCACAGGCGCATGGCCCACCACGGCGGCATTGGCTCTGGCCTGCTCCAGCGTCCACAGCGGCGTCTTCTTCTTGTTGGCATGCTGGGTGCGCACCTTGTCGTAGTCGGCGCTCAGCTCGTCCAGATAGGCCTGCTTGCCGTCGCCCAGCAGGCTCTGCGCCACGCTGACCGAGCGCGAGGCATCGGGCACATAGACCACAGGGCCGTCGTACTTGGGGGCAATCTTCACGGCCGTATGCACGCGCGAGCAGGTCGCGCCGCCGATCAGCAGCGGAATCTTCTTGATGCGGAAATAGTCGTCCTTGTCCATCTCGCCGGCCACATACTGCATCTCTTCGAGGCTGGGAGTGATCAGTCCCGACAGACCGATGATGTCCGCCCCCTCGGCCTTGGCACGCGCCAGGATCTCGTGGCAGGGCACCATCACGCCCATGTTGATGACTTCGAAGTTGTTGCACTGCAGGACCACGGTGACGATGTTCTTGCCGATGTCGTGCACGTCGCCCTTGACGGTTGCGATGACGATCTTGCCCTTGCTGGTCACGTCCAGGCCCGCCGCTTCCTGCTGGCGCTTCTCTTCCTCGATATAGGGCACCAGGTGGGCCACGGCCTGCTTCATCACGCGCGCGGACTTGACCACCTGGGGCAGGAACATCTTGCCGGCGCCGAACAGGTCGCCGACGATATTCATGCCATCCATCAGCGGGCCCTCGATCACGTGCAGCGGGCGACCGCCGCCCTGCACCACGATCTGCTGGTAGGCCTCTTCGGTGTCTTCAGTGATGAAGTCGGTGATGCCGTGCACCAAGGCGTGCGACAGACGCTCGCCCACGGTCTTCGGTGCCTCGGGCGTGCCGCGCCACTCGAGCTTCTTGCTGTCGTCCTTGGCCGCGCCCTTGGCGCTGTCGGCGATCTCGAGCAGGCGCTCGGCCGCATCGGGGCGGCGGTTGAGCACCACATCCTCCACGCGTTCGCGCAGCTGGGGCTCCAGGTCGTCATACACACCGACCATGCCGGCATTGACGATGCCCATGTCCATGCCTGCCCCGATCGCGTGATAGAGGAACACCGTGTGGATGGCCTCGCGCACGGGGTCGTTGCCACGGAACGAGAACGAGACATTGGAGACGCCGCCAGAGACCTTGGCACCGGGCAGATTCTGCTTGATCCAGCGTACGGCCTCGATGAAATCGACGCCGTAGTTGTTGTGCTCTTCGATGCCGGTGGCCACGGCAAAGATGTTGGGGTCGAAGATGATGTCCTCGGGCGGGAAGCCCACTTCGTCAACCAGAATGCGGTAGGCTCGTTCGCAGATCTCGATCTTGCGCGCAAAGGTGTCGGCCTGGCCTTTTTCGTCAAACGCCATCACCACGGCGGCAGCGCCATAGCGCTTGACCAGCTTGGCGTGCTTCTTGAACTCCTCGACGCCCTCCTTCATGGAGATCGAGTTGACGATGCCCTTGCCCTGCAGGCAGCGCAGACCGGCCTCGATCACGTCCCACTTGGAGCTGTCCACCATCACCGGCACCTTGGCGATATCGGGCTCGGAGGCAATCAGGTTCAGAAAGCGCACCATGGCGGCCTTGCTGTCCAGCATGGCCTCGTCCATGTTCACATCGATCACCTGGGCGCCGTTTTCCACCTGCTGGCGCGCCACGGCCAGAGCCTCTTCGTACTGCTCGTTGAGGATCAGGCGCGCAAAGGCCTTGGAGCCGGTGACGTTGGTGCGCTCGCCCACGTTGACGAACAGCGTCTCATCGCCGATGAAGACGGGCTCCAGGCCCGACAGGCGCATGGGAGGAATGGCAGTGGAAGGGGTAGCAGCGGACATCAGCTCACCTGTGTGAAAACCAGAAACAGAATCGAAAACAGGTGAGCGCCGTTGTGAGTGCCAGCAGATCGTCGACCGGATCTGCGACCCCGAGCCTGACGGGTCAAACATCTCTGGGATGACCGGCTGCAGCGCTCCTCGGGGTGAAGCCCGTCATTCTACGGCGAGGGCGGGCAATCGGGGCTTCAAGGCGCTTTGCCCCGCGGCTGTGCAGGATAGCTCTTTGCGAACAGCTATAGCAGATTCGACTTTCCGCACCCCAAAAACAGGAGCAGGGCAAAAGGTAATTTCGCAAAACACGAATGCAACCATCTCATTTCAAGCATATTCCCGGCATGGTGCGCATCCGCAAGGAATGGCGCACATCGCTTTCCTGCTCTCAGGCAGCCCGGCACCGACGGGGCCGCCTGCCATGAGTGGACAAGCACCTACAGCCCCTATCTTTGAGTCTTTGGCACCATCGACAGCAAATGTCTGGTCCATGTGCTCAGCCGTGCACAGCCGATTGCCAGCCATGACCAGGCAGGCCATTCAGCCCTCGCATGGAACACCCAGGAGATCCTATGAACGTGACCTTCGGCGCGTACTACACCCTCATCATGGCCGTGCTTGTGCTCATGCTTGGCAAGCTCATGACAAGGCATATCCGCTTTCTGCGCGACTTCAATATTCCCGAGCCTGTCTCCGGCGGCCTGGTTGTGGCGGCCATCATTTTCATGCTGCATCAGACCACGGGACTGGCACTGAGCTTCGAGGGCAGTCTGCAGTCGGCTTTCATGCTGGTGTTCTTCTCGTCCATCGGCCTGAGTGCGAACTTCGCGAAGCTGCGTGAGGGCGGCTCTGCGCTGTTCATCTTCCTGGGCGTGATTGCCGTCTTCATCATGATGCAGAACATCGTGGGCGTAAGCCTGGCCACCGTGCTGGGACTGGACCCGTTGATCGGCCTGGTCGCAGGCTCCATCACACTGGTAGGCGGTCACGGTACGGCCGGAGCCTGGGGCTCGGTGCTGGAAAACCAATACGGTCTCACGGGAGCCACCACCCTGGGCATTGCCTGCGCCACTTTCGGCCTGGTCATCGGCGGCCTGCTGGGTGGACCGCTGGCCAAGCGGCTGATCACGCGCCATCAGCTGGCCCAGCCGCTGACCGAGTCCGAGCAACTGCGCGCCGATGCTCCCACGGTGAGCGAAGGCAGCGAGGTCGCCAACTTCGAGTCACCCAACAAGGCCCCGCGCCTGATCACGGCTGATGCTGCAGTGGAAACACTGGCCCTCTTCGCTGGCTGCCTGGCCTTTGCCGAATTCATGACCGGCCTGACCAAGGGCACGGCCATCCAGCTGCCTACTTTTGTCTGGGCGCTGGGGGGCGGTGTGGTCATCCGCAACGTGCTGGACTATATGTTCGGCTTCAAGGTGTTTGACCGCGCCATCGATGTCTTCGGCAATGCCGCGCTATCCATCTATCTGGCTATTGCCCTGCTGTCGCTCAAGCTGTGGGAGTTGACCGACCTGGCCGGCCCGTTGATGGTCATCTTGGCCGCACAAGCCATCGTCATGACGCTGTATGCGGCATTTGTGACCTTCCGCATCATGGGCAAGAACTATGACGCCGCCGTGCTGGCTGCCGGCCACTGCGGTTTCGGCATGGGCGCCACACCCACGGCCGTTGCCAATATGCAGGCCATCACCAACCAGTACGGCCCGTCGCACAAGGCCTTTCTGATCGTGCCCCTGGTCGGAGCCTTCTTCATCGACATCATCAACGCCTTTGTGCTGCAGGCCATGATCAGCATCGTTCGCTGATCGCAGCTTGCGCCCACAAAAAAGGCGTGTTCCTGTCAAACAGGAACACGCCTTTTTTCATAGCTATTCACGCTTTATGGAAAAGCGCCAGAGACATATCTGACTCCGGTCATGCAGCCACGGCCTGGGCCGAAGCCGGCAAGCCGAAGATGCGGTCAAAGGCCCAGTTGAAGGCAAAGGTGTAGACCATGAAGAACACCAGCAGACCGGCTTCCATCACTGCAGCTTCCCACAGCGAGATGCCGAACCACCAGGCCATCAGCGGGATCAGCATGGCGGCGATGCCGCCTTCGAAACCGATGGCGTGCACCACGCGGCGCATCAGGGAGCGGCCCTTGACGCTCTGGCGCGATTCCCATTTTTCGAACAGGTGGTTGAAGCTCAGATTCCAGCAGATCGCGATCACCGAAGCAGCCACGGCCATGACGCCGGAATCGCTGGCCTTCTGGCCGATGGCCATGAAGATCAGGCTGGAGACGATGATGGCAATGATTTCGTACAGACCCACATAGAGGATGCGACGTTTGGGACCTTGAAGGCCCTTGGCCTTGGCGGGGGTGGCAAAAGCGGCGGTATTTTTGAGAGAAACGGCAGAGGAAGAAGCGGATGCCATCGCTGAGGCTTGTTGAGACATGGGCTGCAGTGTATGTTCTATAAATTGAAGATAAAAGTCAGTTCCTTTCAATTTTTCTGACAGATCGACACCATGCCCTTTAGCGCCGACCAGGTTCCGCTGTTTCTTGCCGTGCTCGATGCCGGCTCTTTCTCAGCGGCTGCACGCAAGCTGGGGCGTGTGCCCTCGGCCGTCAGCATGGCCATTGCCCAGCTGGAGGCAGAGCTGGACCTGCAGCTGTTTGACCGCAGCGGACGCGAGCCCGTGCCCAGCGCCGCCGCCCGCGCGCTCGAGCCGCAGGCGCGCCTGCTGGCCGAGCAGTTGCAGTTGCTGAACTGGCAGGCTCAGGCACTGCATGCCGGGCTGGAGGAAAGGCTGACGCTGGCCATCGCCCCCGAACTGCTGGCCACGCACTGGAGCGAACCGCTGAACCGGCTGGTGCGCGAGTTTCCTGCGCTGCCCATTGAGGTGCTGGCAGCTCCCCAGGCAGATGCGCTGGAGCTTTTGCATGCGGGCCGCGCCCATCTGGCCCTGGTGTTCGAGCGGCCCGCCATTGACGGGCGCGAGGGTTTCCAGGAAATGGGCCGCGAGACGCTGGTAGCCGTGATGTCGCCGCAGTTCGAACTCTGGCAGCAGGCGCTGGCCGAGCATGAGCAGGGCCGCACCACACGGCCACAGCTCACGGTGGAGCAACTGGCTGCCACGCGTCAGGTACTGGTGGCCAGCCGCGACCCGCAGCAGACAGATCCGCGCTTTGTGTTTGCGCGACAGCTCTGGCGCACGGACAGCCACCAGGCAGCGCTTTCGCTGATAAGTGCAGGCCTGGCCTGGGGCTGGCTGCCCAAGGGCCTGGTGGAGTCGCATATCGGCAGCGGTGCGCTGATGGAAATTCCCGTGCTCAACATCAGCAACGGCACGACCTTGTTCGTGGACTGGGTCTGGTCCAAGGAGCGGGCCCAGGGTCTGGCGGCCAGGCGCTTTGTGCAACTGCTGCGCGAGCGCTGAACCGCCATGGGCTGGCCTCCAACATCTGGTCTTGAAGACAAAAAAGCTTAAGGAGCAGAATGTACAAGCGCCAGCCGCTAGTCATTCCATAGCGAATCAATTTGCACTGCACAGGAGTTTCAATACATGCCCCGTCAGCCCGCCAAAGCCGCCCCCGCTACCTCGTCTGCCGTGCAGGCCGAATCCGATCGCCAGCCAGCGCGCAAGCGCCTGCCGTTTCCGACCAGTGAATCGGTACAGGCCTCCAAGGCAGCCATGCCATCGCCCTCCCGGCCTGTGCCGCGCAAAAAGCCTGCCGCCAAAACCGTGAGCCGGACCGCTGCGCCCACGGCAAAAGCGCCCGCCTTGTCCTTGGTCTATCCTTTCGAGACCAAGGACAAGGCGCTGCGCAAGCTATGGCAGCCCTGGCAACCGGGCCAGCCACGGGACAGTCGTTCGACCACCGGACACCCTCGGCCCGCAGTGGAGTTGCAGAAGTTCGACCCGTCCGCCAAGCCCTTCTCCTCCGACAAGGGCAAGCAATATGACAAGGACAGCGTGAACCAGCTGGCCGAGGCTCTGGACGGGCTGCAGAATATTTTCTATGCCGACCGGCGTTTCAAGCTGCTGGTCATCCTGCAGGGCATGGATGCCGCAGGCAAGGACGGTACGCTGCGCGCGGTCTTCGGTCGCATGTCGCCACTGGGCGTGCGCACCGTGGGCTGGAAGGCGCCCACCGAAACCGAGAAGGCGCATGACTACCTGTGGCGCATTCACCAGCAGTTGCCAGGTGCGGGCGAGATCGTGCTCTTCAACCGCAGCCAGTATGAGGATGTGCTGGTGCCTGTGGTCAACGGCTGGCTCACGCCCGAGCAGCAGACCCAGCGCTATGCACAGATCAACGACTTCGAGCGCATGCTCAGCGAGACCGGCACGGTGATCGTCAAGTTCATGCTGCACATCAGCAAGGACGAACAGCGCGAGCGGCTGCAGCAGCGGCTGGACGACCCCTGCAAGCACTGGAAGTTCGACGAGAACGACCTCAAGGTACGCGCCCAGTGGGACGACTATCAGCAGGCCTACGGCCAGCTGCTGGGCGCCACGCACACACCCTGGGCACCCTGGACCATCGTGCCCGCCGACTCCAAGACCCACCGCAATCTGATGGTGGCCACGGTGTTGCGCGAGGTGATGGGCAATCTGGAGCTCAAGTATCCGCCCGGGGCACCGGCGCTGGATCACATCAAGGTCCGGTGACGCACACAGCTGCCGCCGCCATCAGAGCTCGCACATCGCTCTCAAAAAAAGAGCTATTAGCGTTTGTGTTCAATGATTTTCAGATTGAAAAATATCTGAAGTCATTCATCAAAAGGCGCTAGCAGCTCCTGTTTTTGAAAACTACCGGGACAGATCAGAACTGCCAGCCCAGTGCGCCCAGGCCGTCGAACTCCATCTCGAAGCGATCGCCGGCTTGAAGCGGCATGCAGCCGCACCAGGTTCCCGTCGTCACCACTGTGCCGGCAGGCACGCTGCCGTATTCGCGCGCCACATGCTGCAGCCAGTCCACCAGCAGCCAGGCCGGATCGCCCAGGCTGTGCGTTCCGGTAAAGCGCTGTGGCGGGCCGTCATTCACGGTCACCGTGCACAGCTGCCGGGCCCAGTCGCGGCCGGCGATGACGGAAGCGCTCTGCCACTCGCCCAGCGCCAGTCCGCCATGGCATTGGCCGTCGGCCAGCAAGGCCAGGGCCGGGGCCTTGAGGCCGTCGCGCCAGCGCACATCCACCCATTCCACGGCCACGCAGGCGGCATCCACCAGCGCCAGCGCGCTGTCGTAATCAAGGGCTGCGGCCTGATCGGCGCTCACATCCAGGCCTATGCGCAGGGCGATCTCGGCCTCGGCACAGCGCAGATTGAAGACGGTGTCGGGCGCAGGCACCGGATTCACACCCTGGCGAATGCCGTCCTCGGGCAGCGGCACATGCAGCAGCGCGGCGTTGCGGCCCGGGCCGCCGGACTTCCAGTAGCGCGGCGCGCGATCGGCGGGCCACCAGTTCCAGGTACGCGCCAGCGCGCTTTGCACGGCACGGGCATCGGCGGCATCGCGCATCAGCGCCGCCACGTCGGCGCCCTGGGCCTGAGCCGTGCCCAGTTTGCGCGACCACCACAGCGCATCGGCCGTGGCATAGCTGTCCTCGGGCAATTCGGGCCACAACGTCTTCCAGTCGGGCAGCACCTCGTCCTGCGTCTGCAACTCGGGAGCCAGACCTATGGGCGGGGTATTGGCAAACGGTGCCGGGCCGCACCAGCCGCTTTTGCAATCATTGTTTTCAGACATGACGGCAATGATGGCAAATTTCCGGTCTCCATGTCAGCAATTCAGTGCTTGGCCCACATCCAGAGCGGCTTTCAGATGGTTATGCACAAAATGCATAGCATCGCAAACAAGAAGCCTTGGACAGGAAAATTCGGCGCGCGCACACTGTGAATCCCGGACAGCAAGGGCTTACAACGACCTTGCTCCACTCAGTCAACCAGGCCTACATCATGCAAGCCAAAGACTCTTCAGCGCTGTCCACAGCGCATGCTCTGCCCTCCTACCTCAACTCCGATCATCTCGGTCCCTGGGGCATTTATCTGCAACAGGTCGACCGTGTCACCCCCTACCTGGGCTCGCTGGCCCGCTGGGTGGAAACGCTCAAGCGCCCCAAGCGCATCCTGATCGTCGATGTCCCCATCGAGATGGACGACGGCCGTATCGCCCACTTCGAGGGCTACCGCGTGCAGCACAACCTGAGCCGCGGTCCCGGCAAGGGCGGTGTGCGCTTCCACCAGGATGTGACGCTGTCTGAAGTGATGGCACTGTCGGCCTGGATGAGCATCAAGAATGCCGCCGTGAACGTGCCCTACGGTGGCGCCAAGGGCGGCATCCGTGTCGACCCGCGAAAGCTGTCCAAGGCCGAGCTGGAGCGCCTGACACGCCGCTATACCAGCGAAATCGGTCTGCTGATCGGCCCCACCAAGGACATTCCGGCACCTGACGTGAACACCAACGGCCAGGTCATGGCCTGGATGATGGACACCTACTCCATGAACACGGGCGCCACGGCCACCGGCGTGGTCACGGGCAAGCCCGTGGATCTGGGCGGTTCGCTGGGTCGCGTCGAGGCCACGGGCCGCGGCGTGTTCACCGTGGGCGTGGAAGCAGCCAAGCTCACCGGCCTGAATGTGCAGGGCGCACGCGTGGCCGTGCAGGGCTTCGGCAATGTGGGCGGCACTGCGGGCAAGCTGTTTGCCGATGCCGGTGCCAAGGTCGTGGCCGTGCAAGACCATACAGGCACCATTCAGAACGCCAATGGTCTGGATGTGACGGCATTGCTGGAGCATGTGGGCAATACCGGCGGCGTGGGTGGCTTTGCCGGTGGCGAGGCCATGGATGCAGCCGCCTTCTGGGGCGTGGATTGCGACATCCTGATCCCGGCGGCACTGGAAGGCCAGATCACCGAGGAAAACGCTGGCCAGATCAAGGCCAAGCTCGTGATCGAAGGTGCCAACGGCCCCACCACTCCTGAGGCCGACGACATCCTCAGCGAAAAAGGCGTGCTGGTTCTGCCCGACGTGATTGCGAATGCCGGCGGCGTGACCGTGAGCTACTTCGAGTGGGTGCAGGACTTCTCCAGCTTCTTCTGGACCGAAGACGAAATCAACGCCCGTCTGGTGCGCATCATGCAGGAAGCCTTTGCCGGCGTCTGGGCCGTGGCCCAGGAGCACAAGGTGACACTGCGCACCGCCACCTTCATCGTGGCCTGCAAGCGCATTCTCCATGCCCGCGAGGCGCGCGGCCTGTATCCATGATCTGCCTCTGAAGCGGCTTTGCCGCTTCCCCCCTCTCTGGCATCAACCGGAAGGGGGATACCGGCTTCGCCATCGGTCCGGCCCTAGCTTGCCGTCTCTTGGAGAGGGCAAGCGGCTTTGAGGCCCAAACGAAAAAAGCCTTCTGTTTCCAGAAGGCTTTTTGTTTGGTTGCGCGAGAAGGATTTGAACCTCCGACCTTTGGGTTATGAGCCCAACGAGCTACCAGACTGCTCCATCGCGCGGTAATTTGTTTCTCAACAGCAGTCGCTGTGTCGATAGGCGCAATTGTAGCCTAAATCGGCCTGTCATGCGGAGCAGTTATATAAACACGCGCTTTTTATGGTTACTGGCTCTGAGATTTGTCGCCAGCTCCCCATGGGCAGCAGCAATTGCCGCCCATGCCAGTCGGTATAGTTGCCGCCCATGGCCAAAGAGAAAACCACTTTCACCTGCAACGCCTGTGGCGGCACCAGCCCGCGCTGGCTGGGCAAATGCCCTGGCTGCGGCGCCTGGAACACCCTGGTCGAGACCGTGGCCGACTCCGCCTCGGGCGGCAAGAACCGCCTGAGCCAGCCCCAAGGCTATGCAGGTCTGGCCAATGCCCAGCCCGTCACTCCGCTGTCGGCCATCGAGGCCCAGGATGTGGCGCGCACCCCCAGCGGTATCGAGGAGCTGGACCGCGTGCTGGGCGGCGGCGTGGTCGAAGGCGGCGTGGTGCTGATTGGCGGAGATCCCGGAATAGGTAAGTCCACACTTCTTTTGCAAGCCATGGATGCATTGCATCGTATCGGTCTGCCCACGCTCTATGTGACGGGCGAGGAAAGCGGCGCCCAGGTGGCGCTGCGCTCGCGCCGGCTGGGGCTGGACAACAGCCAGGTCAATGTGCTGGCCGAGATCCAGCTCGAGAAAATCCTGGCCACCGTGGAGGCCACCCAGCCCGCCGTGGTGGTCATCGACTCGATTCAGACCGTGTATTCGGACCAGCTTTCCTCGGCACCGGGCTCCGTGGCCCAGGTGCGCGAGTGCGCGGCCCATCTGACGCGCGCGGCCAAGACCACGGGCATCACCATCATTTTGGTGGGCCATGTGACCAAGGACGGCGCGCTGGCCGGCCCGCGCGTGCTCGAGCACATGGTGGACACGGTGCTCTATTTCGAAGGCGACACGCACAGCAACTTCCGCCTGGTGCGCGCCATCAAGAACCGCTTTGGCGCCGTCAACGAGATCGGCGTCTTCGCGATGACAGAAAAAGGCCTCAAGGGCGTGACCAACCCCAGCGCCATCTTCCTGAGCCAGCACAGCGAGCCCGTGCCCGGCAGCTGCGTGCTGGTGACACTGGAGGGCACGCGCCCCATGCTGGTGGAAATCCAGGCCCTGGTGGACCAGGGCGGCCCGGCCGCGCGCCGCCTCTCCGTCGGCCTGGACCGCGACCGGCTGGCCATGCTGCTGGCCGTGCTCAACCGCCATGCGGGCGTGGCCTGCGCCGACCAGGATGTCTTCGTCAATGCAGTGGGCGGCGTGCGCATCAATGAGCCTGCAGCCGACCTGGCGGTGATGTTAGCAATCACTTCCAGCCTGCGTGGCAAGTCACTGCCCAAGGGCTTTATCGCGTTTGGCGAGGTCGGTCTGGCCGGCGAGGTGCGCCCCGCCCCTCGCGGTCAGGAGCGACTCAAGGAGGCGGCAAAGTTGGGATTCACTATCGCCGTAGTTCCCAAGGCCAATACCCCCAAGAAGCCCATCGCCGGCCTGACCATCCATGCCGTGGAGCGCGTTGATGAAGCCATCAACATCGTGCGCGGCATTGGCTGATGTATTTTGATAGCTGCCTGCGCTTGTGAATCATCGACATCAGGTAGTAAATAATCTGAAGTCGTTTCTCTAAATACGCATGCAGCTACTGTTTTTGAAAACCCCTTGATCACAGCAGCCTGTACGGGCATACGCACTGTCCGCACACTCAAACCCATACCCTCGTATGACAATAAGCCCATGAATTTGCGCAATATTTTGGTTCCCCTGGGCTTGATCGTGCTGGTGATCGCGGCCTACAACTCTGCGGGCTGGCCCGGCGTGGCGGCCGTTGCAGGCGGCATCATCATGTGGGTGCTGCTGCACTTCACGCGCCTGATGTCCATCATGAAGAAGGCGTCGGACCGGCCTATCGGCTATGTGGGCAGCGCCGTGATGCTCAATGCCAAGCTCAAGCCCAAGGCTCCTCTGGTCCATGTGGTGGCCATGACCCGCTCCCTGGGTCAGCGTCTGTCCGAAGAGGGCCAGAGCCCGGAAATCTACCGCTGGACTGACGGTACACAGTCCCATGTGACCTGCGAATTTGTCGCTGGCCGTCTCATGAAGTGGGAGCTGCAGCGTCCCGAGCAAAAGGAAGACTCTGCGGCGGCTGATGCGCAAGCAACAGACCGGACATCTGCCCCGACCTCCCCCTAAAATGGCAGCTTCAGGAGACAAGCGCTGCCGCCGACCCGGCAGCAGCGCCCGCCGAACACACAACCCATAGAGGATGGTTTTATGAGCCCTGTTGTTCCCTCGATGTCCGACCGCGACGGCAAGATCTGGATGGATGGTCAGCTGGTGGAGTGGCGCGATGCCAAGATCCACGTGCTGACCCATACGCTGCACTATGGCTGCGGCGCCTTTGAAGGCGTACGCGCCTATGAAACCGCACAGGGCACGGCCATCTTCCGCCTCGAAGAGCACACCAAGCGCCTGTTCAACAGCGCCAAGATCCTGCGCATGCAGATCCCATTCAGCCAGGAGCAGGTCAACCAGGCTCAGGTCGAGGTGGTCAAGGCCAACGGCCTCAAATCCTGCTATCTGCGCCCGCTGACCTGGATCGGCGACCGCAAGCTGGGTGTCTCGCCCAAGGGCAACACCATCCACCTGATGGTGGCGGCCTGGGCCTGGGGCGCCTATCTGGGCGAGGAAGGCATGCAGCGCGGCATCCGCACCAAGATTTCCAGCTTCACCCGCCACCATGTGAACATCACCATGAGCCAGGCGAAGGCGGTGAGCAACTACACCAACTCCATCCTGGCCAATACCGAGGCTCTGGACGACGGCTACGACGAGGCCATCTTGCTGGACGCATCGGGCTTTGTCTCCGAAGGATCGGGCGAGAACATCTTTGTGATCAAGGATGGCGTGATCTACACCCCCGACCTGTCCGCTGGCGCACTCAACGGCATCACGCGCAACACCGTGCTGCACATCTGCAAGGACCTGGGCCTGGAAGTGGTGCAAAAGCGCATCACCCGCGATGAGCTTTACATTTCGGACGAGCTGTTCTTCACCGGCACTGCCGCAGAAGTCACGCCCATCCGCGAAGTGGACCGCGTGCAGATCGGCGAAGGCTGCCGCGGCCCGATCACCGAGAAAATCCAGGCGGCCTACTTTGACATCGTCAACGGCCGCAATCCCAAGTACGCACACTGGCTGACCTTGGTATAAATCACCCCCTGGGCGGCTTTGCCGCTTCCCCCCCGGGGGACAGCACCGTCGCTGCGGGACGGCCCTTGCTTGGTGCTTCTGACCTCAATTGCGCCAGTATTTCCGGCCATGCTTCATTATTGAAAACACGAAAGACACGAGAAATGACCACGAATGCCGTCGTCGAACTGGCCGCCAAAGACCTCAACGCACAAGGTGGCGTGTTCTGCCCCAGCCCCAAGGCCGACATGAAACTGTGGAACAGCCACCCCAAGGTCTATCTGGACGTGGCCAAGACCGGCGACGCCAAATGCCCTTATTGCGGCACGACCTACCGCCTCAAGGCCGGTGAGGTGTTTGCTGGCGGGCATTGAAGCAACCACCGTTCATGAAAGAGGCTCCCGATAGGAGCCTCTTTTTTATGCCTCGGGATTGAGAGCCCGATGCCAGGTGCTGCCTGGCACTGCCCCGCCATGGGCTTTGAACATTTCCGTGAAATGCCGCCTCTCTCCGCCTCTGAGCTTGACGATGGGAGCACTGATCTTCGGCCCCTGAACCCGACACAACTGGGGATACAGCAAATACCATTTCCAGCGCAAGGCATGGTGATAGTAATAAGCCGAGTCCTCGGCCTTGAACAATGCCATGCGTGAATACTGTCTTTGGCGCAGCACCTGCTGTGCCGTGACATGGATCAGCAGGTAATGAGGATCGCCAATGTTCTGCCGGATATCGACCCAATCGGGCTGTGCCTGGAGCCGCTGCAGATAGGCCTCGGTTCCCTCGACAATCAAGGCTTGGTGAAATTCCCGCTGCCAGGCGACGATGAAATCGGAGCCCGCCAAAGCGCCAAATGCCCAGCTTTCGATCACAGGCCTCTGCACCTGGGTGGTGAATTTCTCAAGATAGAAACCCACAAACTCAGTCCTGGAGTCGACGGCTGCCTGCATCCAGCCCAACGAGCGCGTCAGCAGGGTGCTGGCATCCAGCCAGAAGCCTCCATGCAGGGCCACGAGGTACAGGCGCAGCCAGTCAGATTGTTTGGTGGGATGCAGCTCATGGAACCGGGCAGGCAAAGCTTCTTGTGCCACGTACTGGGCCAGGTTGCCAGGATGCACAAGGCATACTTCATAATCCGGACACTGCAAACGCCAGCTCTGGATGCATTCGCGCACAAACGAGTCGGGCTGAGCATGGTTCCAGTAGGTCCACAATTTCCTGGGAATCGCAGCGCCCGGCGACGCCGCTAATTGCGGTGCGGGAGCAGCTACCTTGCCTTCGACAATGACCGGTATTGCGTCGCAATAGCTTGCTGAGGATTTCAGCGTCCGGGGCTGAACCAGCTTCAATGCGCTTTTGAATAATTGGGCAGGAATCCGGGTCATGGTGCGGAGAACAAAAAGAAACAATAGACGCAAATGATCTGTGCAGATTGTCCATCAGAACAATGAACTCACACTCTTTCCCTGAGCCAAAAACTGACGCTACAACGCCGATCCGAATCCTGCACTTCGTGACCGGAGGGTTTTCCGGCGCCACCCAGGTCGCGGTAGACCTGAGTCTGGCCGCACTACACACGCCAGGCTATGAAGTTCTGCTGGTGCTGCGCCGCAAGCCCAGCACGGATGAGCGCAAGATCGATTCCCTGCGCCAGCAAGGCCTGCAGGTCAAGGTGGTGTCCAACTGGCTGCATGCACTCACCGTCTGGGAGTTGCGCAAAGTCATTCGAGACTTCAAGCCCGATGCGATGTTCGCCCATGGTTTCAGCGACCATATCTGGGGCAGGCGCGCTGCTGCAGCCGAGGGTGTGGCGCATATCTTTCATGTGGAGCACAACTCGCGTGAGCGCTACACGCCGCGTCGTCTGCGCCAGGCCCTGGCGCTGGAGCCGTTCACCCAGGCCCATATCGGCGTCTCTGAAGGCGTCAGAACCAGTCTGGTCGAACGAGGTTTCCCGGCCGAAAAATGCATTGCCATCTGCAACGGCATCGACCTGACACGCTTTGCTCAAGACGCCATGCCCCAGCGCTGGCAGGAACGCGAGCCGGCCATTTACATGGCGTCGCGCTTTGCGCGCCAGAAAGATCACGACACGCTGATCAGGGCTCTGGCCGCGCTCAGGCAACGCGGCCTGACGCCCACACTCTATCTGGCCGGCGCAGGCAAGAGTTCGCTCAGGGCCAGAGCCGAGCGGCTGGTGGCTGAGCTGGGACTTGAGCAGCAGGTTCGCTTCCTGGGCAATGTCTCGGACCTGCCCCAGCGACTGTCCAGAACTCAGATCTTTGTTCTGGCTACGCACTGGGAAGGCATGCCTCTGGCGCTGGTGGAAGGCATGGCCGCAGGCTGTGCCTGTGTGGTGTCCGATGTCATCGGAGCCCGGGAAGTCGTCACCCCCGAGGTGAACGGCCTGCGGGTGCGGGAGTCAGACCCCGACTCCATGGCCGACGCATTGCAAAGACTGCTCCAGAATCCAGCGCTGGCCCAGAGCCTGGGCGCAGCGGCGCGCGTCCACGCACTAAGCCACTACGGACGAGAACAGATGTGGTCCCACTATCAAAGACTGCTGCCGGTCAGCGCTTGAGAACTGCCGTTACAAGAGGCTTTGAAGCCCGAAAGTTCCCCCAGCTCAAAGCCAGCTTCATCTTGAATTTGCGCATTTTTTGCAAACGATTCGCCGGTGCTTCTTTTTGGGCCCAGATGCTGCTGATCTCGCTGGTGTCATCCAGAGAAATGACCGAGGGGTAGACCCCGTACACACGCAGGTCGTTCTCAAACCAGAAGCGAATATCCACATCGACTGGTCTATCGAAGGGAACACGTGCCTCCAGCATCTTGCGGGCACCGGATCGACTGATGACATAGCCGGCAGCAAAGCTGGGCACCCGCTGATAGGAGATCAGTTGCAAAGATCCCTGAACCAACGGACCTTGATCCGCGATCTTTTCCGGCTCGCGCCCGTAGAGCTTGATCATGTCCCAGCTGCCATCGGCGGGCAGTGCTTCAATCGCGGCCAGCGCCTGGGGCAAATCCGGCAGAAGCCGCACATCATCTTCGAAGACAACCATGGCAGGAGCGTCGCTATCCATGAGTTGCTGCCATGACCTCAGATGACTGGCGTAACAGCCCTTCTCTCCGTTGCTCAGGGGTTTGAAGTAGCGGCCATGGCTTTGCGGCGCACAGAAGTAACGTTTTTGCTCGGCCTCGGACAGATCCGCCCACCACACTGCAGGCAAGCGCGATGCTGTCAACCCCATTTGCGAGAACTGGGCTGTCATCCGCTCGCGGCGCTTTGCATCCTTGGACAGATTGATAAAGACAATGGGTAATGACGACATACACTTCTGCACCGAATACAAGACCTGCAGTGTAGGTTGAAGCCAACTGCCTCGCAGGAGAACCTGATTGACAACTATGAATGTGCCTACACAAGTCACACCTCGAACCGGCAAGCGGGCGACTGCTCTTGCGCATGCCCTGGATGCCGCCTGCTTTGCATTCTTTGCGTTGAGTCTTTGCGTCCCCTCTGGCTACTCTTACGGATCCACGGCCCTGGCTCTTTTGACTCTCGCCGGTTGTATCGCGGCCCGCCCCCAAGGCCTTGCCAGGCGCGAGACTTTCGTGCTGGCGGGGCTTCTGCTGGTGCTGGGCCTGCTCTGGAGCCTGTCCTTCGACCACTGGTTCTCGGCGGCGGGCTGGGGTTATGGCGCGAAATACGCGCTGGCCGCTCTCTGCCTCTGGTATCTGAGCAAAACAGGTATCCGGCTCACGGCCATTGTCTGGGGCCTGGCTCTGGGGAGTGTGGGTGCTCTGGCGATTGCTGCGTATCAGGCCGGCGTGCTCAAGATGCTACGTGTCTCCGGCTTTACCAATGCCATCCAGTATGGTGGCATCGCCATGTATATGGGTTTTGCCACCTTGTCCCTGGCTTTGCTGGGCCGCTGGAGCAAGTCTCAAACAGCAGCTCTGGGGCTAATGGCTGCATGCGGTATTTATGCGTCCTTTCTTTCCGACTCCCGCGGCTCCTGGGTCGCGATACCGCTGCTGATCGCGGCCATCTGGCTGATGGCATGGCTCAATGGCTACAAGCGTCTGGCCAGCATGACGGCGGCAGCCATGCTGCTGCTCGGGCTGATCGTGGCAGTGCCGGCCTACCAGAAGCTGGAACAACGAAGCAGCGAAGCTGCTCGGGAAGTCTCACAGTATCTGCAAGACCCGCAGAAATATGCAGTGACCTCTGTCGGCCAGCGTCTGGAGCAATGGCGGCTTGCCATACATCTGATCGAACAGCGCCCCTTCAGCGGCTGGGGACTGGCTGGCTACCCTGCGGCCAAGCAGCAAATGGTCGATCAAGGCCTGGCCCACCCTTCGGTCATGGAATATGGGCATGCGCACAATGAAATCCTGGATATGTGGGTCAAGCGCGGGCTGCCAGGTCTGATCCTGCTGCTGGCGTTCTATGCCGTGCCTGCAGCCATTTTCTGGCCCACGCAGCGCCGTCTGGCGCATGCCGATGCGGCGCAGCGCTCCAAGCTGCTGGCTCTGCGCGCGGCCGCCACGCTGCTGCCGCTGGCCTACTTCGGCTTTGGCTGGACCCAGGTGTTCTTCGCGCACAACAGCGGAAACATGTTCTATATTTTCAGCCTCGCCGTGCTCTGGGGCGGTATTTGCAGAATGGAAACCCAGTCTGCAGTCACCAAAACTCAGTCCTGAGACCTGCCCGGCAAACCCAGGGCCAGAGCTCCCAGAGCCCCCTGGCCCAGGGCAAAGACACCATACAAGAGCCCAACCCCAACCGCTAGTACCGCAGGGACTCCGAAGGGAGCCAGGGCTGCCACAGCAGCAGCTTCACGGGTGCCCCAGCCGCCCACACTGACAGGCAGTGCAGCCATCAAAAACACGGGGGCGATGACAAAGGCCCATACGGCCAGCGGCAAATGCAGGCCCAGAGCCATGGCCCCACAGGCCAGCGCACCAGCAGACAGCAATTGCACCAATGCCGAGGATGCGGCTTGCACCCACAGTTGCAGCAGGAAGTTCGGGCTGCTTGCCGCCAAGCGCACAGGCTCCATCCATGCACCAGGCAACTTGAGCCAGTTGCTGCGCAGGCCCTGCAGAGCAGCCCAAGGCAGCAGCAACCACAGCATGATGACGACAAGCAGCAGAGCGATGAAAACCGTGGTGTTCATGTGTATCCAGGGGGCCAGTGTGGAAGCACAGGCCACCGCCCCCAGGCCACCGATCGCGCACAACATCCACAGACCGCTGACGCGATCCAGAATCACCGAAAGATTGCTTGCCGCCTTGGCCTGCCCGGTCTTCTGCAGCGCAATCGCACGATAGACATCACCGCCCACAACAGCGCCAGGCAGCAACACATTCAGGCCAATGGCCTGAAAGTACCAGCGTATGCCAGAGGCCAGCGACATCTCGGCCCCGAGCCACCGCGCCATGGCACGCCAGCGCCATGCCGACACCGCGTTCGAGGCAATGGAAATCCCCAAGCCCCCCAGCAACCACCAGGGGCTGGCCTGCTGCAGCCGGCCCCACAGTTGCACAGGGTTGGCGAGATAGACAACGGCGGCCAGCAAAGCGATGCCCATCAGGGCTCGGACAACCGCCTTACGCGCCTTGCTCACAGGACCGTAGTCTCGGTTTTCGCTGTTTTTTCTTCGGGCTTGTGCCTGGCTGCGCTGTAATCCTTGGCGTGGTACTGAAGGCCACTGCCCGACTCGTAATAGATACGCGTCAGCAGCTCGCCGATCAGGCCCGCTGCGATGAACTGCATGCCCATCAGCACCAGCATGACTCCCGCCATCAAGAGGGGTCGGCCGCCAATCGATTCGCCCATGATCTTCTGTGCCAGCAGCCACAGCAGGATCAGCACGCCAGGCGTTGCCATCCACAGTCCCATACCGCCAAAGGCATGCAGCGGACGCTGGCGAAAGCGCATGAAAAAGACAATGAAGATCAGATCCAGAATCACCCGGAAGGTGCGATCTATGCCGTATTTGGAAACACCGCGCGTGCGTGCATGGTGACGCACCGGAATCTCCGTGATACGCGCACCGGCATCACGCGCCAGTGAGGGAATGAAGCGGTGCATCTCGCCATAGAGGCGAATGCGGTCAATGATTTCGCGGCGATAGGCCTTCAATGCACAGCCATAGTCATGCAGCTGCACATTGGTGAATTTGGAAATCAGGCGGTTGGCCAGCACCGAGGGCAGGCGGCGCGACAGGGCCTTGTCCTGGCGGTTCTTGCGCCAGCCCGAGATCATGTCCACATCGGGGTCGTTTTCCAGACGTTCCAGCAACAGCGGAATATCGCCGGGTTCATTTTGCAGGTCGGCATCCAGCGTGACCACATACCGGCCGCGCACCCGGTCAAAACCGGCCTGCAAGGCACTGGACTGACCGTAGTTGCGCACCAGACAGACGGCACGCACCCAGGGATGCTGTTCGGCCAGCTCGCGCAGACGTCTGGCACTGCCATCCGTCGACCCATCGTCCACCGCAATCAGTTCGTAGCTCAGTGACTGGGTGCGCATGGCCTCGTCAATGCGGGCCACCAGATCGGGCAGATTATCGAACTCGTTATAAACAGGAACAACGATGGAAACTTCGGGATTGGAATCGTGCACGGACGTCATGCTCAATGATTTTGGATAACAGTCACCTATACTAACTGAATACCCTAGGTGCCATTTGCGCCAGGCCCATTGTTTGGCCTGCAAAGCCAAGCGCAATCGTAAGTGCGCACTATCAAAACATGTGCACCCGCCAAATCCTATGGCATCAAACTCCTCGACTTCTATTCGCCCAGACTGGCAGCAGACTCTTTATGCCAAGCCATGGATATGGCTGGCTCTTTTAGTTTGTGCCCATATCGTTTCCCGTATCAGCATTTCAGCAGGCATGAAATGGGATGAATCCGAACAGATTCTCTGGGCCCAGCAATTGCAGCTGGGTTATGGCCCGCAGCCGCCTCTGTATACCTGGATGCAATGGGCGGTCTGTCAGCTTCTCGGCCCTTCGGTGCTGGCTCTGGCATTGCTCAAACATCTGCTGATTGCCCTGGCCTATTGCCTGGCATGGCTGGCTGGCCGGCAGTTGCTCAATCAAAAAGGTGCCTGGTGGGTTGCCGCAGGTCTGCTGCTGATGCCGCCCTTCGGCTGGGACTCGCTGCGCGACCAGACTCATACGGTGATGGTGACAGCCATGACCATGGGCTTGTGGTGGGCCGTGCTGCGCCAGGTTCAAAAGCCGCAGGCCGTCAATTTTGTTTTGATCGGCCTCTTCTGCGGTCTGGGCATGCTGTCCAAATACAGCTATGCCATGCTCATTGGGGCCTTGTTCGTGGCCTCCATGACGGTGGCACAGGTCCGCTCTGCCATCTTCGCCAGGGGCTGGTGGCTGGCTCCGCTGGTGGGCTTGCTGGTGTTTGCGCCCCATGCCTTCTGGCTGGCTTCGCACTGGGGCATGGCAACCACCGAGACCGTACAGAAGATGTCCATCTCCACCGAGGCCTCGCATCTGAAAGGCCTGGGCAATCTGCTCAAGGCCCTGCTTTCGACCTTGGGCCTGTGGCTGATTGCCGCCGTGCTCAGCTATCGCTCCAGGCTCTGGAAGCCCGGCACCGACGCGTCTTTGCCCAGCCAGGAATGGGCCAGGCCTTTGCTGCGCAACTACCTGCTCATCATTGCCGTCTGCCTGCTGGGCATGGTGCTGGCAGCTGATGTCACGGACTTCAAGCAGCGCTGGATGCTGCCTCTGACGGCTGTTGCACCCTTGGCCCTCTATGTCTGGCGCCCGGCACTGCTGGAACAGGGCGTGGGCCGCATGTTCACCGTCTTCGTCATCGTCTTTGCCCTGATCTTTCTGATCATGGCCACGCTGCGCCCCTGGCAGGGCGGTCGCAAGAACGATCCCGACGAACTCAACCATCCGGTCAAGGCGCTGGCCCAGGAACTGAGCCAGGCCGGCTACAGCGGCAAGGGAGTCATCGTCGGCTCGGACCATATGCTGGCGGCCATGCTGCATTCGCAGTTCCCGCAAACCTACGCCCTGGGCTGCTCCGATGGCTCCCAGCTGAGGCAGTGCCTGTCTCAGGCCGGTGCCGATACCGCAGGCGGCCTGCTGCTGATCACACGCGCCGACAAGCCCGTCGCGGGCTGGTGGGACGGCATCTTCACCACCCAGGCAAAAACCGCGCTGCAGACACTGAGCATCCCTTTCGAGAAAATGCCTGCCAGCGCAACACCTGCGCAATACCAATATCTCTGGATTGCCCCATGAATCCTGTTCTGATCACCGGCTGTGCCGGCTTTATCGGCATGCATTGCGCCAAGCGACTGCTTGAGCAAGGTGTGACCGTGGTTGGCATCGACAACCTCAACAACTACTACGACGTGGCGCTCAAGCATGCCCGCCTCGCCGAGTTGCGCCCACACGCCCACTTCCGCTTTGTGGAACTCGATCTGGCGGATCGGCAAGGCATGGCCGACCTGTTTGCCGAGGTAGCCCCCAGCAAAGTTCTGCACCTGGCCGCGCAAGCCGGTGTGCGCTACTCCATCGATCAGCCCGACGACTATACCGACTCGAATCTGCTGGGCTTTGGCAATGTCCTGCAAGGCTGCCGCAAGCACCAGGTCGAGCATCTGGTCTATGCCAGCAGCTCCAGCGTCTATGGCGGCAACACCAGGATGCCGTTTGCCGAAAGCGACGCGGTGGACCACCCCATCAGCTACTACGCGGCCACCAAGAAGGCCAATGAGCTGATGGCCCATAGCTATGCGCACCTGTACGGCATTCCCACCACAGGCCTGCGCTTCTTCACGGTGTACGGCCCCTGGGGCCGCCCCGACATGGCCTTGTTCAAGTTCACCAAGGCCATGCTGGCGGGCGAGAGCATCGATGTCTATGGTGAAGGCAAGCTGGTGCGCGACTTCACCTATATCGACGATATCGTCGAAGGCATCATGCGCGTGCTGGACAAGCCCGCCACGCCCGACGCCGGCTATGACAGCCGGAATCCCAATCCCGGCACCAGCACCGCGCCCTATCGCATCTTCAATATCGGCAACAACTCGCCCACCGTGCTGATGGACTACATCGCGGCACTGGAGGGCGCCCTGCAAATTACCGCCCGCAAGCAAATGCTCCCCATACAGCCCGGCGACATGCACAGCACCTCGGCCGACACACGTGCCCTGCAAGCCTGGGTCGGCTTCTCGCCAGCCATGCCCGTGGCCACGGGCGTGCAGCATTTTGTGGATTGGTATCGCTCTTTTTATCGCGTATGAAAGTTACTGTCTTTGGTACCGGCTATGTCGGTCTTGTGCAAGGTGCCGTGCTGGCCGATGTCGGCCACCAGGTGCTTTGCGTGGATGTGGATGAGAAGAAAGTCGCGGCACTCAAGGCTGGCCAGATTCCCATCCATGAACCAGGCCTCGATGCACTCGTCATCAACAACCAGCAACTGGGTCGTTTGCAGTTCACCACCAATGCCGCCGAAGGCGTGGCGCACAGCGAGCTGATCTTTCTGGCCGTGGGCACGCCGCCCGACGAAGACGGCAGCGCCGACCTGCAATATGTGCTGGCCGTGGCCCGCACCATCGCCCAGCACATGGACGGACCGCGCATCGTCATCAACAAATCGACTGTGCCCGTGGGCACGGCGGACAAGGTCTCGGCCGTGATTGCCGAAGGCCTTGCGCAGCGCAATCTGCAGCACCCTTTCGATGTGGTGTCGAACCCCGAGTTTCTCAAGGAAGGCGCGGCAGTGGGCGATTGCCAGCGCCCGGACCGCATCATCATAGGCACCGGCAACCCGGCTTCCGAAGCCAAGCTGCGCGAGCTCTACGCTCCCTTCAACCGCAATCGCGACAAGATCGTGATGATGGATGTCCGAAGCGCCGAGCTGACCAAATATGCGGCCAATGCCATGCTGGCGACCAAGATCAGCTTCATGAACGAGATTGCCAACCTGGCGGAAAAGCTGGGTGCCAACGTGGAGGCCGTGCGCCGCGGCATTGGCAGTGACCCGCGCATCGGCTACCACTTCATCTACCCGGGCGTGGGCTATGGCGGCAGCTGCTTTCCCAAGGACGTGAAGGCGCTGATCCACACAGCCAGGGAGGTCAAGTTCGAGCCTCTGCTGCTCAATGCCGTAGAGGACCGCAACCATGCCCAGCGCAATGTGCTGTTCGAGCGCATCAGCGCCTTCTACAGCGGCCAGCTTGAGGGCAAGACCATCGCCGTCTGGGGCCTGGCTTTCAAGCCCAATACCGACGATATGCGCGAAGCGCCCAGCCGCAATCTTCTGGAGTCGCTCTGGGCCGCCGGTGCCAAGGTGAAAGCCTACGATCCCGTTGCCATGAAGGAAGCCCGTCGCATCTACGGCGAGCGTGCCGACCTGGAGCTGGTGGACAGCCCCCTGGCTGCCGTGCAGGATGCAGACAGTCTGGCCATCGTGACCGAATGGCAGATCTTCCGTGCGCCGGACTTCGACCTGCTGGCCACAACACTGAACGACAGAATGATTTTTGACGGCCGCAACCTCTACGAGCCTGCCCTGCCTGCCAGCCATGGCCTGGGCTATGTCTCCATAGGCCGCCCCGCCCAGCAGCCGCGCTGAAACAAAAAGCCCCGCAGGCAGAAACCTGCGGGGCTTTTTTCCGGGCAGCGGCTCAGGACAGCGGCAGGCAGATCACAAAGCTCGCACCGCTGCGGCCGTCCTGGCGCGCCTCGCAGTGCACGGTGCCGCCATGGCGCTCGGCAATCGAGCGCACCAGCGACAGGCCCAGGCCCACGCCGCCGGAGCGCTCGCTGGCCCCGGGCAGGCGATAGAACTTCTCGAAGATACGCTCGCGCTGCGCCTTGGGAACCCCGGGGCCGTGATCCTCGACACGGATCAACGCCATGCCATCCTGTTTGGACAGGGACAGAGTGATCTCGCCCTCGCTGTAGCGGCGCGCATTCTCCAGCAGATTGCGCACGGCACGGCGCAGCAGTTTCGCGATCCCCTGCACCTCAAGCGGACCATCGGTCTGCATCTCCAGATCGGCATCGATGCGCGCGCACTCCTCGGCCGCCAGACCGATCAGATCGACCGACTCCACCGTGCCCACATCGACCTCGCTGGAATCCAGGCGGCTGGCCAGCAGGATCTCGTCGACCAGTTGGTCAAGCTCGCCAATATTGCGCTGAATCTCGGCCTTGGCGCGTGCACTGGCCGGGTCGTCACCCATGAACTCCAGGCCCATGCGGATGCGCGTCAACGGCGAGCGCAGTTCATGCGAGGCATTGGCCAACAGAGATTTGTGAGAGGTCATCAAGGTCTCTATGCGCGCTGCAGCAGCGTTGAACTGGTGCGCCAGATCCGCCACCTCGTCATGCCCATGCTCGGGCACGCGCACCGACAGATCACCCTCGCCAAAGCGCTTGACGCCGCGCTGCAGGTTTTCCAGACGCTTGAGCAGACGGCGAATGATGGGGAACACACCCACAACCACCGCCACGCCGACCAGGCCCAGCATCCACAGAAAGCCGAATGGCGGCCGCAGCCAGAAGGCGACGGCACCGTCACGCGGGGGAGGGCGGCCCTCACGCCACTCGCGTGGCGCCATCCATAGCTCATAGACCTGCCCGTCTCTGGCGGCAATTTCAAAACGCACGCCATCCACGGGCGAGCCGGAGATGCGGTTGCCACGTCCCTCCACCAGCACCTCGCCCTCAGGGCCCTTGAGCACCATCTCGCGCGAGGGAGGCGTGGTGCTGTTCTGTGCGCGCTGCTCTTCAGCAATATTCCAGGCCCAGGCCACGCACAGCGTGAGCACGGCCACGCCGACCACCACGGCCAGCCAGATGCGCAGATAGAGGCGCTGGGAGAAGATGTGCAGCAGCTTCATCAGTCTTGCTGCTTGGCAAAGACATAGCCCACGCCGCGCACCGTGAGAATGCGCTTGGGAGCCTTGGGGTCGGCCTCGATGGCGGCGCGGATGCGGCCCATGTGCACGTCGATGGAGCGGTCGAAGGCCTCCAGTTCGCGGCCGCGCACGGCTTCCATGATCTGGTCGCGCGTCAGAACGCGACCGGCGCGCTCGGCCAGTGCCACGAGCAGGTCGAACTGGTAGGAAGTGAGATCGGCCTGCTGCTCGCCCACCGACACGGTGCGGGCATCACGATCGATTTCCAGGCTGCCGAAGCGCATGACGGCATTGGCGGGGGCCGCCTGGCTCTCGCTGCCTTTACGGCGCAGGATGGCGCGAATGCGGGCCAGCAGCTCGCGCGGCTCGAAAGGCTTGGGCAGATAGTCGTCGGCGCCCAGCTCCAGACCGATGATGCGGTCCATGGGATCACCCTTGGCGGTCAGCATCAGCACCGGGACCTGTGCGGGGGCACCAGGCATGGAACGTATGCGGCGGCAGACTTCGAGACCGTCCATATCGGGCAGCATCAGGTCCAGGATCACCAGATCGGGCAGCTCGACCGAGCCGCCATCGCCGGGCTGCAGCTGTTCCAGGCCGCTTTTGCCGTCAGCCATATGGGTCACTTCCAGGCCGTTATTGCCCAGGTAATCGCTCACCATTTGCGCCAGGCGAACGTCGTCCTCAATCATCAGAAGTTGGTGCGTGCTCATAGGGGGCAGTGTAGTCATGCTCGCGCCTCGGTATTTCTTCAAGACGCCATGCTGCAGCACGCAGGTGACCTGCTCTTGTCTGGTGCGTAAAGTTGGGTAAACGCCGAGTCGCTCAAAAACAATAGCTGTCAGTGCTTGTTCATCAAGCGTCAGAGCCAATTTTTACTCTGGATGCCAGGAAAATCAGCAGCAGCACGGGGAAGCCCATCAACGCCGTGGTGTGGAAAAACGCCTCGTAACCATAAGCATCGACAAACGCCCCCGAGAAACCCGCCAGCCACTTGGGGGCCAGCAGCATCATCGAACTGAACAGCGCATATTGCGTGGCCGAGTACTGCACGTTGGTCAGGCCCGAGAGATAGGCGATGAAGGCCGCCGAGGCGATTCCCCCGGCGAGATTGTCGGCGCTGACCACCCAGACCAGCGCCGAGACATCGTGGCCGCGCGTAGCCAGCCAGGCAAACAGAATATTGGTGCATGCCGACAGCACGGCGCCCAGCATCAGCACGCGCATCACGCCCCAGCGCACCGCCATGGTGCCGCCCACAAAGCCACCCAGCAGCGTCATGATGACGCCGAACACCTTGGTCACGGCAGCCACCTCTTCCTTGGTATAGCCCATGTCCACATAGAACGGATTGGCCATGATGCCCATGACCACGTCGCTCACGCGATACAGACCAATCAGCGCCAGCAGAAGCAACGCCTGCCAGCGGTAGCGGCCTATGAAGTCGGCAAACGGAGCGATCAGCGCGCCCTTGATCCACTCGGCCGCATTGCGTGCCGGTGCCATGGGACGAGCTTCAGGCTCGGGCGATAGCAGCACCGTGATCATGCCCACCAGCATGCTCGCCGCCATGGCCGTGTAGGCCACATGCCAGGCCTGCACCATATAGCCCTGCACATCACCTTGAACCTGGGCCGCCACCCACAGCACGCCGGCGCCAGCCCAGATCATGGCCAGGCGATAGCCGGTCTGGTAGGTGGCCGCCAGAGCCGCCTGATCGTCGACCTTGGCGGACTCGATGCGATAGGCATCCAGCGCGATATCCTGCGTAGCCGAGCCGAAAGCCACCAGCACCGCGCATAACACCAGCGGCTGCAGGGATTGCTTGGGGTCCATGAAGGACATGCCGAGCAGGCCCGCCACGATCAGCAGCTGCGAAAACAACAGCCAACTGCGGCGACGCCCCAGCATGCGCGTCAGTGCAGGCAAGGGCAAGCGGTCCACCAGCGGAGACCACACCCATTTGAAGGCATAGGCCAGACCCACCCAGCTCAGGAAGCCAATCGTCGTGCGATCGATATCGGCCTCGCGCAGCCAGAAGCTCAAGGTGCCCAGCACCAGCAACAGCGGCAGGCCGGCCGAAAAACCCAAAGCCAGCATGCGCAAGCTGGTGGGCTGGGCATAGACCTTGAAGGCCTGGCTCCAGCTGCGCTTGGGCTTGATGACGACATCTGCGGAGGAGGGGTTGCGACTTGTTTGGGACGACTCGGTCATGGTCTGGTTCTCTGAGGCAGAGGGCATTATCGGTTGCCCACGCCAGTCGCCGGACGCTACCATTGGCCGGATCACCGTCTCTTTCTGTAAGCAAGCAAGATTAGCCATGAGCCGTGACACCGCATCCCCGCACCCCGTGCTTGACCAGGCACAGGCATCGGTGCGCAGCTACAGCGGCGAGCATCAGGCCCATGCCCATGACCATGCCCAGATTCTGTTTGCGCTGCAGGGCCGCATGGAGCTGGAGGTGGGTGGCAGGCCCAGCTTTGTGGACAGCGCCTGCGGCATGGTCATTCCCGCAGGTACCGGCCACGGCTATCTGGCAGCACCGCAAACCCAGGTGCTGGTGATCGATGCGCCCATGATCCAGGGGCTGGACAAGCTGCGCCGCTTTGCCGTGCCCCCGGCGTTGCGCTTTCCCCAATCAAGCCTGTCAGTTGCCGCGCAGATGGCTCTGGTGCTGCAGGCTCCCACCTTGCTGCAACGTCGCGGCATGGATCTGCTGTGGCTGCAGCGCCAAGTGCAGGCGGCTTTGCATGAAAGCTGGCCCACGGCCCGGCTGGCGGACCTGGTGCATCTGAGCGTGGCCCAGTTCCATGCCCGTTTCGTGGAGCTGACGGATCGCACGCCGCAGGACTGGCTTCGCGGCCTGCGTCTGGACGCTGCCGTGCTGCAGCTCAGAAAGGGGGCGGCACTCGAAGCGACCGCTCTGCGCTGCGGCTACGCATCGGCCAGCGCCCTGGCCTATGCATTGCGGCGCGAGCGCGGCCTGACATCGCGCCAGTTGCGTGAGCGCCGCTGAGCCGCCCCCTCACTTCAAGCGTTTCTCGACAGATGGGTGGCCCGGGCCCGCGCATGATGGCTCACTCATGTCTGTCACTTCCGCTATCTCTTCCCCATCACCCCGCAGCGCCTTGGGCCCTGTCGGCCTGGTGCTGGCCGCTGCCATGCTCTGGGGCACCACGGGCACGGCACAGCATTTCGCGCCTGCACAGCTCTCGCCCTACTGGGTGGGCGGCCTGCGCATGGTCATGGCCGCGCTGTTCTTTGGCGCGCTGGCGCTGCTGCTGGATCGAGGCCATGCGCGCCAGCCCATGCGCTGGGCGCGTATCGTGTTCTGCGGCCTCTGCATGGCCATCTACAACCTCAGCTTCTTTGCCGGCGTCAAGGCCAGCGGCGTGGCCCTGGGTACGGCGCTGGCCATAGGCAGCGGTCCCATCTGGGCCGGCCTGATGCAGGCCGTGGTGCAAAAGCGCATGCCCAGTCTCCAATGGTGGCTGGGTACCTGCACCGGCGTGGGCGGAGGCATTGTCATGGCGCTGGCCGCCACCGACAGACAGCATCTGCCATGGGCGGGCATGGCCCTGTGTCTGCTCGCCGGTCTGTCCTATGCCGCCTACGCGCTGGTCAACCAGGCACTGGTGCTGCAATCGCGCGTGGCCACGGTCAATGCCTGGGTGTTTGCCTGCGCGGCCCTGCTGTCACTGCCCGTTTCGGCCTGGCTGGGCGGGCCGCTGCAGATCAGCGCCAGCGGCTGGGCAGTGGTGATCTATCTGGGCATGTTCGCCACGGGCTTTGCCTATCTGCTGTTCTCCGTGGGCCTGCGCGGCATGTCTGCCGCGACCGGCGTGGCACTGAGCAAGGCCGAGCCGATCACCGCTTTTGCGCTGTCGCTGCTGGTGGTCGGCGAGCGCCCCGCCTGGTGGTCCGTGATCGGTCTGCTCGGCGTGATCGGCGGTCTGTGGCTGGTAGTGCAGGCAGAGCGCAAGACTGCAGAAACCGTCTGACCCGAGGCAGACTGCAGCTCGCATAGACTTGGCGCTTATGCACGCCCTCATCTCATCCCTGCGCCTGCCCGCCACCCGCAACTGCCTGCTGCCCGCACTGGTCTGTGCTGCGCTGATGCACGCGCCAGCGCAGGCGCAGGTGGAGGTCGGCAAGGCATCGGTGATGCGCCAGCTGGTGCCGGCCGAGACGCTGGAAAACTCTGCGACCCAGCAATACCAGGAGCTGCTGCAAAAGGCCAAGGCCCAGGGCGCGCTGGCAGACGCCGGCAACCCGCAGCTGCAGCGCCTGCGCAGCATTGCCCAGCGCCTCATCCCTTATGCCGCGCAATGGAACCCGCGCGCCAGCCAATGGCGCTGGGAAGTCAACCTCATAGGCAGCAAGCAGATCAACGCGTTCTGCATGCCCGGCGGCAAGATCGCCTTCTACACAGGCATCATCGACCAGCTCAAGCTGACGGACGACGAGATCGCCATGATCATGGGCCACGAGATGGCCCATGCCCTGCGCGAGCATTCGCGCGAGCAACTGGCCAAGAACCAGGCCACCAGCATAGGCATATCGCTGGGCGCGCAATTGCTGGGTCTGGGCGATATCGGCAATGCCGCTGCACGCCTGGGCGGGCAATTGCTCAGCCTCAAGTTCAGCCGCAATGACGAAAGCGATGCCGACCTGGTCGGACTGGAACTGGCCGCACGCGCCGGCTACAACCCGCAGGCCGCCGTGAGTCTGTGGCGCAAAATGGGCCAGGCCACGGGCGAAGGCGGCATAGGCTTTCTCTCCACGCATCCGACGGGCCCCGATCGCATACGCCAGCTGGAGGGTAACGTGCCGCGCGTCATGGGCTTGTACGAGCAGGCACGCAGGCGCTGAACACCGGCGACAAGGCGGCTGAAAACCCGCTTTGCGTCGGCCATGCGGCGCTCTATATTGGCCTGTGACGAGTGCACAGCCACAGGAGTGATCGCATGCAGGCCCTGGACACCCATGACGTCTTTAACCAGTTCGATGAGCTGACCGGCATCAATCTGCTGCAGGCCGATGCGGCCTTGCAGGAAGTGCTGCAGCGCCAGCAGGCGCAGGGCTTTGTGCCGGCTCTGAACCGCTTTGCGCAACAGCTTGGCGAGAAGCACAACTGGGAGCATGCCGAACTCGCCAACCGCCATACGCCCGAGCTGCAGCGTTTTGACGCACGCGGGCGTGTGCTAGATGCCGTGGAATTCCACCCCAGCTGGCACCGCCTCATGGAGCTGTATCGCAAACAGGGCCTGATCTCCTTGCCCTTTGAGAGCCCAAGCCGCGGCCGCTGGAGCGCCTGGGCCGCCGGCTTTTACCTGCACGGCCAGGTGGAGCAAGGCACGCTATGCCCAGCCACCATGACCACCGCGGCCATCCCCGTGCTGCAAAAAGAGCCGCAGCTGTGGAGCCAGTTGCAGGCCCGGTTGTTCAGCCACGAGTACGACGCACGCGATCTGCCCTTGAGCCAGAAAAAATCCATCTGGATAGGCATGGGCATGACGGAGAAACAGGGCGGCTCGGACGTGCGCGCCAACACCACGGTGGCTCGCCCCGTGCATGAGGGAGGTCGCGGCGGCGAGTATCTGCTGCGCGGCCACAAATGGTTTTTCTCGGCCCCCATGTGCGACGCCCATCTGGTGGTGGCTCGCATGGCCACGGCAAGCGGTGAGCTCGGCGGTCATGCCTGCTTTTTCGTGCCGCGCTGGCGCCCTGACGGAAGCAAGAACCCCGTGCGTGTGCAGCGCCTCAAGGACAAGATAGGCAACCGCAGCAACTCCAGCTCGGAAGTGGAACTGCAGGACGCCTGGGGCATTCTCATGGGCGAGGAAGGCCGAGGCATTCCCACCATCATCGAAATGGCCAGCTACACGCGGCTGAACTGCGTGCTGGGCAGCGCGGCCATTTTGCGCAGCGCAACCGTGCAGTCGATTGCCTATGCGCGCCAGCGCTCGGCCTTTGGCAGACATCTCGCGGATCAGCCCCTGATGGCCACCGTGCTCGCGGACCTGGCACTCGAAAGCGAAGCCTCCATGCAGCTCGCCATGCATCTGGCTCAGGCCTATGAGCTGGAGGCCGAAGGCGATCTGCTGGCTCGCGCCTGGAAGCGCATCATGACTCCGGCCGCCAAATTCTGGGTCTGCAAGCGCTCGGTGGAGATCACGGGCGAAGCCATGGAGGTCTTTGGCGGCAACGGTTATGTACAGGACAGCATAGTCGCGCGCCTGTTCCGCGAAGCGCCGGTCAACTCCATCTGGGAAGGCTCTGGAAATGTGATGTGTCTCGACGTGCTGCGCGCCATGGGCCGAGAGCCCGAGGCCACGCGCCTGCTGTTGCAGGATCTCGGCGATATGGCTGCCGGCCAGCCCCTGTTGACGTCCACGGCGCAATCGCTGGCCAAACGCCTGTCCGCTTCCCCCGAGGCACTGGAGCCGCAGGCCCGTCGACTGGTGCAGGACTTGTGTCTGCTGGCCCAGGCCTGCCTCCTGCACAGACATGCGCCCGACCCCATGGCCGATGGCTTCATCCACACCCGCCTGGGCGCGCAGAACGGGGCCATGGTGGTCGGAGCATTCGACCCGGCTGGGCTGGACATCGCCGCCGTGCTGGAGCGTGCCCTGCCCCTGTGAATACCGTCAGGCTGCGACCAGCACTTTCAGCTGCTTGAGGCTTTGCGCCACGCTCTTTCCGCTGGTGTCCAGCACATGGTCAGCCTTGGAATAAAAGGCCGATCGGCCGTCCAGAATCCGGCGCAAATCATCCATGGCCTCGGGATTGGCCGCCATGGGCCGCGTGTCGCCCTGAGCCACGACACGGCTCATATGCTCATCGGGCTGGGCCTGCAGCCAGACCGTGGTGCAGTGGCTGAGCAACTCGTTGAAGGTCGCGGGGTCCGAGACAATGCCTCCCGGCGTGGCAATCACCACGTCGCTGTAGATCTGTACGGCCTCTTCCAGTGCACGGCGCTCGTAACGACGATAGGCGCCAGCTCCATAGAGGTCATAGATCTCGCGCACGCTGCAACCGGCCACTCGCTCGATCTCCTGGTTCAGCTCGAGAAACGGCACATTCAGCTGCTCTGCCAGCATACGCCCCAGCGTGGACTTGCCCGCGCCACGCAGGCCTATCAGGGCAATGCGCGAAGCCCGGTGCGGATCGCCCATGGGCGCCGTTCCCAGAATCTCTCCGGCCGCCAGTCGCACGCGCTGCAAATCGGCCTCGCTGCGGCCTTCCAGCAATTCGCGCAGCAACAGCCATTCGGCACTGGCCGTCGTCACATCGCCCAGCAGCTCGGCCATGCTGCACTGAAGTGCATGCGCGATCTGCTGCAGCACCAGGATGGAGACATTGCCCGTGCCGTATTCGAGATTGGCCAGATGGCGCTCGGACACCACGGCCGCCGAAGCCAGCCCGCGGCGCGTGAGACCGCGACGCGCACGCAGATTGCGCACCCTCTCGCCCAAGGCCTGCAGCAGCGGGCTTTTGCCCGCTTCATCCCCTTCCGCAACCGACGCGGATGCCATGTCTAACTGATCCATAAAGCTCCTCAGAGGCCGTGAATGATAAACAGTCGGGGTTAACGCGAATCATGCAATATATTGCTTGACACTGCATTGTCACGTATTTATCTTTTGATTGCACGCACAATATTGCATGTTTCATCAAGGATTTGATGCTGATCAGAACAGCACTTCAGGAGACCCCCATGACCGAGTTACTAGCCAACCATGTGGCTGGCCGCTGGCAAACCGGCAGCGGCCCGGGCAGTTTGTTACGCGACCCGGTACTGGGAGCAGAGCTGGTGCGTGTCGATGCCACAGGGCTTGATCTGGGCGCCGCCTTTGCCTTCGCACGCGATACTGGCGGCAAGGCGCTGCGCGCGCTGAGCTATGCGGAGCGCGCCAGACTGCTGGCCGATATCGCGACCCTGCTGCAAAGCCGGCGCGATGCGTATTACGAGATTTCCACCTCCAACAGCGGCACCGTCAGAAACGATACCGCCGTCGATGTGGATGGCGGCATCTACACCCTGAATCAATACGCCAGATGGGGCGCGGCGCTCGGCGATGCGAAGCATCTGAGCGACGGCGAAGCCGTGGCGCTGGCCAAGGACGGCGCTTTTCTGTCCCGGCATATCCAGGTCCCGACACGCGGCGTGGCGCTGTTCATCAACGCCTTCAACTTCCCTGCCTGGGGGCTGTGGGAAAAAGCGGCTGCGGCCCTGCTCTCGGGCGTGCCCGTCATCGTCAAGCCGGCCACGGCCACCGCCTGGCTGACCCAGCGCATGGTCAGGGATGTGATCGATGCCGGCATATTGCCGCCGGGGGCGCTGTCCGTCATCTGCGGCAGTGCCGCCGGATTGCTCGATCAGCTGCAGCCCATGGATGTGGTCTCGTTCACAGGGTCTGCGGAGACGGCTGCGACCATACGCTCTCACGCGGCCATCAGCCGCCATTCGGTGCGCAGCAATATCGAGGCCGACAGCGTGAACTGCGCGCTGCTGCTGCCCGGCCATGGCCCGGACAGCGAAGCCAGCGCCTTGCTGGCGCGTGAAGTGGTGCGAGAAATGACGGTCAAATCCGGCCAGAAATGCACGGCCATACGCCGCGTGCTGGTACCGCAAGCTCTGTACGACGGTGTGGCCCAGGCCATCGGTGCACAACTGGCCAAAATCACCGTAGGCAACCCGCGCAACGACGCTGTGCGCATGGGATCTCTGGTCAACCGCGAGCAGTACGACAGCGTGCAGCAGGGCCTGGGCCGGTTGCTGGAGCACACCACGGCCCTGCATGACGGCCGGCGCAATGCGCTGATCGATGCCGACCCGGCGATTGCCGCCTGCGCCCAGCCCGTGCTGCTGGGAACACAGGACCCCGATGGCAGTGCACTCGTGCATGACATGGAAGTCTTTGGCCCCGTGGCCACTCTCATGCCCTACCGTGACCTGGCACATGGCCTGGCACTTGCACATCGCGGACAGGGCTCGCTGGTCTGCTCGATCTATGGCGATGACGACAAGGCACTGGCCGCAGCCGCCACCGATCTCGCAGCCAGCCATGGCCGCGTGCATGTAGTAACCCCCGCTGTCGCCAGGCTGCATACCGGCCACGGCAATGTCATGCCCCAGTCCCTGCATGGCGGTCCGGGCCGCGCCGGCGGCGGCTCCGAACTCGGCGGCCTGCGGGCACTGGACTTCTATCATCGCAAAAGCGCCATACAAGCCGCACCACAGCTTCTGCAGGCGCTGGCCGAAACGACGGGAGCATGAGCCATGACCGACTTCACTCAGCCCTTCAACTTCGCCCAGCATCTGTTCGATCTCAACCAGCTGCGGGGAGACAAGAACGCCTACACCGATGACCAGGGCACGCTCAGCTATGCCCAGCTGCAGGAGCAGGCGCGCCGCCTGGCCCATGGCCTGCTCGCTGCCGGCATCCATCGCGAGGAGCGCGTGCTGCTGGTCATGCACGATATGCGCGAGTGGGTGGTCTCATTTCTGGGAGCCATGTACGCAGGCGTGGTGCCGGTGGCGGTGAATACCTTGCTCACGGCCGCCGACTATGCCTATATGCTCGAGCATTGCCGTGCTCAGGCGATCGTGACCAATGGCGCGCTGGTTGCCGTGGTGCAGCAGGCCCTGGAGCAGGCGCAGCATGAGGTCAACCATATCTGGGTCGCCAGGCCCGATGAAGCACCGCAAGGCCTGCCGCCGGCCTTCGAGCCGCTGCAGCCCTGGCTGCAGCAGCAAACGCCGCTCGCTCATGCCGCCAGAACCATGGGCGACGACCCCGGCTTCTGGCTGTATTCCTCGGGCTCCACCGGCAAACCCAAGGGGGCGGTGCATACCCACGCCAACCCCTACTGGACGGCCGAGCTGTATGGCAAACCGGTGCTGGGCCTGAACGAAAACGATGTCTGCTTTTCCGCCGCCAAGCTCTACTTCGCCTACGGTCTTGGCAACGCCCTGACATTCCCCTTGAGCGTGGGAGCCAGCGTGGTGCTGATGGCCGAGCGCCCCACGCCGGAAGCCACCTTCAGGCGCTGGACCGAACACCAGCCCACGGTGTTTTTCGGAGCGCCTACGGGCTTTGCGGGCATGCTGGCTCACCCCACCCTGCCTGCACGCGAACAGGTCAGCCTGCGCATGTGCTCCTCGGCGGGCGAAGCTCTGCCGGCCGAGATTGCCCATCGCTTCAAGACCCACTTCGGCGCCGATATCGTGGACGGCATCGGCTCCACCGAAATGCTGCATATCTTCCTCTCCAACCGCCCGGACGATATACGCTACGGCAGCACCGGCAAACCTGTGCCCGGCTATGCGGTGGAGCTGCGCGGCGAGGACGGACAGCCCGTGGCCGATGGCGAGATCGGCGACCTCTACATCAAGGGCCCGAGCGCGGCCCTGATGTACTGGGCCAACCGCGACAAGACGCGCGACACCTTCCAGGGTGCCTGGCTCAAGAGCGGCGACAAATATGTGCGCGATGCCGACGGCTACTACACCTATGCAGGCCGCAGCGACGACATGCTCAAGGTCAGCGGCATCTATGTCTCGCCCTTCGAGGTCGAATCCACGCTGCAGCAGCACCCTGCCGTACTTGAGGCGGCCGTGATCGGCGTGACCGACGAACAGGGTCTGACCAAGACCAAATCCTATGTGGTGTGCAAGCCCGGCCAGAGCGCCAGCGAGGCCGAACTCAAGGCCTTTGTGAAGAATCGGCTGGCCGCCTACAAATACCCGCGCCTCATTGAATTTGTCGATGAGCTGCCAAAGACCGCGACAGGAAAGATCCAGCGCTTTCGTTTGCGTGAGCTGGAATCCAAGCCGCGCTAATTGCTTATCGCAAGGTTGCAAGAAGCTATCAAAACAGTAGTCACAAACTAGGGCAATCGCTGGTATTGCTTTAAACCTAAAGTTGTTAGAGTGCGCTCGTGCATCAGTGCCAACCCCAGCACCACAGCCAGTCATAACCGTTGATCTGAGAGTAAGCCGGCATTCGTCCATCAACCAGCAGGAGACAAGCATGAGCAAGCAATGGGCAATATGGAGCGCAATCGCACTGGCTGCCGCCGCAAGCGGCAGCAGCGCCATCGCGCAGGAGAAGATCAAGGTCGGCTTCATGCTGCCTTTCAGCGGCACTTATGCAGCCCTGGGCGTGGCGATCGAGAACGGCTTTCGCATGCAGGTAGCCGAGCAAGGCGGCAAGCTGGGCGGGCGCGAGATCGAATACTTCAAGGTCGACGATGAGTCAGATCCCGCCAAGGCAACGGACAACGTCAACCGCCTCATCAAGCGCGACAAGGTCGATGTGATCGTCGGCACCGTGCACTCCGGCGTGGCCATGGCCATGGCCAAGGCCGCCAAGGAAAGCGGCACCGTGCTCATCGTGCCCAATGCGGGAGCCGATGCAGTCACCGGCCCCATGTGCGCTCCCAATATCTTCCGCAGCTCCTTCTCCAACTGGCAGACGGCCTACCCTATGGGCGTGGTCGCAGCCAAGGAAGGCAAGAAAAATGCCATGACCCTGACCTGGAAGTACGCCGCCGGTGAAGAGGCCGTCAACGGCTTCAAGGAAGGCTTCGAGAAAAGCGGCGGCAAGGTCAGCAAGCAGCTGACGCTGCCGTTTCCCAACGTCGAATTCCAGGCTCTGCTGACCGAGATCGCAGCGGCCAAGCCCGATGCCGTGTTCTCCTTCTTCGCGGGCGCAGGTGCCGTGAAATTCGTCAAGGACTATCACGCCTCGGGCCTGTCCAAGACCATTCCGCTCTACGGACCGGGCTTTCTGACCGACGGCACGCTGGACGCTCAGGGCGAGGCCGCCCAGGGCATGCTGACCACGCTGCACTATGCCGACGAACTGGGTACGGCGCGCGATCAGGCCTTCCGCACCAATTACGCCAAGAACTACAAGCTGCAGCCCGATGTCTATGCTGTGCAAGGCTATGACGCCGCACAGATGCTGGCCGTGGGCCTGAAGGCCGCCGGTGGCGACATCGGCAAGAAAGACGTCTTCCGTACAGCCATCGAGAAAGCCACTATTGCCAGCCCGCGCGGCGACTTCACCTTGAGCAAGGCACACAATCCCGTGCAGGACATCTATCTGCGCAAGGTTGACGGCAAGGAGAACAAGAAGATCAGCGTGGCAGTGAAGGCTCTGGCGGACCCAGCCCGCGGCTGCCGCATGTAATAGACGCGAGCCATACCGCCCTCGATACCTGGTTGCTCTGTCCTGCCGCACCTTCGGTGCCGCCTGCGACAGAGCGCCTCGTCTCCAGCGCGAATCGACGATTCGCCGGGCTGTATGTCTCGCTTTGCAGCCTCCTGCTTCAACAAGGATTGCCGTGGATCTCGCCACTTTTCTGGTGCAGTGTCTGAACTCTGTTCAGTACGGACTGCTTCTGTTTCTGCTGGCCTCTGGCCTGACGCTGATCTTCGGCATCATGGGGGTGATCAACCTCGCCCATGGCAGCTTCTACATGATTGGTGCCTATGTGGCGTTCTCGCTCGCACCGTACCTGGGCCAGCATTTCATCATCATGCTGCTGGCCGGCGTGGTGCTGGCCGTGGTGCTGGGCTATTTTCTCGAATGGGCATTCTTCAGTTTTCTCTACGAACGCGATCACCTGCAGCAGGTGCTGATGACCTATGGCCTGATTCTGGTGTTTGAAGGCCTGCGCGCCATCCTCGTGGGCAACGATGTGCATGGTGTGGAAAAGCCGGCCTGGCTGGCCGGCAGCTTCCCTTTGATGGGCATGATGCAGTACCCCTGGTACAACGTGTTTGCAGCCGCTGCCTGCCTGCTGGTGGCGCTGCTGATGTACTACACCGTCAACCGCACGCGTCTGGGCATGATGATTCGTGCCGGTGCCAGCAACCGCGACATGGTGCGCGGCCTGGGCATCAACATCAAGCGCCTGTACCGCATCGTCTTTGCCGTGGGCGTCGCCCTGGCGGCCCTGGCCGGGATGATCGCGGCGCCCATGAGTTCGGTCTACCCCAATATGGGCTCCAGCGTGCTCATCATCTGCTTTGTGGTGGTGGTCATCGGCGGCATAGGCTCGATCACCGGCGCGCTGATTGCCTCGCTGCTAGTGGGCTTTGTGGATACCTTCGGCAAGGTGTTCTTTCAGGAGCTCAGCGGCATGAGCATCTATCTGCTCATGGCCGTGATCCTTGTATGGCGCCCGGAAGGCCTGATGGGCAAGAGATGATGAAGTTCCCCCTGAGTCGCTTCGCGCCTTCCCCCCTCGCTCGCCACGCGGGAGGAGGACAACACCTTCGCTGCGGGGCGGCCGGCCAGGCCCTTGCCCCATGTCCCCTGCTTGGCTCACGCCAGTTCTGCAAGCAGTGTCAAGGATCACTGATATGAGCGATACCTCCTATACGCCGCTGCCGCAATCCAATCAGGCCTATGCAGAAGCACCGGCCGTCACCAACCAGAGCCGCCCCATTCGCGCCAAAAGCGTGTGGGTAGCTGTGGTGCTGCCGCTGGCTGCTGCAGCGCTGCTGGCTGCCGCACAGCCCTTCTGGTCGGCCTATCTCTCCGATCTGGTGGTCAAGATCATGATCCTGTCCATCTTTGCGCTGAGCCTGCATATCCTGGTGGGCGGCGCAGGGCTGGTCAGCCTGGGCCATGCGGCCTACTTCGGGCTCGGTGCCTATGCTGCGGTGAAGGCCGCCGGCCAGGACGGCAGCAACTTTCTCGTCATGCTCGGCGCCGCCGTCGGTGTCTCGGGCCTGTATGCGCTGGTGGTGGGCGCCCTGAGTCTGCGCACCAAGGGCGTGTACTTCATCATGGTCACGCTGGCATTCGCTCAACTGGCTTTCTTTGTCGTGCACGACGTGGGCTATTTCGGCGGCAGCGACGGCATCTATCTGATGCAGCGCCCGGCCATAGGCGCACTGGACATGGAAAGCAGCAGCACGCAGTACTTCGTGGTACTGGCCGCGCTGGTGCTGGTCTATGCCTTCATCGCCATGCTGCGCCACTCCCGCTTCGGCCATGCGCTGGCCGGCATTCGCGTCAACGAGCAGCGCATGCGCGCTGCCGGCTTTGCCACCTACGGCTACAAGCTCGCCGGCTTTGTGATTGCCGGTGCGCTGGCGGGTCTGGCGGGCTTTCTGCTGGCCGCACGCGATGCCGTGGTCAACCCAGAGCTGCTGGCCTGGCACCACTCCGGCGAGGTACTGCTGATGCTGATTCTGGGTGGCGTGGGCTCGCTGCGCGGTGCCGTGCTGGGCACCATCACCTTTGTGCTGCTCAAGGAGCTGCTGAGCACACATGCCATCGTTGGCAATGCAGCAGACCACTGGCAGCTGACGCTGGGCATCGCCATCATCGCGCTGGTCGCGCTGCTGCCCAAGGGTCTGGTGGGCATCAACGACAAATGGCAGAAGAAGGCTGCAGCGCAGAAGTCTCAGTCGGCAAGCGCTGGCCAGCAAGGAGCAGATCATGGCTGATGCGGAAAATGCTCCCCAGATGTCGGTGCGCGGCCTGACGCGGCGCTTTGGCGGGCTGGTGGCCGTGAACAATGTGGACCTGGATCTGCACCAGGGCGAGGTCCATGCCGTCATCGGCACCAACGGCGCAGGCAAGTCCACGCTGATCAACATGCTCTCGGGCGAGATAGCGGCCAGCAGCGGCAGCATTGCGCTTGAAGACCGGGACGTCACGCAGATGCCGCAGCCGCAGCGCGCCAAGGCCGGCATCGGGCGCAGCTATCAGCGCACCACCATCTTTCCCGAGTTCACGGTGCTGGAGAACTGTCGCCTCACGGCCCAGGCCCAGGCCCTACCAAGGCCCTGGCGCATCTGGGAATCGGCCCAGCATTGCGCAGCCAGCATGCAGCGGGCGCAATCTGCGCTGCAGCGCGCAGGTCTTGCCCAGCATGCCGAGCGCATCGCCGGCAGCCTCAGCCACGGCGCCAAGCGCCAGCTGGAGGTCGCCATGTGTCTGGCCACAGCACCCCGCGTGCTGCTGCTTGACGAACCTCTGGCAGGCATGGGCGCCGAAGAGACAGAACGCATGCTGGAGCTGCTGCAGGAGCTCAAATCCGCGCATGCCGTGCTGCTGGTGGAGCACGATATGGATGCCGTTTTTCGCATTGCCGATCGCATCACCGTCATGGTCAACGGCAGCGTGGTGGCCACGGGCACGCCCGATCAGATTCGCAACGACCCGGTCGTGCGCACCGCCTATCTGGGAGAGGAAGAGCATGCTTGAAACAAAGCCCCCCCTGAGCGGCTCTGCCGCTTCCCCCTCGGGGGACGGCACCATCGCTGCGGGGCAGCCCTTGCTTGGTGCCTCTGGCACAGGCACGCGCCCACTTTCCGGGGCTTCGAACCATGCCATGTTCAGCCTGCAAGAGGTGCACAGCTTCTACGGCGACAGCCATATCCTGCACGGCATCTCGCTGGATCTGCCCCAGGGCCAGGCCGTGGGCCTGCTGGGCCGCAACGGCATGGGCAAAACCACGCTGATCCGCACGCTGATGGGCTATGTGGCGGCACGTTCGGGCCGGGTGTTTGCCGACGGCAAGGAGGTGACGAATTCCGCCCCCGAGAAAATGGCGCGTCTTGGCATTGGCTATGTCCCCGAAGGGCGCGGCGTATTCCCCAATCTCTCCGTCAAGGAAAACCTCCTAATGAGCGCCAGAGCCGGCCTGGACGGCAGCCGGGGCTGGACCTACGAACGTGTGCTGGAAACCTTTCCACGTCTCAAGGAGCGACTGTCCAACGGCGGCGATCAACTCTCGGGCGGCGAGCAGCAGATGGTCTCCATCGGCCGCGCACTGATGACCAATCCTCGCCTCATGATTCTGGATGAAGCCACCGAGGGCCTGGCTCCGCTGGTGGTGGCCGAAATCTGGCGCGTGATTGCCCAGATTCGGGAAACCGGCATCTCCACGCTGATCGTGGACCGGGACTACAAGAAGGTGCTGGCCCATACCGACAAAGCCGTGGTGATGGAAAAAGGCCGACTGGCCTTGCAGGCTCAGTCCGTGGATCTGCTGCAGCAGCCGGAGAAACTGTCGGCGTTGTTGGGAGTTTGACTGTCGTCTTGTTTTGATAGCTGTTCACGTCTGATAGATAAGCTTTTGAGACCTCCTCTGTTTGATGTTTGGAGTGAAACTGGGTACCTGATTTATGGACAGAGGCCGGGACTCGCCCCGGCCTATATCCTCAAAACAAAGCGGTCTCGCAAACCAAAAACCTACTGCACCCCACCCAACGAAGCCGCATCCAGTCGCACATTCTTTGCGGCCTCTGGCGGCAGGATCGCCATCGTCAGAATGCAGTTGCAGGTCAGCTTGCCCTCTTCATCACGCAGCTCCACCGCCCAGACATGCGTGGTGCGCCCCAGGTGCGTGGGCCGCGCCGTGGCGGTGATCCAGCTGCCCTTGCGGCCTGCTCGCACATGATTGGCAGTCACGCCCAGGCCCACGCAGCGGTAGCCTTCGGGAATGCTGCAGGCCGCGGCCATCGACCCCAGCGTCTCGGCCAGCACCACGCTGACACCACCGTGCAAAATGCCATAGGGCTGGCAGGTGCGTTCATCCACATGGATGCGTGCGCGCACATAGTCGTCGCCGTATTCGGTGAACTCAATGCCCAGGTGGGAAATTGCAGTGTTTGCGCTGCCTGCGTTCAGCGCTTTCAGATCGAGCTCTCGGGTCCAGATCGCCATACCAGTCCTTGTGGTGCATGAAAAAAGGACGCTCCTTGCAGAGCGTCCTTCGATGCTAAGGACTTGGAGCAGCAGACGCCAGCACCAAGCGGACTAGTACACGGCGACCCGTTCACCAGCTACCAGATCAGAGACACCAAGCAAGGGCCTAGGCGGCCCCGCCGCCCCGCAGCAAGGGTGTCGTCCCCCTGGGGGGAAGCCGCGGAGCCGCCCAGGTGCAGCGGCTCAGGGGGTAGCTCAGCTACGCATATCGCCCTTGTCCATGAAGCGCTGATGCCAGGACAGTGCCTCGGTCAGGATATGCGGCGTGTGCTGTGCACCCTGCTGGCGCGAGCGGTCGAAATAGTCCTGCAACTGGGCGCGGTAGTCCGGATGGGCACACCTGTCGATGATGACTTGCGCACGCTGCTTGGGCGACAGGCCGCGCAGATCGGCCAGGCCTTGCTCGGTGACGATGATCTGGGTGTCATGCTCGGTGTGGTCCACATGCGAGCACATGGGCACGATGCAGCTGATCTTGCCGTCTTTGGCCACCGAAGGCGTGACAAAGAAGGACAGATAGCCGTTGCGAGCAAAGTCGCCCGAGCCGCCGATGCCGTTCATCATGCCTGTGCCCATGACATGGGTGGAGTTGATGTTGCCGTAGATGTCGGCCTCGATCATCGAGTTCATGGCGATGATGCCCAGGCGGCGCACCAGCTCGGGGTGGTTCGAGATTTCCTGCGGGCGCAGGATGATGCGCTCGCGGTAGAAGTCGATGTTGTCCTCGAAGTCCTTGTAGGCCGCGGCAGACAGCGAGATGGAGGTGGCCGAGGCCTTGCTCATCTTGCCCGCGCGCAGCAGATCCAGCATGCCGTCCTGCAGCACTTCGGTAAAGCCCAGCAGGTTCTCGAACGGGCCGGTCAGCAAGCCTGCCAGCACGGCATTGGCCACATTGCCCACACCCGACTGGATGGGCAGCATTTCCTTTGGCAGGCGGCCCATCTTCATCTCGTGGGCCAGAAAGTCGATGATGTAGCCGGCTATTTTCTGGGAGTTCTCGTCCGGTGTGGCAAACACATTGTCGCGGTCGCCCTTGTGGGTCTCGACCACGGCCACGACCTTGGTGGGGTCCACCTTCAGGTAGGCATCGCCGATGCGGTCGTCGGCATGCGTCATGTTGATGGGCATGCGGCGCGGCGGGATGGCCGTGCCGTAGTAGATGTCGTGCATGCCCTCCATCCGGGCGGGTGGCTTGGTGTTGACTTCCAGAATCACCTTGTCGGCGATCTCCAGCCAGGTCTTGTTGTTGCCCACGGCAGTCGACGGTATCAGCAGGCCGTCGGCGGTCACGCCCAGCACCTCGATCACGGCGATGTTCATATGGCCCAGAAAGCCGAACCAGGCATGCTGCGCCACATGGGACAGGTGCATGTCGATGAAGTCGATCTCACCCGAGTTCACGGCCTTGCGCGCGATGGGATCGGTGTTGAAGGGCAGGCGCTGACCCAGTGCATGGGCTTCGGCCATCACGCCGTCGCATTCGGCGGCGGTGGACGCGCCGGTCCAGACATTGATCTTGTAGGGCTTGCCCTGGGCATGCTCGGCCTTGGCACGGGCCGCTATGGCCTGTGGCAACGCCTTGGGATAACCGGCTCCGGTAAAGCCGCTCATGCCGACATTGACACCGTGGGGAATCAGGGCGGCGGCCTCTTCGGCCGTCATGACGCGCGAGAGGAATTCTGGGTAACGTACGCGATCTGCGATGGACATTGCATGCTCCAAACTCAGAGGCCCCGGCCCGGCACGCGAGCCTGACCGGCGCCAACGCGCTGGCATTCTTGCGGCTCATGCTCGGCGCTCAGGCTGGCACCTCCAAAAAAAACCGCCCGGGTAGGGCGGCATATCTCCAGAGAGAAATGTTACCAGCGCGGAACATTAATACCGGGATTCTTGGCAAAGGCCCCGCGCTGCTGTCAGGGGAATGTTCCCCCGATTACATGTTGGCACTCACTTGGCCTGTACCTTGGTTTCAGATTTGCGCTCGCCCATGGTCAGCAGCGCATACAGGATGATGGCGCCAAAAGTGGCGCAGCCGATGCCGCCCAGCGCGAATTCGCCGAACCTCAGCGTGAATTCCCCGGTGCCCAGGATCAGGGTGATGGCAGCCACGATCAGATTCTTGGTGTCGGAGAAGTCCACCTTGTTGTCCACCCAGATCTTGGCGCCGGCAATGGCGATCAGGCCGAACACCACGATGGAGACACCGCCCATCACGGGCAGGGGAATGGCCTGGATCAGCGCACCGAACTTGGGCGAGAAGCCCAGCAGCACGGCCAGCAAGGCCGCCACAAAGAACACGGCCGTGGAGTAGATGCGGGTCGCCGCCATCACGCCGATGTTTTCGGCATAGGTGGTCACGCCCGTGCCGCCGGCTGCGCCGGAGACCATGGTGGCCACGCCGTCACCGATGAAGGCACGACCCATGTACTGGTCCAGGTTCTTGCCCGTCATGGCGGTCACGGCCTTGATATGGCCCAGGTTCTCAGCCACCAGGATGATGACCACGGGCACGATCAGCAGCATGGCATTGCTGGTGAACACCGGCGCATGGAAGCTGGGAATGCCGAACCAGGCGGCATTGAGCACGCCGCTCAGGTCCACCGGCTTGCCCCAGCCCAGGCCGTTGGTGAAGACGGCGTAGAGCACGCTGGCAATGATCAGGCCGATCAGAATCAGCAGGCGCTGCAGCATGCCGCGCGTGAACACGGCCACCAGCGCCACGGAGACAAAGGTCAGCGCCTGCATCCAGGACTCGAAGTTGTTGGACGCCATGTTCTTGATGGGAATCGCGGCCAGGTTCAGGCCGATGATGGCCACCACGGCGCCCGTCACCACGGGCGGCATGAAGCGTTCGATCCAGGCCGTGCCCACCATCTGCACCAGCAGACCGACCAGCATGTAGACAAAGCCGCAGGCAATGATGCCGCCCAGCGCCACGCCGATATTGGCGTTGGCTGGGCCCTGGCTGGCCACGTAGCCGGTGGCGATGTTGACCACGCCGATGAAGGCAAAGGAAGAGCCCAGATAGCTGGGCACCTTGCCGCCGGTGATGAGAAAGAAGATCAGCGTGCCGATGCCGCTCATCAACACCGCCAGATTGGGATCGAACCCCATGAGGATGGGGGCCAGCACGGTGGAGCCGAACATGGCGATCACGTGCTGGATACCCATCAAACCGGTCTGCGTCCAGGGCAGTCGCTCATCGGGGCCGATGACGCCACCGCCCTGCAAGACATCGGACGATCGCTCCGTCCATTGAAACATTCCCATCCCATCGCTCCTTGGAGATATCAAAAACGGAGCAGATTATGGCAAGCAGTGCTTGCCCGCTGGGGTCGTGCAAGCACTGGTAAACCAGGGACTGTGGTCTCTTGCACACGCGGGAAAACGGCGGCAGAACGTCAGACTATCAAATACATAGCTTCCAGCGCCAACCCATCAATGATTTCATTGATAAATAGATATGAAGTGATTGATCAGCAAGCGCAAAAAGCTATCAAATTCATTGCTTCTGCTGCAGCGCACGCGCAATGCGATCGCGCTTGACCGTAGGCTTGGGCACCTTGAACGGGAACCACATGCGCACATCCTCCTCCAGCGCGATGCCGTGCATGAAGTTGTAGATGGCCTTCTTGAGTGCCGCGCCCAGTGCGTCGTGATCGACGCCCGTGGGGTCGATGAAGGGACGGTCGTTCTTGGCAAAGTTGCCCTCGGGCAGCGGCGGCAGCTCGATGCCGTATTCCTCGGGGTTAAGGCCCACGGGCGAGTGCACGGTGCAGCTGAAGCGGTGAAAGAAGCCGCTTTGGATACAGCCGTTGAGGAACAGCTGGCGCACATACTCGAGCGCGTCCACCGTGTCCTGCACGGTCTGCGTCGGAAAGCCGTACATCAGATAGGCATGGACCAGGATGCCGGCCTCCGAAAACGCCTTGGTCACACGTGCAACCTGGTCCACGGTCACGCCTTTTTTCATCAGCGCCAGCAGCCGGTCGGACGCCACTTCCAGACCGCCGGAGATGGCGATGCAGCCGCTGTCGGCCATCAGCTCGGCCAGCTCGGGCGTGAAGGTCTTCTCAAAGCGCACATTGCCCCACCAGGAGATGCCGGCGTTGCGCGCAATCAGCTCCTGCGACAGCGCCTTGAGCGCCTTGGGCGGCGCGGCCTCGTCGACAAAGTGAAAACCGGTCTGGCCGGTCTCGGCGACGATGGCCTCGATGCGGTCGGCCAGCACGGCGGCGCTGGCGCCCTCGTAGCGACCGATATAGTCCAGGCTCACATCGCAGAAGCTGCACTTCTTCCAGTAGCAGCCATGGGCTACGGTGAGCTTGTTCCAGCGCCCGTCGCTCCAGAGCCGGTGCATGGGGTTGAGCATGTCCAGCAGCGACAGGTATCGGTCCAGCGGCAGGCCGTCCCAGGTGGGCGTTCCGACCTCGGCAAACGCGATATCGGACTCCATCATGTTCACGTACTGCACCTTGCCGTCGTCGCCGCGCACAAAGCTGCGCACCAGACGCGATCTGCCGCGCTCGCCGCGCAGATGCTCGAGCAGCGCCAGCAGCGGGCGTTCGCCCGCATCCAGTGTCACGAAATCGAAGTAGTCGAACACGCGCGGCTCGGCCAGCTCGCGCAGCTCGGTGTTGACAAAGCCGCCGCCCAGCACGGTGGCGATCTGCGGGAAGCGCCGCTTGATGGTCTGGGCAATGCGAAACGCCGCATAGGCCGAGCCCGGAAAGGGCACGGACAGCAGCACCACCGTGGGCTGGTGGCGCTCCACGGCCTCCAGCGTCAGGCGCTCCAGCACCTCGTCCACCAGATTCGGCTCTGCCGCCAGTGCGCTGGCCAGCGGATCGAAGCTGGGCTGGCTGCCGGCCAGCGACTCGGCATAGCGCACGAACTCGAAGCGCTCGTCCACGGCATCGCGCAGCACATCGGCCAGATCGTTGAGGTATAGCGTGGCCAGATGCTTGGCCTTGTCTTGCAGGCCTAAAGCGCCGAAAGCCCATCCCAGCGGATCGCCGCCCTCTTCGTCCTCATACACATCGAGCGTGGCAAAGCGTGGGCCTTCGGGCAGAAAGTGGCGCCCCACGATGCGATGGGCCAGCGTGGAGTCTCGCCCCTGCAAAAACGCAATCGTGGGCGCGATCGTGGCCAGATAGCGCTCCTGCTGCGCGACAAAGGACTGGACGGCAGGCGTGTGCTGCCTGGCAGGCAGACTCTGGATGCGCTCGGCCACTGCGCGCAGGCCATCGGGCGAGAGCAGCTGCAGCACCAGTGCCAGTGCCAGGTCTTCCTGCATGGCGGTGATGCCGCGCGAGCGCAGAAAGCCGGTCAGGTAGGCCGTGGAGGGGTAGGGAGTGTTGAGCTGCGTCATCGGCGGAATGACGGCCAGCACGCGGGTGGGCAAAGCGGACATGGGGTGCGGGTCGCCGGCATGCGCCGTTGACGGTGTAGACAGGCCCCGATTATCGGTTTGACCGCTCAGCTGTGCTCGTGTGCGCCCATACAGCCGACCGCGCTGCTGCACAGGTGACATCTGACGGGGCCACCACCAATGACTTGCAAGGGCTGCAGCGCTAGGCTGGACCCATGTCTTCCGCACCGCAACACCCTGCTCCCTATATCCCTCAGATCCGGCTGTACCAGAACTGGCTGCATGAAACGCGCGGCCTGAGCTTTGCCGACTATGACGCGCTGTGGCGCTGGTCGACCAGCGATCTCGACACCTTCTGGCAAAGCATCTGGGATTACTTCGATCTGCAGTCGCCCACGCCGCACAGCGCGGTGCTGGCCAGGAACACCATGCCCGGCGCGCAGTGGTTCCCGGGCGCGCAGGTGAACTATGTGCAGCAGGTGCTGCGCCATGTCCAGCCGGCCCATGCCGCCGGCATGCCGGCCGTCATCAGCCGCAACGAGCAGGGCCTGCAGCGCGAGCTGAGCTGGCCCGAGCTGCAGCGCCAGGTGGCGGCCCTGGCCCTGCATCTGCGTGCCCAGGGCGTTGCCAAGGGCGACCGCGTCGCGGCCTATCTGCCCAATATTCCCGAGGCCATCGTCGCCTTTCTGGCCTGCGCCAGTCTGGGCGCCATCTGGAGCATCTGCGCGCCCGACATGGGCACCCATGCCGTGCTCGACCGCTTCAAGCAGATAGCGCCCAAGGCGCTGATCGCCGTGGACGGGGTGCACTATGCAGGCAAGGACATAGACCGCCGCGAGGTCCTGCAGGAGCTGCGCCAGGGCCTGCCCAGCGTGCAGCACGTGGTGCTGGTGCCCAATCTGGATACCTCGATAAAGATAGCCGACACCGCAGACTACACAAGCGTTACAGCGAGAAATGACGCTGATACCGCTGCCTTTGAGCCCGAGTGGCTGGCGTTCGACCACCCGCTGTGGATCGTCTACTCCAGCGGCACCACGGGCCTGCCCAAGCCCATAGTCCACGGCCATGGCGGCATGGTGCTGGTGGCCTTGCAGCTCAAGGCCTTGCACAACGACATCGGCTGCAGCTACGAGCCCAATAGCTGGGGCGAGCGTTACCACTGGTACAGCTCCACGGGCTGGGTGATGTGGAATGCCCAGGTCTCGGGCCTGCTGGGCGGCACGAGCTGCGTGATCTTCGACGGCAGCCCTGGCGGCAGCAAGGACAAGCCCGACTGGGGCACGCTGTGGCGCTTCGCGGCCGAGACCGGCGTGACCAGCTTTGGCTCGGGCGCAGCCTTCTATGCCAACTGCATGAAAGCCGGTCTTGAGCTGTCCAGCTGCGGCGACCTGTCGCGCATACGCGGGCTGGGCAGCACGGGCTCGCCGCTGTCCGCCGAGGTACAGCAGTGGGGGACGGAGCAGTTTGCCAAGCTTGGGCGCCCTGACATTTGGTGGAACAACCTCTCGGGCGGCACCGACTTCGCGGGGGCCTTCATTGGCGGCAACCGCGATCTGCCCCTGGTGCCCGGCGTCATGCAGTGCCGCCAGCTGGGCGCCGCCGTCGAGGCCTGGAACGAGCAGGGCCAGCCCGTGATGGACGAGGTCGGCGAGCTGGTCTGCACCCAGCCCATTCCCTCCATGCCGCTGTTTCTCTGGGGCGATGCGGACGGCAAGCGCTATTTGTCGAGTTACTTCGATATGTACCCGGCCGGCCATGGCCGCCAACCGGGCGGCGGCGATGGTGACGCCGAAATGGGGCCGGTCTGGCGTCATGGCGACTGGATCAAGCTGCTTGGCGAGGGCGGCTGCATCATCTACGGCCGCAGCGACGCCACCATCAACCGCCATGGCCTGCGCATGGGCACCAGCGAGATCTACAGCGCCGTCGAGGCCCTGCCCGAGGTGCTGGACAGCATGGTGGTGGATCTCGAATATCTGGGCAAGGACAGCTATATGCCGCTGTTTGTGGCCCTGCGTCCGGGCGTGGAGCTCGATGCGGCGCTGCGCGAGCGCATCAACAAGGCCATCCGCTCGGCGCTGTCGCCCCGCTTTGTGCCCGACGATATCTTTGCCGTGGCCGAGATACCACGCACGCTCAGCGGCAAAAAGCAGGAGCTGCCCATCAAGAAGCTGCTGCTGGGCCAGCCGCTGGCCAAGGTGGTCAACAAGGACGCCATGGCCAACCCAGGCTGCCTGGACTGGTACGAGGGCTTTGCCAGGGAATATCTGGCCCGGGCAGGAGCAGGCACAGTGTCCTGACACAGCAGGCGCGGTGCGAGGGCCTGAGTGGCCTCCGCCGCCTTGCAAAGGATTACCGTCCCTTCTTGGGGATCAGTGCCCCTGAAAGCGGGCAGTTCTCTTTTCGCGCCAGGCCGCGCCGCCTTCCTTCAGATCGGCTGAGGCGATGGTGGCCTGCACGGCGGCATCGACGCCCGCCTTGTCATGCACGCCACGGGCAATGGCGTTGAGATGTTTCTTCATTCCCAGCAAGGCCAGCGGCGCCATGCCGGCCAACGTGGTCTGCAGCTGCATCACGCGCTCGCCGATATCGGTGCCGTCCACCAGATCGGTCAGAAAGCCGCAGTCCTTCATGGCCTGGGCCTGCAGCTTCTCGCAGCTCAGGAACAGGCGCTTGGCCGTATCCACGCCCAGGCGGGTCACATAGCGCTCCAGGCCCGAGAGGTAGAAATGCAGGCCCAGCCGCGCGGCGGGCATGAACATCTGGCTGTTGGCCCCGCCCACGCGGAAGTCGCAGGCCAGTGCCATATCGGTGGCACCGCCGAACACGCCGCCCTGAATCGCGGCAATGGTGACGGGACGGCAGTTCTCGATGGCATCCACCATCTCGCCGAAGGAGCTGCCCTCGTTCTGGCTGTTGGCGATCTCGCCAATGTCATAACCGCTGCAGAAATGCCTGCCCACCGCCTGCAGCGTCAGCACCAGCACCGCGGGGCTGGCATTGACCTCGTCGATCTGACGGCGCAGCACGATCAGGTCTTCGGGCAGCAGTTTGTTGGCAACTTCGGGACGGCGCAAGGTGATGCTGGCACAGGCGCCCTGGATCAAAAGCTCTGGAGACATGACTGTATTTTCATCCAGACCTGCACAGACACAGGCCTCTGAGGTGCATCAAGTGTTGCAGTGCAAACACTCGGTGACCATATCTTTTACCGGTAGGCAGGTACACTTTGTCGTCCTCATAGAGCACCTGATGTGCGCTGATCCCATCCATGTCTGTTGAATCGACCGGCGCCGAGCGCCCCAGCTTTGACCTCAAGAGCGCACAACTGCCGGTGCTTTCCGTGGTACTTCGCAGCACCGACATGCAGGCGCTGGCCCAGGATCTGGCCCGCCGTCTTGCCGACGACCCGGACTTCTTCGACAACGACCCTGTGCTGATCGACCTCAGCCAGGTGCGCGAAGCAGAGGAAGAAATCGACTTCCCGGCCCTGATCGAGGCCCTGCGCAACCACCGCACAGTGCCCGTTGCCGTGCGCAGCGGCAGCGAGGCCCAGATGGAAGCAGCCAAGGCCCTTGGTCTGAGCGCAGCCCCCGATGCCATGCCGACGCGCCGCACCGAGCCGGAAATCCACGAAATCATTCGCGAAGTGGAGGTCGAGGTGCCTGCTCCGCTGGCCGATGCCGTCATCGTGGACCGGCCGCTGCGCTCGGGACAGCGCGTCTATGCCAAAGGCACCGACATTGTGGTTCTGGACATGGTCAGCTATGGTGCCGAGGTGATTGCCGACGGCAACGTCCATGTCTATGCGCCGCTGCGCGGCCGCGCCGTGGCCGGGGCCAGCGGCAACACCAGCGCAAGAATTTTTAGCACTTGCATGGAGGCGCAACTGCTTTCCATCGCAGGTATCTACCGCACAATTGAAACCGATCTCCCCAAGGACGTCGCCGGCAAAGCTGCCAAGGTGCGCCTGGAGGGAGAAAGAATCGTTATCGAGCCGGTATGAGAGACACACCGGACACCCTATCAACCTGCCCCATTTGTCTTAAAGGAATCGTGCAAACATGGCCAAAATCGTCGTCGTGACCTCTGGCAAAGGCGGTGTCGGCAAGACCACCACCAGCGCCAGCTTCGCATCCGGCCTCGCACTGCGCGGCCACAAGACCGCAGTGATTGACTTCGATGTGGGTCTGCGCAATCTCGATCTGATCATGGGCTGCGAACGCCGCGTGGTCTATGACCTCATCAATGTCATCCAGGGCGAAGCCAATCTGAACCAGGCCCTGATCAAGGACAAGCAGTGCGAAAACCTGTTCGTGCTGGCCGCTTCGCAGACCCGAGACAAGGAAGCCCTCACGCAGGAAGGCGTGAAGAAGGTGCTGGACGATCTGTCCGCCATGGACTTCGAGTTCATCATCTGCGACTCGCCCGCCGGCATTGAAAGCGGCGCACTGATGGCCATGCACTATGCCGAAGAGGCCCTGGTGGTGACCAACCCCGAAGTCTCGTCGGTGCGAGACTCGGACCGTATCTTGGGCATGCTCAGCTCCAAGACGGAGCGTGCGGTCAAGGGCGAGCGTATCAAGGAGCATCTGCTGATCACGCGCTACAACCCCAATCGTGTGGAAGACGGCCAGATGCTGTCGCTGGAGGATATCCAGGACATTCTGCGCATCGAGCTGATCGGCGTGATCCCCGAATCCGAAACCGTGCTCCAGGCCTCCAACCAGGGCATTCCCGCCGTGCACATGCAAGGCACGGATGTGGCAGAGGCCTATCAGGACGTGGTGGCCCGATTCCTGGGCGAAGAAAAACCCATGCGCTTTACCGAAGCCGTCAAACCCGGTTTCTTCAAGCGCATGTTTGGCGGGAGGTAAGCCTGATGTCCATGTTGTCGTTTCTGCTCGGAGAGAAGAAGAAGTCCGCCTCGGTCGCCAAGGAGCGACTGCAGATCATTCTCGCGCGCGAGCGCGTGGGCGGCGAAAGTGGCAAGCCCGACTATCTGCCCGCCCTGCAAAAAGAGCTGATGGCCGTGATTTCCAAGTATGTGGACATCAACCCCAATGACATCAAGGTACAGCTGGAGCGCCAGGAAAACCTTGAGGTTCTGGAAGTCAAGATCGAGCTGCCGGACGCCGCGCGCGGCTGATACCAACTCATCTATCCATAGCGCTAGCGCTTGATGGACAAGGAAATGGGCCTGAAAAGGCCCATTTTTCATTGCGATGCCGCCGCGCGGCCCTGCCCCCTGCGAAAGCGCGGGGGGTCGTTTCTCATTCGCGCACCGGCTCGCGCATGGTCACCAGCTCCTCGGCCACGGTCGGGTGTATGCCGATGGTCGCATCGAACTGCTGCTTGGTCGCGCCGCATTGCAGTGCCACGGCAAAGCCCTGCATCAGTTCGCCCGCGCCCTCTCCCACCATATGCACGCCACGCACGCGCTGGTCGGCCTTGGAGACGATGAGCTTGAGGAAGACATTCTCGGGCTCGGCCCCCATGCGGTTGGTCAGCGGCCTGAAGCCGGACTGGAAAACCTGCACTGCGCCGAAGCGCTCGCGCGCCACTTCCTCCGACAGGCCCACGGTGCCCACCTGCGGATGGGAAAACACCGCCGTCGGCACCAGCTCATAGTCGGGAGCGCTCTTGCCGCCCTGGCCGAACAGATGATGGGCGAGCACTGTCCCCTCGGCCAGCGCCACGGGCGTCAGAGCCATGCGATCGACCACATCGCCCACGGCATGGATGGAGGGCAGGTTGCTGCAGAAATACTGATCCACCTCGATGGCGCCCTTGTCGTTGACCTTGACACCCGCGGCCTCCAGCCCCAGGCCTTCGATCAGGGGCACACGACCCGTGGCATACATCACGCAGTCCACGACCAGCTGCTCGCCGCTCTTGAGCTGCAGGTGCAGGCCGTCCGCCTGCTTGTCGATGGCCTGTATTTCTTCGCCCCAGCGAAAGTTCACACCCAGCTGAGCCATCTCCTGGCCCAGATGCAGACCCAGGTCTGCATCAAAGCCGCGCAGCAACTGCTGGCGGCGGTGCAGCAGGGTCGTCTCGGCGCCCAGACCGTTGAAGATGGAGGCGAACTCCACGGCGATATAGCCTCCGCCCACGACCACCACCCGCCTGGGCAGGTGCGGCAGATGGAAGGCCTCGTCAGAGCTGATGGCATGCTCCACGCCAGGAATATCGGGCAGGCTGGGCGTTCCGCCCGTTGCAATCAGGATATGGCGGGCATGGATGGTCTGGCCGTTCACCAGCACGCTATGCGGCCCCGAGAGCGCTGCACGGCCATGGATAAGGGTAATGCCTGCCCCGGCCAGCATGCGGCCGTAGACACCGTTCAGGCGCTCGATTTCGCGGTCCTTGTTGGCAATCAGCGTGGGCCAGTCGAAGCGCGGCCGCTCCAGCTGCCAGCCAAAGCCCCGGGCCTCCTCGGCCAGTTGGCTGAAGTGCGCGGCATGGCTGAGCAGCTTCTTGGGGATGCAGCCCACGTTGACGCAGGTACCTCCCAATTGGGCAGCTTCCACCACAGCCACACGGGCCCCCAGGCCGGCAGCCACACGGCTGGCGCGCACGCCGCCCGAGCCACCGCCTATGACCAGAAAATCGTAATCAAAGTCTTGTTGCTGCATGTTCTGTCTCGCTGTTTGGGAGGGTCAAAGCAGATGCTTGCTGCTTTGAACTCTACAAGACAAGACTGCCGCAGGTGGTTTAACGCAGCGTTAAACCACCTGCACGACCCAGTTTGATTGGCGGGCGGCTCAGAACGGCTTGTCGCCCACGACCGTGGCGCGATGCATGCGGCGCACGGCCGGGAAATAGTCCTGAATCGCGTAATGCTGGGTAGAGCGGTTGTCCCACATGGCAATGGTGTTGGGCTCCCAGTGCAGACGCATCTGGTATTCCAGAATCGCAGGCTGGCGCAGCAGATAGTTCATCAGCTCCTGTTGCTGGGCATGAATTTCGTTGGCCGAGCGGAAGCTGTCGAAGTTCGAGCTGAAGTTGGCGAAATGCGTGACGAAGGTCTCGTTGACGTAGAGAATCTTTTGGCCGCTTTCGGGGTGGGTGCGCACCACCGGGTGCACCACGGGCGGGTATTTGCCGCGGGCCTGGGCCTGCTGCGCGGGCGTCATGCGCGCGCCGAACGAGGGCAGGATGTCATGCACGGCATACAGGCCGGCGATCTGCTGCTTGCGCGTCTCGGGCAGTTGCTCGTAGGCCTGCTCCATATTGATCCAGACCGTGTCGCCGCCGACCTCGGGACATTCCACGCAGCGCAGCACCGAAGCCATGGAAGGCGTCTCGCGCCAGGAGACATCGGTGTGATAGACGTTCTCGGTGCCCGGGATCTTGCTGTTGCCGCCCAGCAGCACCAGCTCGGCATGGTCGGGGTGATGGGGAAATACCGGATGCAGCTCCAGCTCGCCGAAGCGGCGCGCAAACGCCACATGCTGGGCAGGCGTGATGTTCTGCTCGCGAAACACCAGCACCTTGTGCGCCACCAGCGCCTGACGCAGCTCGCGCGCCTGCTCCTCGCTCATGGGCTGGCGCAGGTCTATGCCCGAAACCTCCACGCCGATGGCGGGGGAGATGCGCCTGAGCTCGATCCCCGTCCTGCTTGCCGCGGCCACCTTGAGCCGGGTATGGGCCGGCCTGTCTTCGCAATCAATCATGATGTGTCTCCAAAGCGTTGTAACCACTGTCCTCGGGCCTGACGCAGCAGGCCTGGGGGCAATCTAGGGCGGGCCTTGGAGATCGGTATCGTTCAAGCCGACTAGGTAGGGCTCCCAGTCGGCAGCCGGCTTTACCTGACGAAGCCGTGGGCGTGCATATGGCCCGAGTGGTAGAGCAGCGGCGCGCGGTCGGCATGGTGCTCGCAGCGTTCCACCTCGCCGATGAAGAGCAGATGGTCGCCCTCCTCATGCTGGCGCAGATTGCGGCACTCGAAGACCGCGCTGCAGCCCTCGAGCAGCGGCACGCCATGCTCGGAGTCATGATGCTGGGTATGGCTGAAACGGTCCGCGCCCTTGCGTGCAAACAGCTCGGCCAGCGGCTTTTGCGAAGCCGCCAGCACATGAATCGCGTAATGCGTGCAGTGGCGGAACACGGGCAGTGAGTTGGCCTTCAGACCCAGGCTCCATAGCACCAGCGAGGGCGCCAGCGACAGTGCGTTGAAGGAGCTGACCGTGGAGCCCACCGCATGGCCCTCTGCACTGCGCGCCGTGATGATGGTCACGCCGGTGGCAAATTGCCCCAGCGCATCGCGAAATTCGCGCTGCGAGAAAGGCAAGGCCGAACGCAAGACGGAGGTAGGCAAGGCGGAGTTCACGAAATTCAGAGCTCAGGTCAGCGACCACAACGGTGCGCCACGGTTCAAGATCAGCAGACCCAAAGAGCATCTGCAGGACTTGATCAATTATCAACTTGAACCTTGCCGGTCACAATCCGTAAGGGCTTAAGGCCAGAATCATCAATTTTGATAGCTTCTTGCGCAGCAACACAAAGGCCTGCAGGCCAAAATCTATCAATCCTGGGTCTGAACTGCCAGCAGCCCTTGGCCGGCCTGCTGCGCCAGCCAGCTGCCGACCCTGGCCTTGCTGCAGCGCTGCAGCTGCATCAGCAGCTCGTGCTCGGGCCAGGGCAAGGCATGTCGCTCGCACAGGTCCTGCTGCATGCGCGCCAACAGGGCTGCCGCCATCTCGGCATCGGCCAGCGCCCGGTGGGCGCGCCCCGTGGAAGGCAGGTGCAGATAGCGTGCCAGATTGCCCAGGCTGTGGCTGGGCGCCTGCGGGTAGATGCGGCGCGACAGCAGCACGGTGCAGGCAAACAGCTGGGGGGCGGCTTCGCCCGCCAGCGCCAGCTCGGCCTGCCAGAACTTGCTGTCGAACGATGCGTTGTGGGCCACCATGGGCGCAGCGCCCACAAAGCGGGCCGCATCGCGCATCACCTCGGCGGCGGGCGGCGCCGTGCGCAGCATGGCATTGGTGATGCCGGTGAGTTCGGTGATGAAGGGCGAGACCCAGGCCCCGGTCTGCATCAGGCTCTGGAAACGGTCCACCACGCGGCCCTGCTCCAGCAGCACGATGGCTACCTCGGTGGCCCTGGCACCCTGGGCGGGCGTCATGCCCGTGGTTTCGAAGTCGATGACGGCAATCGCAGCACTCATGACTGCATTCTGCCGTGGCAGGCGCCTCAGTCCTGACCCAGCTCGTCTTCGCCGGGCAGACCCAGGCTCTGCACCACATGCTCGAGAATGCGGAACAGCTGCTCGCTCTCGGCGCTGCCCAGTTGCTCCTCGATCTCGGTGTAGATGGTCTCGAAATGCGGCACGATCTGGGCCACCATCTCCTGGCCGGCTGGCGTGAGGGCGAACTCGGAACCCCGCAGATCGGCTACATGGCGGCCGCGCTTGATGAGCAGGCGTCCTTCCAGCGTCTTGAGCAGGCGCGAGAGGCTGGGCATGCTGATGAAGGTCAGCTGCGACAGCTCCATGGGACGCAAACGCTTGTCGGCCACCCACATGATGCGCAGCACGCGCCATTGCTGCTCGGTCAGGCCGTGCGCACGCAGCGAGGGACGAAAGCGCACCATGACCGCCTCGCGGGCCTTGAGCAAAGCCATGGGCAATGAGCGCGCAAAGGAACGTGAGGTTTCAAGGGCAGGAGTGATGTCGTGCTGGATCATGGCATGGACGAGTTGCTGGCGTAATTGTATGTAAGAGCCCCACGCAGCGATACCGTCAATCCGGGCAAAAGAGTCAGCCAGCCCGTACTCGTCCTGCAGTCCTGTGCCCTGTCTCAGGCCGACGCAATCCGCGCGCCGCGAGCGACCTCGGGTGCCGGCTCATCCCAGAACCGGAAATCCAGCGCCGGGCGCTCGCCGCTCATCAGCGCCGCCATGGCCTTGCCCGAGCCTGCTCCATGCGTCCAGCCCAGGGTGCCATGCCCGGCATTGACCCAGATGCCTCTTGCCTGCGTGGCCCCGATGCAGGGAATATTGCTGGGCGTGGCGGGCCGCAGACCGCACCAGAACTGCGGATCGCCACCCTGCTCGGGCAGGCGCGTGTCGCAGACGCCGGGCATCAGCTCCTCCACGCGCCTGACCAGCATCTCGCAGCGCGCCCTGGCCGTGGGCGTGTCCAGACTCAGATCGAAGCCTCCCAGCTCTATGGTGCCGGCTACCCGCAGTCGGTTGCCCAAACGGCTCATGGCCACCTTGCGGCTGTCGTCGATGGTGGAGACCATGGGGGCTTTTTCGGGCTGCAGCAGCGGCAAGGTAGCGCTATAGCCCTTGCCCGGATAGATGGGAACCTTCACGCCCAAAGGCTTGAGCAGCAACGGCGTGTAGGAGCCGCAGGCGACCACCACGGCATCCGCGCTCAGCATGCGCGGGGTGCCATCGCTGCGGTCGCGAATCTGCACCTGGGCAGGCCTGCCCCTGCGCGCCGGCTGCAGGCTCAGGATGTCGTGGCCGTAGAGGAACTGCACACCGGCCTGGGCACAGAGACCGGCCAGCTTTTCGGTGAACAGACGCGCATCACCGGACTCATCGGTGGCAGTGAAGGTGCCGCCCGCAATCTGCGCGGCATAGGGCGTGAATGCAGGCTCGATGGCAAGCAGCTCTTCGCGGCTGACCAGACGACGCTGCACGCCGTATTGCCGCATCAGCTCCACGCCTTCGGCGGCCTCGGCAAACGCCTGCGGGCTGCTGTAGAAATGGGCAATGCCGCGCTCCAGTCGCTCGAACTCGACACCGGTCTTCTGGACCATGTCCTTGAGCGCCAGATGGCTGTAGGCGCCCAGCGCCACGATCTGCTGCACATTGCGCGCAAAGGCGCGGTCATTGCACTGGGCCAGGAACTGCAGGCACCAGCGCCATTGCGCGCTGTCGGCCTGGGGCCGCAGCAGCAGAGGAGCCTCTTTGTCGAACATCCATTTGAGCGCCTTCCAGGGTGCCTGGCGATTCGCCCAGGGCTCGCAGTAACTGACCGAGATCTGGCCGCCATTGGCATAGCTGGTCTCCAGGGCCGGACCGCTCTGGCGGTCCACCACGGTGACTTGATGACCGCGCTCGCGCAGATGCCAGGCGGTGCTGATGCCGATGATGCCGGCGCCCAGGACGATGATGTTCATGCGGCCAGTGTCTGCACTCTTGCGGGCAAACAAAAGCAGCATTAAATTTTCAGCAGTTTCATCAGAAATGCTAATGAAGTTGCCATGAGCTCCTGGGACCCTGTTGCGCTGGAATGCCTGGCCGCCATCGTGGAAGAAGGCGGCTTCGAGCGCGCGGCGCAAAGGCTGCACATCACCCAGTCGGCCGTGTCCCAGCGCCTGCGTGCACTGGAAGCCCAGGTGGGCTCGGTACTGGTGGAGCGCACGCGTCCCGTCAAGCCCACCAGCGCCGGGCGGCTGCTGCTCAAGCATGCCAAGCAGCTGCGCCTGCTGCGCGCCGATCTCGCTCATGAGTTGCAGGAGCTGGCACCGCAGACCGGGCAGAGTCTGGCCGGAGAAATCGTCTCCATCGCCATCAATGCCGACAGCATTGCCACCTGGGCCATGACGGCTCTGGACGAGCTGGTGAAGAGCGGCCTGCCGCTGGAGGTGGTGGTCGACGATCAGGACTTCACGCAGGAGCTGCTGCGCTCGGGCCAGGTCATGGGCTGCGTCACCACGCTGAGTCAGGCCATGCGCGGCTGCACCGTGCAGCCTCTGGGCGCCATGCGCTATGTGGCCGTGGCCTCTAGCGAATTTGCGCAGCAAAGACTGCCGCAGGGGCTGACGCGCAAGAACTTCAACCAGCTGCCCTATCTATCCTTCAACCGCAAGGACGATATGCAGGCCGAATTTGTGGCGCGTTGCCTGGGTCTGCGCAATGTGTCGCTGCAGCATCAGATTCTGCTGCCCAGCTGCGAGGCGCAGGTGCGCGCCGTGCGTGCCGGCTGGGGCGTGGGCGTGCTGCCGCAGTTGCTGGTGCAGCCCGCACTGGATGCCGGTGAACTGATCGACGTGGCAACAGGCCATGCGCTGTCCATCGCGCTGTTCTGGCATTGCTGGAATCTGGAGTCACGCGTGCTGGCCCGTGTCAGCCAGGCCTTGCTGGGCAAGGCCCGGCAAGTGCTGCAAGCTGTTTGATGCAGACAAGAAAAAAGGCCGTGCTTTGCAGCGCGGCCTTGAGAGCTTGATGTCAAACGGAGGTACTTTGGTTTTTGTAGCTGTGGACGCTCATCTAACCTTGATTTTAAGCTGATTTACGCCTGATACGTATGTAAATCAAGCGCAAGAAGCTATGAAAATCAGCGAATCAGCAGCACGGGGATGGTGCAGCCCGCCAGCACCTGCGAGCTGACCGAACCCATGACCAGACGGCCCAGCGCGCCGTGGCCGTGCGTGCCCATGGCGATCAGGTCGAACTTGCCGTCCTGGGCGGCATGGATGATGGTGTCGGCAATGGGGCCGACCTTGGCGATGCTTTGCGCCTCGACGCCACGCCCCTTCAGGAACTCCAGCACGGGCTGCAGGATCTTGGCGGATTCTTCGTCGTAGTACTGCTCCACCACTTCCTTGCCCAGCGCAGCGCGTGCACGAGGCGGCAGCAGCGGCTGCACGGTGATGATGGTGTACTCATGGCCCGTGCCCAGCATCTCCTGATGCGAGGTCAGATAGGCCAGCATTTTCTGGGTATAGGCACTGCCGTCCACGGCGAGCAAGATCTTCATACCAATTTCTCCTTGTTGATGTCTCAAGCCTAAGGGCTGGGGACAGTCAGCATCTTGACTTGGCTCAAGTCAATTGTCGATGCCGGCAGAAAGTCATCCTGCTCTCCCTTGCGGGCATAGCCCAGGGGATTGGCCACCACACGGCATTGCCATTCGCTACCGTCCTCGCGCTGGCCGCATGCGATGTAGTCGCTGGCGCAATGCAGATGGCCGTGCAGCCAGAGCTGGGCATGGGGCAGAAAGTCGTCCATCACATTGCAGAAACCGGCCGTGCCGGGTACCAGGCCGTAGCGCGGATCGGCACTGCGCAGGCTGGGCGCAAAGTGGGTCACGGCCACCGTGGGTCCGTCAAAAGGCTGCTGCAGCGCAGCGCGCAGCCAGTCCTGGCAGAGCAGGCTTTCCTCGCGCATGGGCGCGGCCAGAAACGGCTCGCCCTGGCGACTGCCACCTGTCTTTTGCAGATAGAAATTGGCGGCGCGAAAGGCCTTCTCGCGCAGCTTGTGCAAGCGCGTGGCATCACTCACGCCTTCATGCATGGCCATGGCGTCGAAGTCGCTCCACAGCGTGGTGCCGATGAAACGCACCCCGTCCATGACCACGGTTTCACGATCGAGCCAGATCAGACCCAGCCTGTCGCACACACGCTGCAGGCGCAGCCTTGCCTCGTCGAAGTCCTGCATGTCGTATTCGTGATTGCCGGGCACGAACAGCACGGGTGTGGGCCAGTTGGCGTATTGCGGCAGCGGCGAGAAACGCTCCAGCCCGAAGTTCTCGCCGTCGACCTGGGTACTGCTCTGGTAGGAGCCGATGTCGCCGGCCAGCACCAGCACATCGGCGCCCGCGGCTGGCTGGGCCACGAATTGGGGGTGGACTTCGAGGTGCAGGTCGGACAGCAGCTGGATCTTCATGTGGCTAGTTTAGTCAACCATGGTGAGTGACCTGGGCCGAACCGTTGGCAAAGGTGATCTCGGCCGAGCGCGTCAGCGTTTTCAGCAGCCAGTCATAGGCCTGCGGGTGCGGGCCGCGCCGACGCCACAGTGCATCCACATGCACGGGCGTGACATCGAAGGGCAGATCGCGCAGCTCCAGCTGGTCGCTCATGCCGGTCACGGGCACAAAATGGCGCGGCAAGATGGTCAGTAGATCGGAGTTGAGTACCACGCGCGCCGCGGTGAAGAACTGGTTGACGGTGAGCACCACTTCGCGCGAACGTCCCAGCGAGGCCAGGGCCTCGTCGATGAAGCCGAAGGAGCGGCCCGAAAAGCTGACCAGCATATGGCGTGCCGCGCAATAGTTGTCCAGCGTCAGCGGAACATGCGCCAGCGGATGGCCTTTGCGCATCACGCACAGGTACTCGCCCTCATACAGACGGCGGCTGTCAAACGCCACCAGCCCGCCAGCCTGGGCACGCGCCGTCAGGTCGGCCAGTACGGCGGGGAAATAGCCCACGGCCATATCGGCCTCGCCATCATCGAGCAAGGGCCTTGGATCGCGCGTGGTCAGCGGCAGCAGGCGTATGCCCAGGCCCGGTGCCTCGCGCGCCAGAATCGGGTACAGCGGCGGAATCAGCGTGGCAGCCGTGGCATCGGCCATGGCGATCACGAACGTGGTGGCGGCCGTCTCGGGATCGAACTCATCGGGTGCGAGTGCACCCTCCAGATGCTGCAAGGCCTCGCGTATCACCGGCCACAGGGCCTGGGCACGCGGCGTGGGCTCCACGCCCTGTCCCTGGCGCACCAGCAGCTCGTCGCCCAGGACCTCGCGCAGTCGGCGCATGGCATTGCTGACTGCCGGCTGGGTGATGCTGAGCTTGTGCGCCGCGCGCGTGAGGCTGCGCTCGGACATGACCTCATCGAAGACGCGCAGCAGATTGAGATCCAGAGAACGAAAGTTCAAAGACATGGCATCACCCAATACATCACTGCCGTGAATGCTACAGATTCAAAATATAAATTTGAACACACCTAGGGTAATCCCTATAGTTACACCTATTCCCCGGGCAATTCGCCAAAAGCGTGGGTCAAAGGGTTAACTGCCATGAGCAACTTTATTTACAACTCCTACTGTGTCGAGCACCCTGGTGTGGTGCGTATCTATCAAGCCAGCGATGAACGCATGGCAGCCATTGCCGCCGAGCACGAGGCGCAATCCCAGTCCAGGTCGTACTGGATGGTGCTGGCTGTGGTGCTGGCCGCCCTGGCCGCCGGCGTCTTCCAGGCCACCGAAACCTGGAGCGACGGTCATATGATGGCTGCCTGGATGGTTCTGTGGGCCATGGCTTTTGCCAGCATTGCCCTCTTCTCCACTCCCGCACGCCGTGCCATCAATCTGGTGCGCACCGGCTACCGCGCCTGGGTCAAGAGCCGCCAGCAAGCTGCAGCCGATGAACGCGTCTGGAACGCCGCGCTGCAAGATGCCCGCCTGATGGCCGATCTGGCCCGCGCGATGGATCGCCAGAGCCGCTAAGCTCCGCGCCTCTCCGAAGAAAGCCGCTGCCCACAAGGCCAGCGGCTTTTTCATGCCCGCTCAGCGTCTCATGAAATCGGCGTCAACCCCTTGTCCGACAGGCGCCAACAGCTATCAACACAACGGTTCAAAAACAAAAAGCCCTGCGGCCAACGGCCTGCAGGGCTTTTTTATTCTGTCAAAGGCTCAGGCGGACAGACGCTCTTCGAGCTTGGCCTTGGTATCCAGCATGGCCTTGGGCAGGTTGTAGGCCAGCTTGTCGAAGTGCTCGCCGTGCAGCTTCATTTCCTCGGCCCAGGCCGCCTTGTCGATATTGGTCACGCTGTCGAACTGGGCAGCATCGAAGTCCAGACCGCTCCAGTTGATTTCGGCGTACTGGGGAGCAATGCCAAAGGCGGTTTCCTGACCCTGAGCCTGGCCTTCCAGACGGTCGATCATCCACTTCAGAACGCGCATGTTCTCACCGTAGCCGGGCCAGACGAACTTGCCTTCGGCGTTCTTGCGGAACCAGTTGGTGGTGAAGATCTTGGGCAGGGTTGCGCCCTGGCCTTCGATCTTGGCGCCCAGATCCAGCCAGTGCTGGAAATAGTCGCTCATGTTGTAGCCGGCAAAAGGCAGCATGGCGAAGGGATCACGGCGCACCACGCCTTGCGCGCCAAAGGCGGCGGCCGTGGTTTCGGAGCCCATGGTCGCTGCCATGTACACGCCCTCGGTCCAGTCGCGGGCTTCGGTCACCAGAGGCACGGTGGTGGAGCGGCGGCCGCCGAAGATCATGGCATCGATCTTCACGCCGGCGGGATCGTCCCAGGCTTCGTCCAGCGCGGGGTTGTTGGTCGCAGCCACGGTGAAGCGGGCATTGGGGTGGGCGGCCTTGGCGCCGGTTTCCTTGGCGATCTGGGGCGTCCAGTCCTTGCCTTGCCAGTCGATCAGGTGATCGGGCAGCTTGCCCTGGTCCTTTTCCATGCCTTCCCACCACACGTCGCCGTCATCGGTCAGGGCCACATTGGTGAAGATCACGTTCTTGTCCAGGCTCAACATGCAGTTCGGGTTCGTGAGCATATTGGTGCCGGGAGCCACGCCGAAGTAACCGGCCTCGGGGTTGATGGCGCGCAGCGAGCCGTCGGCCTGGGGCTTGATCCAGGCGATGTCGTCACCGATGGTCGTGACCTTCCAGCCGTCGAAGGCCTTGGGCGGCACCAGCATGGAGAAATTGGTCTTGCCGCAGGCCGAGGGGAAGGCCGCAGCCACGTGGTACTTCTTGCCTTCGGGGTTGGTAACGCCCAGGATCAGCATGTGCTCGGCCAGCCAGCCCTGGTCACGGCCCATGGTGGAGGCGATACGCAGCGCAAAGCACTTCTTGCCCAGCAGCGCATTGCCGCCGTAGCCCGAGCCGTAAGACCAGATTTCGCGGGTTTCAGGATAGTGAACGATGTACTTGGTCTTGCTGCAAGGCCAGGTGGTCTCGTCCTTCTGGCCTGCGGCCAGAGGTGCGCCGATGGTGTGCACGCAGGGCACGAACTCGCCGCTGGTGCCGATTACGTCATACAAGGCCTTGCCCATGCGGGTCATGATCTTCATGTTGACGGCCACATAGGGGCTGTCGGACAGCTCGATACCCACGTGGGCGATGGGCGAACCCAGCGGGCCCATGGAGAAAGGCACCACGTACATGGTGCGGCCAGCCATGCAGCCGTCGAACAGCGGGTTCAGCGTGGCGCGCATTTCGGCAGGTTCCATCCAGTTGTTGGTGGGGCCTGCGTCTTCCTTCTTGGCGGAGCAGATATAGGTGCGGTCTTCCACGCGAGCCACGTCCGAAGGATCGGTCCAGGCCAGGAAGGAGCCAGGGCGCTTGGCCAGGGGCTTGAAGGTGCCGGCATCCACCAGCTGCTGGCACAGCGCGTCATATTCGGCTTGCGAGCCGTCGCACCAGTGGATCTGGGCAGGCTTGCACAGCGCGGCCATTTCGGCGACCCAGGCAATGAGCTTGGGGTTCTTGACGTAGTCGGGAGCCTGGATGTTCAGGCTTTGCACAGCGGCGTTCATGGGGGAAGTCCTTCAATTAAAAAACCAGTTTTTCAAAGAAGCATCCTCGGCTGCGTCTTTGAAAAAAGGCTTTTGAAGGTGTCTCGCCTGCTTTCCCTAGCGCTTGTTGGCGCCTGAAATCCGTCTGAAATAGTCAAAACAACCTTGTTTTGAATAGCAGCGGGAGATCGATTTTAGGTAGGGGCCTTGAATTTGTCAGCAAATCATGGGCAATATCTATGCATTTTGCGCATCAATATATGCATATCGCATTCATTCATAACCTGCGCAGACGTAAAAAAACCCCGCGTCGCGGGGTTGGGCTCGAGAAGGTTGGAATGCCTAGGCCATGTTCACGGCAATAAAGGCCAGCAGGAACATCATCACGGCGCCAGCGGCGGGAATGATGATGGGAATATAGGGCACAACGGCTTCGGCCGCGTCCTGTGCCTCGTGGTTCACTGCGGAATCATCTGACATGTGATCAATGCTCCTCCTGAAAGCAGGCGGTGAAACAAGCAAGCTCTGCAGCCATTCTAGGCACAGCCCTGGCGACATGGCTCAGGGAAAGCCATAGCCGCTGTTGGCGCTCAGACCCGCATCCCATGTCCGCCAATGGCGAACAGCACTTCTTCGATGTCGACCATGCGCAGATAAGTTCGCACTCGGAGTGCAACAGCATATGCTGGGCTTGCGGACGACCCGGCGCCGATTAAGAAATCGATGTGCACTGTTCCGCGTCAGATCGCAGCGCCGAAGTCCCTCGCTGAAAGGATGGCTTCTATGGTTAGCGCTTCTTTCCTGTTCTGGCTGATCCTGCTGATGCTGGTGATTGGCCTGGGGACGGCGTCGATCCGGATTTTTCGCGAGTATGAGCGCGGCGTGGTCTTCACGCTGGGGCGCTTCTGGAAGGTCAAGGGGCCGGGACTGATCTTCATCATTCCTGCCATCCAGCAGGTGGTACGGGTGGATCTTCGCACCGTGGTCCTGGAGGTCCCCGCGCAGGATGTGATCTCGCGCGACAACGTCTCGGTCAAGGTCAATGCCGTGATCTATCTGCGCGTGGTGGATGCGGAAAAGGCGGTGATCCAGGTGGTCAATTATCTGGAGGCCACCAGTCAGCTCGCGCAAACCATGCTGCGCTCCGTATTGGGCAAGCATCAGCTCGACGAAATGCTGGCAGAGCGCGAATCGCTGAACCTGGACATCCAGCAGGCGCTGGATGCGCAAACCGACACCTGGGGCATCAAGGTCTCGAACGTGGAGATCAAGCAGGTCGATCTGACCGAATCCATGATCCGGGCGATCGCACGTCAGGCCGAGGCCGAGCGAGAACGCCGCGCCAAGGTGATTCACGCCGAAGGCGAATTGCAGGCTTCGGAAAAACTGTCTCAGGCAGCGAAAGTTCTGGCGCAGGAGCCTCAGGCCATCTTGCTGCGCTACCTGGAGACGCTGACCGTGATCGGCGCGGACAGGAACACCACCGTGGTGTTCCCCTTGCCCATGGACCTGGTGACCCCGCTGATCAAGAAGATCACGCCCCTGCAGGCCTGAGCAAGGCCTGCGGCTCAAGCCTCACACCAGGGCCGCCTCCATGCCTGCGCGGCGCAGTTGCTCCAGCACCTCGCTCACATGGGCGTGGCCGCGTGTCTGCAGCACGAACTCGATCTCCACATTCTGCGCGGCCAGCATGGTGAAGGCACGCTGGTGATGGACTTCCTCGATATTCGCGCCGGCTCCGGCCACCGTGGCCGTGATCTGGGCCAGCACGCCGGGTACGTCGCGCGCGCTGACACGCACACGCGCCAGACGACCGGAGCGCACCATGCCGCGCTCGATGATGGCAGCCAGCAGCATGGGGTCGATATTGCCGCCCGACAGCACCAGACCTATTTTCCGGCCCTTGAAGCGAGCGGGATAGCGCAGCAAGGCCGCCAGGCCCGCCGCCCCTGCGCCTTCGACCAAGGTCTTCTCGATCTCCAGCAGCATGAGCACGGCCTGCTCTATATCTCCTTCGTCCACCAGCAACAAATCGTCCACGCAGCGCTGCACCACCTCCTGGGTGATGATGCCTGGCTGGGTCACCGCAATGCCCTCGGCGATCGTCGAAGTCCCCATGGGAAGATCTGTGTGGCGCAGCGCATTGACCATGGAGGGAAAGCGCTGAGTCTGCACCCCCACGATCTCCATCTCGGGCTTGATGGCCTTGGCTGCCGTGGCAATGCCCGCAATCAGACCGCCGCCGCCAATGGCAATGATCAGCGCATCCAGATCGGGCTGTGCCTGCAGGATTTCCAGCGCCAGCGTGCCCTGGCCCGCAGCAATCGCTTCGTCGTCATAGGGATGGACAAAGGTCAGCTGCTGCTCCTGCGCCAGCTGATAGGCATGGGCTCGCGCCTCGGCCAATGTGTCGCCATGCAGCACCACCTCGGCACCGAAGCCGCGCGTGCGCTCCACCTTCACACCGGGAGTGAAGCGCGGCATGACGATGACAGCACGCAGACCCAGCCTTTGAGCGTGATAGGCCACGCCCTGGGCATGGTTGCCCGCACTCATGGCGACCACGCCGCGTGCGCGCTCGGCATCGCTGAGCATGAGCAGCTTGTTCAGCGCGCCACGCTCCTTGAAGGATGCAGTGAACTGCAGGTTCTCGAACTTGAGATAGACCTGCGCCCCCGTGATCTGCGAGAGCGTGCGTGATTCCACAAAAGGGGTTTGAAGGACGGCGCCATTCAGGCGCGCAGCGGCGGCTTGGATATCTGCAAAGGTCAGCATGGTGGATCCATTTTGCAAGCAGCTCATCACCCCGCGCCAGTGCTGGGTTTGCGAATCAAAGCCATCCGGCTCGGTTGCTCAGTAATTGCTAGCTACTCGCCCTTTCCTAGCAAGGGAATAGCCGCCAAAACACTTCAAATCCGGCGCCGTTCCGCGAACTGTGAGCACCTAAGGATTTCCCTTGGTTTCAGCGAAACATGCAACATAGTGCCTAAATTGACGTGCTTTTTTTCAATGCATCTGCATAATTGTGCCAACACCGAGTCAGTAACTGCACTATCTTTCATCTCAGCAGGAGCCGAGCATGCAGCAGCAAACCAACGTCGATTACCGCACAGAGCCCAGCCAGTACCGGCACTGGTCGTTTGAAGTGGATGGCAATATCGCCCGGCTCAAGCTGGACATCGCCGAGGACGCAGGCATACGCCCCGGCTACAAGCTCAAGCTCAACAGCTATGACCTGGGCGTGGATGTGGAGCTGCACGATGCGCTCAACCGCATCCGTTTTGAGCATCCGCAGGTGCGCTCCGTGATCGTGACCAGCGGCAAGGAACGCATCTTCTGCTCGGGTGCGAATATCTTCATGCTCGGAGTCTCGTCCCACGCCTGGAAGGTGAACTTCTGCAAGTTCACCAACGAGACGCGCAACGGCATGGAGGACAGCTCCCGGCACGACGGACTCAAGTTCGTCGCCGCCGTCAACGGCGCATGCGCGGGCGGCGGCTACGAGCTGGCGCTGGCCTGCGACGACATCGTGCTGATCGACGACCGCTCTTCCTCCGTATCGCTGCCCGAGGTTCCGCTGCTGGGCGTGCTGCCCGGCACGGGCGGGCTGACGCGCGTGACCGACAAGCGCCATGTGCGCCACGACCTGGCCGACATCTTCTGTACCAGCGTGGAAGGCGTGCGCGGCCAGCGTGCCGTGGACTGGCGGCTGGTGGACGCGATTGCCAAGCCCGCACAGTTTGCCGAAGTGGTGCAGCAACGTGCCACGGCCCTGGGCGAAAGCAGCCCGCGCCCGGCTTCCGCCAAAGGCATACAGCTCGCCAGGCTGCAGCGCGAGCAAAGCCCGGACGGCCTGCACTATCGCCACGTCAGCGTGCAAATCGATCGCAGCAAGCGCAGCGCCACCATCACGGTCAAGGCTCCCCGTGGCGAACAGCCCGGCAGCATTGAAGCCATTGAAAACGCAGGTGCTGCCTGGTGGCCGCTGGCCATGGGCCGCGAGCTCGACGACGCCATACTGCATCTGCGCACCAACGAGCTCGATGTAGGCACCTGGATTCTCAAGACCGAGGGCGATGCGCGCGCCGTGCTGGCGGCGGACCAGTCTTTGATTGCGCACAAGGATCACTGGCTGGTGCAGCAAACCACAGGCCTGCTGCGCCGAACCTTTGCACGCCTCGATGTGTCATCGCGCTCGCTGTTCGCCCTGATCGAGCCCGGCTCCTGCTTTGCCGGCATGCTGGCCGAGCTGGTCTTCTGCGCCGACCGCGCCTACATGCTGGTGCTGCCCGACGAGCCCGAGCGCGAGCCCGTCATCGAGCTCGATGCCTTCAACTTCGGCCTGCTGCCGCTGGTCAACGATCAAAGCCGTCTGCAGCGTCGCTTCTATGAGGAGTCCGGGCCTCTGGAAGCCGCTCGCGCAGCGGTGGGCAAGCCGCTCAACGGCGATGCCGCGCAACAGCTTGGACTGGTCACCGCCGCGCTTGACGATATCGACTGGGAAGACGAGATCCGCATCGCCATGGAAGAGCGCGCCGCGATGTCGCCCGATGCGCTCACGGGTCTGGAAGCGAACCTGCGTTTTGCCAGCCAGGAAAACATGGTCACGCGCATCTTCGGGCGTCTGTCGGCCTGGCAAAACTGGATCTTCAACCGCCCCAACGCGGTGGGCGAAAAAGGGGCGCTGAAGCTCTACGGCACCGGACAGAAAGCCGGCTTCGATTTCAACAGGGTATGAGCCAACGGCCCTGAATCGGCAAAACATCACAGGAGACACCCCATGAGCAGCATCGACTACAGCCAGAAGATTCCCAACAACGTGGACCTCAGCGGCGACCGCACGTTGCAGCGTGCCCTGGAGAGCTGGCAGCCTAATTTCATCCGCTGGTGGGACGACGTGGGCCCCGAAGGATCGACCAACTACGATGTCTATCTGCGCACCGCGGTGAGCGTGGATCCGCAGGGCTGGGCGCAGTTCGGCTACGTCAAGATGCGTGACTATCGCTGGGGCATCTTCCTGAATCCGGCGGATCAGGAACGCAGCATTCACTTTGGCGATCACAAGGGCGAGAAAGCCTGGCAGGACGTGCCCGGCGAGCACCGCGCCAACCTGCGCCGCATCATCGTCACGCAAGGCGATACCGAGCCCGCATCGGTGGAGCAGCAGCGCCACCTTGGCCTGACCGCACCGTCCATGTACGACCTGCGCAATCTGTTCCAGGTCAATGTGGAAGAAGGTCGCCACCTCTGGGCCATGGTCTACCTGCTGCACAAGCATTTCGGACGTGACGGACGCGAGGAAGCCGAGGCACTGCTGGAGCGCCAGAGCGGCGATGAAAACAACCCTCGCATTCTGGGCGCCTTCAACGAAAAAACGCCGGACTGGCTGGCGTTCTTCATGTTCACCTACTTCACCGACAGAGACGGAAAATTCCAGCTCGCAGCGCTGGCCGAATCCGCGTTCGACCCGCTGGCGCGCACCACCAAATTCATGCTGACCGAAGAGGCCCACCACATGTTTGTCGGCGAGTCCGGCGTCTCGCGCGTGCTGGCCCGAACCTGCCAGGTCATGAACGAACTCAAGACCGACGATGTGAACAAGCTGCGCAGCGCGGGCGTCATCGACCTGCCCACGATTCAGCGCTATCTGAACTTTCACTACAGCGTGACCATCGACCTGTTTGGTGCCGACCAGTCGAGCAATGCCGCCACCTTCTACAGCTCGGGCCTCAAGGGCCGTTACGAAGAGGGAAAGCGCGAGGACGACCACAGGCTGCACGACCAGAACTACAAGGTTCTGGAGGTGGTGGACGGCAAGTTGCAGGAGAAGGAAGTGCCCATGCTCAACGCCTTGAACGAGGTGCTGCGCGACGACTACATCAAGGACAGCAATGCCGGTGTGGGCCGCTGGAACAAGGTGATGGAAAAGGCCGGCATCGACTTTCGCCTGACGGTGCCGCACAAGGCCTTCAACCGCCAGATCGGCGCGCTGGCAGGCGTGCGCATCAGCCCCGACGGCCGCCCCGTGAGCGAGCAGGAATGGCTGACCAGGAAGAGCGAGTGGCTGGCCAGCGACGACGACCGCAGCTTTGTCGCATCGCTGATGAAGCCATGCCTGGAGCCGGGCAAGTTTGCCGGCTGGATTGCCCCGCCGGTCATGGGTATCAATCGCCAGCCCGTGGACTTCGAGTATGTGAAATTTTGATCCCCCCTGAGCGGCTGAGCCGCTTCCCCCAAGGGGGACGACATCCTCGCGGCGGGGCGGCCCTTGCTCGATGTCACTGAGTTGGGTTGCCACGGTTTGGAGAACGAAATGAGCACCATCACGCTGATTGAAAACGGCATCCTGAAGCAGCATCTGATCGACCCCGAAATCTGCATTCGCTGCAATACCTGCGAGGCGACCTGCCCCGTGGACGCCATCACGCATGACGACAACAACTATGTGGTCATGGCGGACAAGTGCAACGGCTGCATGGACTGCATCTCGCCCTGCCCGACCGGCTCCATCGACAACTGGCGGCTGGTGTCGGCAACCAAGCCCTACAGCGTGGCCGAACAACTGGGCTGGGAGAGCCTGCCCGAAGAGCTTTCCGCCGATGTGCTGGCCGCCGCGCAGACGGCCGAGAATGTCGGCGATGTGCAGGATCTGAGCCAGGCCCAGGCCGTGATCGCGGCCGCTGCCGGCTTGGCCGAAAGCGGCGCTGCGGAAGTCTTTCGCGCAGCCAGTTACGGAGCCACCACACCGCCCTGGTCTGCCGCCCATGCCTACACCAATCTGCATGGTCCCAAGGCTGCGGTGACGGCCACGGTGGTGGGTAATCTGAACTGCACGGAGGCCGGCTTCGACAACGAGACCCACCATATCGTGCTGGACTTCGGCGCCATGCCTTTCCCTGTGCTCGAAGGCCAGTCGCTGGGCATTATCCCGCCGGGTGTGGATGCCGGCGGCAAGCCCCATGTGGCGCGCCAGTACTCGATTGCCAGTGCCCGCAATGGCGAGCGCCCCGGCTACAACAATCTGGCATTGACCGTGAAACGCGTGGTCGAGGATCACCAGGGCCAGCCCGTGCGCGGCGTGGCCAGCAACTATCTCTGCGATCTGCAGGTGGGTGACAAGGTGCAAGTCATAGGCCCGTTCGGCAGCAGTTTTCTCATGCCCAATCACCCGCGCTCGCACATCGTGATGATCTGCACAGGCACGGGCAGCGCGCCCATGCGCGCCATGACGGAATGGCGCCGCCGCCTGCGCAAGAGCGGCAAGTTCGACAGCGGGAAGCTGCTGCTGTTCTTTGGTGCGCGCACGCCTCAGGAGCTGCCCTATTTCGGCCCCCTGCAAAACCTGCCCAAGGATTTCATCGACATCAACTTCGCCTTCTCTCGCGTGGCCGGCCAGCCCAGGCGCTATGTGCAGGACGCCATGCGCGAGCGCTCGGCCGATCTCATGGAATTGCTGCGCGACGACAACACGCACATCTATGTATGCGGTCTCAAAAGCATGGAGGACGGCGTCGTGCTGGCCCTGCGCGACGTGGCCCAGCAAGCAGGCCTGGGCTGGGAGGAACTGGGAGCCAGACTCAAGCGCGAAGGACGTCTGCACCTGGAAACCTATTGAGGCCTCAAGCCCTCGCGAATCCTGTGGACGGCAAGCAGGATTCGCGCATCAACGCAGCGGCTGCATGTCATGCCCTTGACAGCGCAGCCCCTGCCAGCGCCCTACAGTGCAACGACCATAACCCACGAAAGACATGGCATGAATGCACGGGCGAACTTTCTGCGCATGCAAGACAGCACGCGTGAAGACTGGCAGTTGATCGGCGGCGAATTTGCACAGTTCAGCCAGGGCCTGCCCGAGCGGGTGATGGCCCATCTGAAGCTGCTGGAGGGCGACTATGGCGGCTTTCCGGTGGACCGCTACACCCACTCGCTGCAAACCGCTACGCGCGCGCTGCGCGACGGCCGCGACGAAGAGTATGTGGTGTGCGCGCTGCTGCACGACATTGGCGATACCCTCGGGTCCTTCAACCACCCCGACATAGCCGCAGCGATCCTCCAGCCCTTTGTGAGCGAGGCCAATCACTGGATGGTCCAGCATCACGGCATCTTCCAGGGCCATTACTTCTTCCATCACATCGGCCTGGACAGGGACATGCGCGAGCAGTTCCGGGAACATCCGCACTACCAGCGCACGGCCGAGTTCTGCGAACTCTATGACAACCCGGCCTTCGATCCCCGGGCCGAGACCCTGCCTCTGAGTGAATTCGAGCCCATGCTGCGCCGCCTGATGCAGCGGCCCCGGCAAAGCATCTACAAGGCCGCCATGGACTCGGAGATGCGGGACGCCCGGAAGTCCTAGCACGCACCGGCAAACCACCATTAAAAGATGAGCTGGCACCGCACACCCATCAACAGATCTGGCCGTTATTCGATACCTATCTATTGTGTGGCAGGCGATTGCAGCTCATCTTTTTACAGGACTCTGGCCCTCCCTCGCCGCTACTAATGCGCGTAGGCGTCCTGCGCCAGCGCGCAGGCCAGTATCCAGGCCGGGTCCACCAGCTCGGCGCCACGGGCCTGCGGCGCCTGCGGCAGGGCCAGCGGAATCTCGGTGCAGCCCATGATCACGGGCACGGCGCCGTGGTGCTGCAGCAGCGGCGCCAGCACCTCGCCGAAGCATTGCACGGCCAGCGGCATGTCACCTTGTTTCACGCCCTCGTAGATGCCTTGCATGAGCCGGGCCCGGCCCGCCTGTCCGGGACGCAGCGCGGCAATGCCGCAATCGGCTAGCGCCGCGTCGTAGAGCCCGCTGTCATAGGTGCCATCCGTGGCCAGCACCAGGGCTTGGCGCGCGCCGCCTGCCTTCAGGTACAGCGCCGTCTGCTGCGCGATGTGCAGCACGCGCAGCTGCGGGAAAAGCGCCTGTATCTGCCCATGCCAGGCATGGGCCGTGTTGCAGGCCAGGGCCACGCTGCGCACGCCCAGGGCCGCGAGCCGGCCCGCGCCCTGCAGCAGATGCGCAGCCGGGCCCTCAGGTGACTGCGGATCGCGACGCAGCGCCTGTGTGCGATCGGGCATGGGCAGTTGCACCAGCCAGTGCTCGGGATAGGCCTGGTCATGCACGGGCAGGCCCTGGTCCTGCAGGTGCCGGGTGCAGGCCTGCACGAACAGGCGCACGAAATCCGCGCCCGCTGCAGGCCCCATGCCGCCGAGAATGCCCACTGCCCGCATCTCAGAACGCCGGCTTGTCGCCGCGCTCCTGCAGGTTGCGTTGCAGCTGCTCGCTCATGGGCAGACCCAGTGCCGCGTTCTTGGGAGGAATGGGCTGCATGAACCATCTGTCGTAGAGCCTGGCAAAGGCGCCCGACTTCATCATGTCGCCGATCACGCCATCCACCAGCTGCTTGAACTGCGGGTCGTCCTTGCGCAGCATGCAGGCATAGGGCTCGACCTGCAGCGCATCGGCCACGACGTGGAAATCCTTGGGATTTTTGGCGTTGGCGATCAGGCCGTAGAGCAGGATGTCGTCCATGCCGAAGGCCGCGGCGCGGTCGTTCTCGACCAGCAGAAAGCCGTCGGCATGGTCCTTGGCCATGACGATGTTCATGCCCCAGCCCTGCTCGGCATTGGCCTTGCGCAGCACCTGCAGATTGGTGGTGCCGGTGGTGATGGCCGCGGTCTTGCCCTTGAGGTCGGCATAGTTCTGGATGCCCGAGCTCTTCTTCACCAGCAGCCGCGTGCCGGTGTAGAAGTGGTTGATGGCAAAGCCCACTTCCTTGGCCCGCACCGTGTTGTTGGTGGTCGATCCGCACTCCAGGTCTATGGTGCCGTTGGCCAGCAGCGGCATGCGGTTTTGCGAGGTCACGGCCTGCCAGCGCACCTCCAGCGCGGGCAGGTTCAGCACCTTCTTCACGGCTTCGGCGACTGCCTGCGAAAGCTCCACGGTCATGCCGATGGGCTTGCCGTTGTCCAGGTAGCTGAAGGGCACGGAGGACTCGCGGTAGGCCAGCGTGATGCGCCCGCTGTCGCGCACCTTGGCCAGGGTGTCGGCATGGGCAGCGCCCAGAAAACCCAGGCCCAGTGCCGCACAAAGCACGGTGGAGTGAAGTTGCATGCGGTGTCTCCTCTTCGGTGGTGGATGTGCCGCCAGTGTAGAAAGCGCGCCAGGCTCCGGAGGATGACAATATCGGGCTGGTCCATGCCCCTGGTTTATGGGTGGCTGCGCAGGCACCGCCATGCTCCGGGTAAACACCGCAACCGAGGGCTTCCCGGCCGCATGCATACATCGACATCGCGCGGGCAGACCATAACCTGGGTGCATACCCTGCATGCCAAATGCCATGGCTGCGCAGCCCCGTACGGGCCTACAGTGCGGCAGCATGGAGAAACGATCAATGCATGTCTGCATCGTGGGCGCCGGCATCGTCGGCCTGGCCACTGCCTATGCGCTGCAGCGCGCGGGCTGCCGCATCACGATCCTGGAGCGCGGGCCCGGCCCTGCAGCGGGCGCCAGCGGCGGCAACGGCGCGCAGCTCAGCTATTCCTATGTGCAGCCGCTGGCCGATCCCGGTATCTGGAAGATGCTGCCGCAGCTGCTGCTGGAAAAGGACTCGCCGCTGGCCCTGCGTCTGCGCGCCGATCCCGCCCAATGGGCCTGGGGGCTGCGCTTTCTGGGCGCCTGCAATGCACGCGCCTCCATGGCCGGCACGCAGGCGCTGCTGAGGCTGGCCGCCGAAAGCCGGCAGGCCTTCGAGAGCCTGCAGGCGCAGGAGTCCCTGAGTTGCGCATTGCACACGCCGGGCAAGCTGGTGCTGTACGACACGCAGCAGGGCCTGGATGCCGCGGCCCGGCAGGTGGCCCTGCAATCGCGCCTTGGCGGCGCCAGCCAGCAGGTGGTGGATGCCACCGCCGCCGTGCGCCTGGAGCCCGCGCTGGCCGGCTACAGGGGCCGCATGGCGGGCGCTGTTCACACCCCCAGCGAAAGCGCCGCCGACTGCCGACAGCTGTGCGAGCAGCTGGCGGCGCTGCTGGCCGTGCGCGGCGCCGAGCTGCGCTACGACACCGAGGTGCTGGGCTTCGAGCGCCAGGGCGACGCCGTCACGGGCCTGCGCACCGCCGCAGGCCTGCTGCAGGCCGAGCACTACGTGCTGGCCAGCGGCTGGGAAAGCCCAGCCCACGCGCGCCAGCTGGGCCTGCGCCTTCCCGTCTATCCGCTCAAGGGCTACAGCATCACCGTGGACATAGGGTCCGACCACGCCCATGCCGCACCGCGCGTGAGCGTGACCGACACCGCGCGCAAGGTGGTGTTCGCGCGCCTGGGCGAGCGCCTGCGCGTGGCCGGCATGGTGGAGATCATCGGCCGCGACACACGCATCGATCCGGCCCGCATCGACAGCCTGCGCCGCTCCACGCAGCAGGTCTTTGCCCAGCTGCCGCTGCAGGGCTCGCTGCATCCCTGGAGCGGCATGCGCCCGGCCACGCCCACGGGCCTGCCCATCACCGGCCGCCAGCGCGGCGGCCCGCGCAATCTGTGGCTGCAGACCGGGCATGGCGCGCTGGGACTGACGCTGGCTTTCGGCTCGGCACAGCGGCTGGTCGCGCAGATGCACGCTGCCTGAGCGCGGGCCTGCCGCTCAGGAGGCGCTCAGAAGCTCCTGCAGGGCCTTGCGCATTTCCTGGGTCATGGCGCGCGCCAGCACCGAGCCCGGGCGTTGAGGCAGGCTCAGCGCATTCACTCCCACGGTGATGCGCGGCAGCAGCGGCACCACATGCACTCGGCGCCGGTCGGCCGCCAGGGCCGTGCAACCATCCATGATGGCCGCGCCCAGCCCGTATTCGGCCATGGACAGCGCCGCATGGTAGGTCTGCACCGTCACCACAGGCGACAGCCCCACGCCATGCTCGCGGCAGGCCTGGCCCAGGCGCATGCCCAGCGGGTCGCGCGCATCGAGCGCGACCAGGGGCAGATCGGCCAGGTCCTTGAGTTCCATGCCTTCGGCGCGCACGCGCGAAGGCGGCAGCAGTCCCTTGGGCAAGACGCAGAACATGTCCACTTCGGCCAGCAGCTCGTGCTCCAGCGCGGGCTGACCCACGGAGCTGATCACAAAGCCCACATCGGCCTCCTGCAGCAGCAGGGCCGACACCACCTGCGGCGTGTGCAGCGCCTGCACGTGCACCTGGACCTGCGGATGGCGACGCCTGAAGCCCGCCACGGCGCGCGGCAGCACCTCGCGGCTGAGCGCGAATACCGTCAGCACATTGAGCCGGTCGGCCGACTGGCCATGACGCAGATTGGCGGCCAGGCGCTGCACCTCGTCGAGCTGCTCGAACAGCTTCTCGATATGCGGAAACAGGGCCAGCGCTTCATTGGTCGGCGTCAGCCTCCCCCGCGCGCGCTGGAACAGCGCAAAGCCCATCTGCAACTCGGCATGCTGCAGCGTGCGGCTGACTGCGGGCTGGGTGACGTTGATGAGGCGCGCGGCCGCGCTGACGCTGCCGGTCTGCATCACGGCATTGAAGACCTCGATATGTCGCAGACGCATGCCCGGCCTCCCGCCACCGCCTCACTCGGACTGCGCGCGCGCCAGGCGTTCGCTCTTCCAGTACACATCGTCGCCGCCGTCGAGGCGGTTGAGCACGCGGGCCAGCACGAACAGCAGATCGGACAGGCGGTTCAGATACTGGCGCGGCGCGGCTCGCATGGCCTCGGCCTGCTCCAGTGCCACCACCTGGCGCTCGGCACGGCGCGCCACGGTGCGGCATACATGGGCCTGCGCGGCAGCACGCGTGCCGGCCGGCAGTATGAACTCCTGAAGACGCGGCAGCTGTGCGTTGTAGTGGGCCAGCGCGTTATCGAGCTGCAGCAGTGCATCGTCCTTGAGCAGCTCATAGCCCGGCATGGACAGCTCGCCGCCCAGATTGAACAACTGGTGCTGGATGTCGATCAGCAGGTCGCGCACCTCCTGGGGCATTGGCTCGCACAGCAGCAGGCCGATATGCGAGTTCAGTTCATCCACATCGCCCATGGCATGCGGGCGGCCACTGTTCTTGGAAACGCGGGTGTTGTCTCCGAGACCGGTGGTTCCGTCATCTCCGGTGCGGGTGGCGATTTGCGTGAGGCGGTTGCCCATGGGTCATCCCTTGTCAAAGCTGCGAGTTTTCAGGGCCGGAGCGGCCCTCAGATACTGCCGCCATTGTGCGTTACAGCCCGCAGGCAAATGTAGTCTGAGGCAACAGCAGGCAAAAGTGCTGGCCCTTTGCCGCCTCACAGGGTGCAATGCACTCCTGTTATCGCATAGAGAAGGAATGCCATTCATGAACAAGAAGAATCTGCTCAATTGCAAGGTCTCGTCATTCGAAGTCGTCAGCGTGGTGCTGTTTTCTGCGCTCACCCTGGGCGGGGGCATGGCTTTTGCGCAAACCGGCGGCGGCAACGCCGGCAACAACAAGGAGCCTGCGCGCATCGTGCAGTCGGGTTCCGCCACCGGCGTGCAGCAGGCGCCGACTGCAAAAAGCAGCGTGCAAGCGGCCTTCGAGCGTGCCGACGCCAATCGCGACGGTCAGCTCAGTGCGCAGGAAGCACGCCAGCTGCCTGTCATCTCCCAGCGCTTCGAAGAGATCGACAGCGACCGCAACGGCCAGCTGTCACGCGCCGAATTCGACAAGGGTGCTCAGCAGTACTGAGGCCCTGCCGCGGCGCTTTCCTGATCACGCCGCAGCGCCGAGCTCCTCCTGCGGCAAGGCGAACTCTGCCCCGACATAGTCCAGGTGAATCTCGAACTCGCGGCGCAGCAAGCGCTGCGCCCAGTCTTCGACCAGATTGCGCTGCGCAGCACTCACCCGCCCCCCCATTTCCAGCCGCACCAGGCTCGGCTCCTCAAGGCCAAAGGCACGATAGCCACCCAGCGGCAGCAGACCCCGGGCATGGTCCTCGACGGCGCGAAACAAGGCCTCGCCGGAATCGCAGATCGCCGAGGCCACAAACACTTCGGGGTCACGTTCCACCCAGTTCAGCACATTGCCGATCTGCGCCACGCCATGCGCCCGGCAGGCCTGCGTGACGCCGGGGCGGCCGCCATCCAGCATGGCAAACACAATGTCCAGGCCCGTCTGCTCGACCATTGCCGAGACACAGGTCCGGGCCCAGCCCGGGCGATGCTGGTGACCGCAGAACTGGGTGACCAGCTGCCCCTCGAAGCCGGCGCGCCTGAGACCGTCCGCATAGGCCGCGCGGCCACGCAGACCCGGCGGCACCTTCTCGCCTGAGAAATGCCCCACCCTGCCCGTCTTGCTCCACTGGCTGGCCAGCACGCCGGCGAGGAATGCCGATTGCTCCTGCAGCACCTCGTAACGCGCCACATTGGCTGCCGCCCAGCTGCCTTGCGTGACCGCAAAGGCCTGCTCGAGCCAGCGCTCGGCCAGGATCTGCACCGGACCGTCACCCTGACCGCCATGCGCAAGAATCAGCGCATAGCGGCCGCCGCACAATGCGGACATTTCGGCGGCGCGCTGCTGCGCCGACTGGCCGGCCACCCAGAGCACATCGACCTCATGGCCGGCATCTCTGGCCTTGTGGGCTCCGCGCAGTCCCGACTCGTTGAAACTGCCCTGCCCTTCGGGGCCAAACAGCACCACGGCATAGCGTGGCTTACGGGGTGAATACAGTTTCTCGCTGCTCATTGTTGTCTCTTCTGCTTAAAGTTTTGCACCTGTCTTTTTCGCGATATCTCCCCAGGCCAGATGCTGGTCCGCAATCAGCTGGGTGAAGGCTTTGGATTCCATATCCCGGGTCACGAATCCCTGGGCTTCGAGCGTCTGTGCAAACTCGGGACGCGCGCTGATCTGCCGCACCGCGCTGGCGATTCTTTCGGCCAGCGCCCTGGGCAAGCCGGCGGGAGCCGAAATGCCGACGAAGTTTTCGGAGACCAGCTGTGCCAGCCCCAGTTCGGCCACGCTGGGCACCGCCGGTGCCTGGGCTACGCGGCGTGGCGATGTCAGCGCCAGCAGCTTGAGCCGGCCCTGCTTGTGCAGCGCGATGTTCTGCGGCAGCGCATCGATGGCCAGCTTGATATGGCCGCTGAGCAGATCCGCACGCATGGGACCGGCACCGCGATAAGGCACATGCTCCATGGACAGCTTGAGCGTCTGCGCAAACTGCTCGCCCACCAGATGCCCCACCGAGGCAGCGCCGCCGCTGCCAAAGGCCACGGGGGCAGGCTGCTCCTTGATCCAGCTCACCAGCTCGCTCAGGCTGTTGGCGGGCACCGAGGGATGCACGGCAAACACCGTGGGCACCGCGCCGATATAGGCCAGGTGTTCGAAGCTACGCAAGGGGTCGTAGCCAGGGCTTTGCAGCAGCGATGGTGCTATCGACAGCGCCGCCGAATTCGATACCAGCAGCGTGTAGCCATCGTTGGCGCTGTGCGCCACGATCTGCGCGCCAATCGACGAGCCCGCGCCGGGCTTGTTGTCTATGACCACGCTCTGGCCCAGCTTCTCGGCCAGCGCGGGAGCCAGCACCCGCGCCACGATATCGCTGGAGCCGCCGGGCGGGAATGTCACGACCAGTTTGATGGGCCGCACCGGCCAGGCCTGCGTCTGCGCGGCACGCACATGCCATGCCGCGCCCAGCATGCCTGCCGCCGACACCCCGGCCAGCCCCTGTATGAATGATCTGCGACCCGTATCGCGCATAGCTCCGCCCTCCGAACTGCTTTTGGTTTGAAGCGAGCTCTGCAGCGCACGCCATGAGGCTTGCCAATATAGGCACACCAGGAGCAAACCCTAAACACTGATTTCTCATTAGCTAGGGCGGAACTTATCTATGTGCCTGCGCCAGACGGCTGCGCCACGACGAAACCGCGATCTCTGCCAGCTTCAATGGGCATGTGCCATGCGTAGCGATTGCGACCTTGAGCGGCATGGCCTAGTACCCAATACGTACACGCCCGGACCGGGCCTGGTGGTATTCTTTTTCTCCTCTGGAGACCCCGATGAACGCACCTGTTGCCCATACCTCGCTGCAGCCCGATTTCGTGCAGCGCCCCATCCCCGAAGAATTTCTGCAGGCCCTGCAAACACGTTTCGGCGGCCAGTGCTCCACGGCATTGGCCGTGCGCGAGCAGCATGGCCGCGACGAAGGCGCGATTTCCGCGCCCCCTCCGGCAGCCGTGGTGTTTGCCGAATCCACCCAGGACGTGCAGGATGCCGTCAGGCTCTGCGACCAGTACGGCGTGCCCGTGATTGCCTACGGCGCCGGATCGTCGCTGGAAGGCCATCTGCTGGCCGTGCAAGGCGGCATCACCATCGACGTCAGCCGCATGAGTCGCGTGCTCTCGGTCAACACCGAAGACCTGACCATCACCGTGCAACCCGGCATCACGCGCAAGGCGTTGAACGAGGCCATCAAGGACACCGGCTTCTTCTTTCCCATCGACCCCGGTGCCGACGCTTCGATTGGCGGCATGACCTCGACCCGCGCCAGCGGCACCAATGCCGTGCGCTACGGCACCATGCGCGAGAACGTGCTGGCCCTGGAGGTAGTGACGGCCAGCGGCGAAGTGATGCGCACCGGCAACCGCGCCAAGAAGAGCGCCGCCGGCTACGACCTGACCCGCCTGCTGGTGGGCAGCGAAGGCACGCTGGGCATCTTCACCGAGATCACGCTGCGCATCTACCCGCTGCCCGAAGCGGTGAGCGCAGCCATCTGCTCTTTCTCCAGCATCGAGAACGCCGTGCACACGGTGATCCAGACCATCCAGATGGGCATTCCCATCGCCCGCGTGGAACTGGTCGATGTGAATTCAGTGCGCATGGTCAATGCCTACAGCAAGCTGTCCCTGCGTGAAGAGCCCATGCTGCTGATGGAGTTCCACGGCTCCCCCACCGGCGTGAAGGAGCAGGCCGAGATGGTTCAGGACATTGCCCATGAACTCGGCGGCAATGCCTTTGAATGGGCCGAACGCCCCGAAGACCGTACGCGTCTGTTCACCGCGCGCCACAACGCCTATTTCGCGGCCGTTTCCAGCGTGCCCGGATGCCGCTGCATCACCACCGATGCCTGCGTGCCCATCAGCCGCCTGGCCGATGCGCTGCTGGAGTGCGTGACCGAGGCCGATGCCAGCGGCATCCCCTACTTCCTGGTCGGCCACGTGGGCGACGGCAACTTCCACTTCGGCTATCTGATCGACCCCGACAACGACGCCCAGCGCCAGCAGGCCGAACAACTCAACCACACGCTGGTGGCGCGCGCGATTGCGCTGGGCGGCACCTGCACGGGCGAGCACGGCATCGGCATCCACAAGCAGGGCTTTTTGCTCGAAGAGGCGGGAGCCGGTGCGGTGCAGATGATGCGTGCCATCAAACAGGCTCTGGACCCCAAGAACATCCTGAACCCGGGCAAGATCTTTCAGCTGCAGTGAGCCTCGCTCGCGCTTGCTGAAGACGCGCAAACCATGAAAAAGGGCCTGCAGTTGCAGGCCCTTTTCTGTTCTCGGATCGGCGCTTTACTTGCCGACCTTGAGTTGACCGCCGCGACCCAGGCCGCCCTTGACTTCCTGCGCCTTGTAGTTGCGCAGCGAGATCACCATGTTGTTGTAGGCATCCATGAAGGCGGCAACCGTGGCCTTGCCTTCGGGTGAGCGCGAGAAGCCGCCCAGACCTCCGCCCACGCCACCGCCGAACGCGCCCATGGCTGCGCCGAAGTTGGTGGCTGTGGAGTTGCCTTCGGAGATGGAGATCTGCACGCCAGAACGGATGTCGAACATGCTCAGCGTCACCACCGAAGCCTTGCTCTGCATGGCACCGCCGATCAGCGTACCCACATTGCCGAACAGACCGCCCACGCCCGCTGCCAGCTGACCGGTTGCATCGTTGTCGATGATGATGGAAGGCTCCATGTAGTAGTCGGCAGCCACGCGCTGGCCCTTTTGCTGCTTGGAGCCGGCGCGGAATTCACCGGAGTTGCGCTGCTTGTCGGTGATCGCCGACATCTTGCTTTCGGTGCGGTTGTTGCCGATGGAGGTGATCACAAAGCAGTTGGACTGCTGCACGGCCAGACGGATCAGGGGCTCGATGGTCGTGATCTTGGTGGCGGCGCCAAAGCTGGCATACCATTCCTTGCCGCGACCGTCGTCCACGGCCAGCGTACCCAGAGGAGCATCGCAACGCTCGAGCGTAGAGTTCGCATTCACGCTGGTTGCGCCGCCCGCCGCGCCAGTGGCAGCCGTGGGAGCCGTACCCGTGGAAATGGTGCCGCCGCCGGGGGTCACGCAACCGCCCAGTGCCAGGGCCGATGCGATAGCTGCCAGACGCAGCGTTGTCTTCTTGGACATAGTGATGCTTTCAAAAAAATAGAAAATGCTGCAGCGCTCACAGCGCCTCAGCGGTAATACCAACCCGACGAACCCCACACCATGTAGTAGGGCGCGCCCACATACCAGCCATTCCAGGACTTGCGCTCATCCTCGATGGCCTGATAGCGTGCATGAGCATTCTGTTTGGCGGCTTGCGCCTGGGGCAGCAGGCGCTTGGCTTCCTTGAAGCCCTTGGCGGCAGCACGCGACAGCCAGGCCTCGGCTTCGGCGGGGTCCGGGCCCATTTCTTCAAAGCCCAGCAGATACAGACGGCCCAATGCAAACTGGGCCTGACCGTTACCGGCATCGCCGGCCTTGCGCATCCACTCGATGGCCTGATAGCTGTTGCGCTCCACGCCATCGCCGCGCAGATAGCGCAGTCCCAGGTCATAGGCTGCGCGAGGATCGGCCTCGGCTTTTTGCACCAGTGCCGCCAGGCGGCGCTCCGCCTCGGGATTGACGGGCTCGCCACGGAAAGTCGCGACATTGCGCGGCAGCTCGGAACAGTTATTGCCTTCGCACAGGCGCACGGTGGGCGAAGCAGGTGCCAACTGCTCCTGCGGTGTCTGTACCGCGCATGCTGTCAATGCAAGAGCCGCCAATGAAAAGGTGGGGGCGAGCAGGCGCATGGATGTCTCCTCTGAATTCTCGGCCGCTGAAAGCCGAAAAGTATACATAAGCAAAAATCAGTAATTTTTACGACGAGTTGACAACACGCATACCCCACCAAAGAGGGGTATGCCGCACAAAATGCAAAACTCCGACAAGGCCTTGTCTGTGCTGCGGTGTCTTGGAGCCTGTGTTTGACGGATACATTTAAAAACTCATGACAAAAAAATGGCTTGCCTCGACCTGGCCTCTGCCTGCACTGCTCGTCTGGCTGCTGGCCTGGGTGATCTTTGCGGGCCTGGCGCGCCTGCTGCCCTGGTGGCTGGCCCTGCTGGTCGCCGGCAGCTTCAGCACGGCAGCCAGTCTCTGCGGACCCAACTGGTGGCGCAGGCTCATCATTGCGGCCGGGTTTCCGCTGTCGTTTCTGGTGCTCAGCGCCAGCCAGTTGCCCGCCTGGGGCTGGCTGCTGCCTCTGGCCTTGCTGCTGCTGATCTACCCGCTCAATGCATGGCGTGATGCCCCGCTCTTTCCAACGCCGTTAAATGCACTCAAAGGGCTGGCAGAGGTCGTGCAATTGCCGGTGCAGGCGCTGGTGCTGGACGCCGGATGCGGCATGGGCGATGGCTTGCGCGCGCTGCGCAGCGCGCTGCCGCAGGCCCGCCTCAATGGTCTGGAATGGAGCTGGCCACTGGTGATTGCCAGCGCCCTGCGCTGCCCCTGGGCACGCGTGCGGCGTGGCGATATCTGGCTGGCCGACTGGAGCGGCTATCAGTTGGTCTATCTGTTCCAGCGGCCCGAAAGCATGGGCCGCGCCGCGGTCAAGGCTGCCACCGAGATGCAGCCCGGCAGTTGGCTGGTGAGCCTGGATTTCCAGCTGCCCGGCGTGGAAGCGACGGCATGCCTGCAAGGCAATAGCCGCCACAAGGTATGGATCTACGCCATTCCGCTGGATGGCGCAGAACGCAGCTGAGACGCTTTATTTGGCTGCGCCGCTGGCCTTGCTCACGTAGAGAGCAACGGCAGCGATATCGGCTTCGCTCATTGTGGCCTTGAAGGAGGGCATGGAGCCGATGCCGTCCTTCAGAGCACGCGCCACGCGGGCCGCATCGGGCTGCAACTCGTCCAGCACCGGGCCTATGGCACCTTCCGCACCAGCGTCCTTGAGGGTATGGCACACCGCGCAGGCAGGGACTGCAGCAGTGGTGAACAGCTCTTTGCCGCGCGCCATCTGGGCAGCCTGATCGGCGTGGGCTGCAGTGCCCGCAAAGGCGGTCAAGAGCAGGGCGGCGAGGGTGTGGTTTGTCTTCATCATTGTTCTTGGAGAAATGCGATGCATCGGGGTTGGATCCCATGCCCTGCGTCCCTTCTTCCGGCACGGGGCATGGGCAGTGATTGCGACACTCAGGCCACAGTGACAGTCACGGCGTGGTCGGCCCAGCTGGTGTTGTTGTAGCCGCTCTGGTTTTCACCACGCGTTTCGGGCTGCACATTGCCCTTGACGTCGGTAGCGCGGCTGGCCAGGGTGTAGGTACCCTTGGGCAGCTGTGCCTGCAGCACGAACTGGCGCCAGGCGTACTTGCCCATATCGGGGCCAATCAGGCGAGCCTGCTTCCAGGTCTTGCCGCCGTCGATGGAGACTTCCACCCCCTTGACGGCGTTCATGCCGCCGAAGGCCACGCCCTGAATCTGCACCAGGCCAGAGGCCTGGTTGCCGTCTTCGGGGATGGGGCTGTTGATCCAGGACTTGACGCTCATTTCCTGCACCGAAGGCTGGCTGGGGTCGCCCTTGCTGCCGGGGGGCGAGATGCGGTAGCCGTGGGACATGATGTGCGCTTCGCTTTCCTTGACGGTAAAGGCCAGCTGCTTGATGTACTTGATGTTGTTCACGCCGGTGTAGCCGGGCACGATCAGACGCAGCGGGCCGCCATGGGCCAGAGGCACGGGCTCGCCGTTCATCTCCCAGGCCAGCAGCGCGTCCTCCATGGCCGACAGAGGCACGGAACGCTCCACCAGCACGCTCTTGGGATCGAGGCCTGCGGGCAGCACCTCTCCGCCCGTTCCCGTCATGTAGACCATGCCGTCGGCCACGCCGCCCAGGGCCTTGACCACCTCGCGCACTGGCACGCCGCTCCAGACCACGCAGCCTGCAGCGCCTACGGTCCATTGCGTGCCGCTGGGCTTGGTGGGGAAGAAGGCGCGGCCATTGCCCGAGCATTGCAGCACCATGGTCACAGTTTCCAGGCCCAGCTTCTTGAGCTCGCCAACGGTCAGCTTGGCGGGCTTCTTCACGCCATCAATCTGCACCGCCCATGCATCGCGATCGGCCACGATGGACTCGGAAGGCGTGGGCAGGTTGTTGCGCACATAGAGCTGGTTGGTGGGCGTGACCACGCTGGAGCCAAACGCGCTGCGCTTGGTCTCGATGGTGGTGGAGCTGTGCACGATCACGGCATCGGCATTCTTGAAGCCGGCATAGCCGGGTAGAGGCTTGGCTGCGGGTGCAGCGGCCTGTGCCATGGCCTGGCTCTGGAAGCTTGCCAGACCGGCTGCAGCCAGCGCGCTGGCGCTACCGGCGAGCAGGCGGCGACGTGGCAGAGAGGTGGGTTGTTGCATGGGGTCTCCTCGGTAATTTTGGTGAATGATCAGAGCGAAAAATCCGGTTCAGCCATCGACTTTCTCAGGGGCACCCAGAGCGCGCGATGCCACGGCCAGAGCCTGTTTCTTCTGTGCGATCAGCACCAGCGGGCGGCCTTCTCTCGAACGCACCACCTTCCAGTAGCTGTTGGCCCACCAGCCCTGGCCGTCGGCCATCCGCTGGGGCTGCTCGAAGGCCAGCACGGTAACGATGCCGCCTTTTTCAAAGAAAGTGGTCAGGTGATAGGCGCGACTGCCGTCGATGTCGCAGGGTCGCATGAGCTGGGTATAACCAGGCAGCTTCTGGTCGACAGGCCAGTCCATATGCCTGGCAATCTCGGCCTCCGGGATGAACTGACCACGCAGCGTGCGCTCGTAATACTCATGCTCGATGGCCGAGCGCACCATCTGCGGCGGGCGCAGGCTCAGCACGCTGCCCGCAGCGACGCTGCCGACGATCACTGCGGCACACAGCACCTGCAGGCCACGACGGGCATGCCATGGCGTGTGGCGCAGCAAATGGGCCGGCGGCTCGCCGGGCTCGAAAGCCAGCGCCAGCTCGGCACGGGCACGCAGGTCGAAATCGGTGTCTTCGGGGCGGTCTTGGTGTTTCATGGTGCGCGCTTTCTCAGCGGTATCACGCTGGCAGCTGCGGAAGATTCAGTGGCGGCACCGGCGGGATGGCGCGCCGGCTCCTGCAGTGCCGTCTTGAGCGCTTCACGTGCCCGCGCCAGGCGAGAGAGCACGGTGCCTGGTGCAATATCCAGCGCCTCGGCCATCTGGGCCGTGGGCATGTCGTCAAAGTAGTAAAGCACCAGCACTTCACGATGGATGGGGGCAATGCGGCTCAACGCCTTGACCACGTCCAGTTGCGCATCGAGTGCATCGTGATGATTCACGCCCTGCTCGCAGGCTTCATCCAGAGATTCGGTCTGCGATTGCACAGGATCGAAGTGCCTGAAGACATGGCGGCGCATGATCTGGAACAGCCAGGCCCTGGCCATGCTCTGGTCGCGCAGCTGGTGGCGAAAGCGCCAGGCGCTGGTGAAGCAATCCTGCACCACATCCTCGGCCGTGGCGCGAGAGCCCGTCAGCGCCCAGGCGCTGCGCAGCAAAAAGCGGTAGTGCTCGCGCACCCACTGGTTGTAGCGCGACTCGGCGGAGAAGATCATGGTGCTAAAGAGCGCAGGTTTGCAGCTTTCATTCCATGCCGCTGCAAATATTGTTTGAGGCTCCGCCCCTCAAAATAACAAAAACAGCCTAAAGACCTTTTGCACAAAGCGCTAGCAGCTATACATTTTGCGCATGCATGCCGAAAAATTGTGCCGGAGGCATACCCACCGTGCGGCGCACCATGGCGCTGAAGGCGCTGGGACTGTAGTCCAGCTCGGCCGCAATGCGCTGAATCGGCCAGTTGCGCGCTGCCAAGCTGACGGCATGGGCCAGCACCACCTGCTGGCGCCACTGGGTAAAACTGCATTCCAGTTGCTGGCGAAACAGTCGCGCCACCGTGCGCGGACTGGCCCCGGTATCGCGTGCCCAGTCCTCCAGCGTTTCGTTGCGCGTGGGATCGGCTAGCACGGCCTCGCAGAGCTGGCGCAAGCGCTTGTCCTGGGGCAGGTTCACGCCCAGCTGCACGGCACTGGCACGGCGCAGCTCGTCGAGCAGCAGCTGGCTCAGATGGTGCTCGCGTGCCCTGTCCTGCTCGCACAGTTGCTGGCTGTCATCGGGCAGCGTGGGCAGCTCGCGCACCACGGCGCGCAGCAGATCCGAGGCATTGAGCACCCGGCACTGGCGCCAGGCCGCCTCTTCGCCGGGGGCCACATCGGGGCCGCAACGCCCCTGCGTCTGATAGAAGTACAAGGTGCGCAGATCGGCGCTTTCCACCATGGTCACGGCATGCTCCATGCCCGGCGGCACCCACAGCACGCGCGAGGGCGGCACGATATAGGTGCCCTGCGCTACCGTCAGGCGTATGGTGCCTGTGGTGGAGATGGCCAGCTGCCCCCAGGGATGACGGTGCGGCTTGACCTGGGTGTCGGCCTCCAGCCAGCGGCATTTGGCACGCACCGGACGCTGTGCCGTGGGTATGTAGAGATGGGGTGTCAGCGTCTCCACATAGGCGGTGGCCTTGCCTGCACGCAGGGGCTCGGGGTCGTGGAGGCTGGACATGATGGTTTGGCTGGCTTGCGATAGCAATTGGCAGACTATCGCATACAAGACGCGAGCAGTCTGCCTAAGATGCGACATATGAACCGCCCTGCCTCCACAACACCTCAAAACCAGGCGCCAGAGACACTGCGCAGTGATGCGCGCACCATCGGCCTCATCGGCCTGGCCCATGGCTCGTCGCACTTCTTCCACCTGCTGCTGCCGCCGCTGTTCCCCTGGCTGATCCAGGAATTCGGCTACAGCTATGCCGAGCTCAGCGTCATGGTCTCGCTGTTCTTCATCGTCTCCGGCACCGGCCAGGCGCTGGCCGGCTTTGCGGTAGACCGCTTTGGTGCCCGTCCCATCCTGTTTGCCGCCCTCGGCAGCTTTGTCGTGGCCGGCCTGATTGCAAGCACGGCCCAAGGCTACAGCATGCTGCTGGCCGCAGCCTTTTTTGCGGGCCTGGGCAATGCGCCTTTCCACCCCGTGGACTTCACCATCCTCAACAAGCGCGTGTCGCAGCAGCGCATAGGCCATGCGTTCTCGGTGCATGGCCTGTCGGGCAATATCGGCTGGGCGCTGGCGCCGCTGTTCATGGCCGGCATCACCACGGCCACGGGCTCCTGGCGTCTGGCCTGCCTGTGCGGCGCCATCTGTGCCGCCGTGGTGCTGGCCATCATGGTCTTCAACCGCGACGCGCTCGACGACCGTGCCGAAGCCGCCGGCGCGGCCGCCAAGCCCGCCGCCGGTACTGTTGCCACGCCCCAGGAACACCCCATGGCCTTCATGAAGCTGCCATCGGTGTGGCTGTGCTTTTCCTTCTTCTTCTGGAGCACCTGCGCGCTCAGCGCCATCCAGAGCTTTGCCAGCCCGGCCCTGCAATCCATGTACGGCCTGCCGCTGTCCGTGACGGCGCTGATCGTCACCGGCTATATGCTGTGCGGCGCTGCGGGCATGGTGGTGGGCGGCTTTCTGGTCGGCCGCGTGCAGCGGCTGGAGAAGGTGATCTCCATCTGCATGCTGGGCTCGGGCCTGTTGCTGTTTGTCGTCGGAACGGGCTGGCTGCCCGGCATGGTGGCGGTGGTCGTGGCCTCAGTCGCCGGTCTGGGCACGGGCCTGGCCGGCCCCTCGCGCGACATGCTGATCAAGCGCGCAGCGCCCCCCGGCGCCACGGGCCGCGTCTACGGCACGGTGTATTCGGGCCTGGATCTGGGCTTTTGCCTGGCGGCGCCGGTCTTCGGCTACATGCTGGACCACCAGATGACCAACGCAGTGTTCTATGGCTCGGCAATTGCGCTTGTACTGTCTGTGGTCTCGGCCGTCATCGTCGGCGACGGTGTGAGCAAGAAGACCAAGGCCCATCTGGCGGCGGCCTGAGCAAACGGCGCAACCCACCAAGCCCTGCCCGCGCAAGCTGCAGGGCTTTTTTGTCGGCGCGAGAGATCAAGTTACCCTGGTATTTATCCCTAGGTCGGCAGCCCGGAGGCCGCAAACACCGCTGCTAAGCTGAATTCCCTCAGCGGCGCATCACGCCGCTTTCCTGCCGCGGCCCTATCCGGGAGCGGCCCGCCCCCCCAAGGAGAATTTCTATGCGTTGGAACACGCCCTCTGCCCCTTTGCTGCGCGCCCTGCCCCTGGCCCTGGTGCTGGCCTTCGGCTCTGCCCAGGCTGCCCCTCAGGCCGAATGGCTGGAGCATGCGAAAAAGGAGCAGCAGCCCTATCTGGATACGCTGCGCGATCTGGTGCACATCGAGTCCGGCAGCAAGGATGTGGCGGGCGTGAAGAAGATCGCCGAGTACATCGCCGGCAAGCTGCGCGCGCAGGGCGGCAAGGTCGAGGTGATCGAGCCCAGCGACATCTACCGCCTCGATGACACGCCCGAGAAAGTCGGCCCCATGGTGCATGCCGAATTTAAGGGCAAGGGCAGCAGCCGCATCATGCTGATTGCGCATATGGACACCGTCTATCTGCCCGGCATGCTCAAGGACCAGCCCTTTCGCATCGACGGCGACAAGGCCTATGGCCTGGGCATTGCCGACGACAAGCAGGGTGTGGCCCTGATCATGCATATCGTGCCCCTGCTCAAGAAGCTGGGCATCGAGGACTACGGTACGCTGACCGTGCTGATCAACGGCGACGAGGAAATCAGCTCGCCCGGAGCACGCAGCACCATCACCCGCCTGGGGGCCGAGCAGGACGCCGTGTTCAGCTTTGAAGGCGGCGGCACCGACGGCAGCCTGCGCCTGGCCACCAGCGGCATCGGCGCTGCCTACCTCAAGGTCACGGGCAAGGCATCTCATGCGGGCGCCAAGCCCGAAGACGGCGTGAATGCGCTGTACGAGATGTCGCATCAGTTGCTGCAGATGAAGGATCTGTCCCAGCCCCAGGACGGCCTCAAGCTCAACTGGACGGTGTCCAAGGCCGGCACCAACCGCAATGTGGTTCCCGCCGAAGCCACGGCCCAGGCCGATGCCCGCGCGCTGCGCGTGGCCGACTTCACGGCGCTGGAAAAAGCCATGCAGGACAAGATCGGCAACAAGCTGCTCCCCGCCAGCAAGGTGGAACTGAAATTCGAAGTGCGCCGCCCACCGCTGGAAGCCAATGCCACGGCGCGCAAGCTGGCCGCCCATGCCCAGGGCATTTATGAGCAGGAACTGAAGCTGCCGATGAAGGTCATGGACAAGGCCACGGGTGGCGGCACGGATGCGGCTTTCGCGGCCCTCAAGGCCAAGGGCGGCGTGATCGAGGGCTTCGGCCTGTCGGGCTATGGCGCGCATTCCAACGATGCCGAATACGTGCAGATCAACACCATCGCACCGCGCCTGTATCTGGCCGCCCGCATGATCCAGGACCTATCGCGCGGCCAGATCAAGTAAGCGGTTTTGATAGCTGCTTTCGCTTGATTTGCTTCAGTTTTCGTACAGAAGCGATCTGAAAATCAAAAGGAGCTTGCGCTGCAAGCTCCTTTTTTATTTCCAGCTACTTACGCGAACAGGAAGACACAGCCGTCATTTCCATCGAGAGCACACCCTGCCTGATCTGAATTGGCGTAATCCGTATTTCCAAACTTCTGTCGCCTAGCCAACAGACCGCTGGCGCGCGAGTCTCTACATTCATCTCATCAACGATGAAGGAGAGTCGCCCGTGAGCCAAGAGCCCTTGAACATCCCCAGCGTGCAGCATCTGGTCAGCCCCGAAGAGTGGCAGCTGCGCGTGGATCTGGCCGCCTGCTACCGGCTGGTGGCGCTGTACGGCTGGAGCGATCTGGTCTTCACCCACATCAGCGCACGGCTGCCGGGCCCCGGACATCACTTTCTCATCAACCCCTACGGGCTGATGTTTGACGAGATCACGGCATCCTCGCTGATCAAGGTGGACCTGGGCTGCAACAAGCTCATGGACTCGCCCTTCCCCGTGAACCCGGCCGGCTTCGTCATCCACAGCGCCGTGCACGAGGCTCGCGCCGATGCGCAATGCGTGATCCACACCCACACGCGTGCCGGCGTGGCCGTTGCGGCCCAGAAGCAAGGTCTGCTGCCCATCAGCCAGCAAAGCACGTTTGTCCTGGGGTCCCTGGCCTATCACGTCTACGAAGGCGTGGCCTTTCGCGAGGACGAGAAGCCGCGCCTGCTGGCCGACATGGGCGAGGCCAACTTCCTCATGCTGCGCAACCACGGTCTGCTGACCTGCGGCCCCACGATTGCCGACGCCTTTCTGTCCATGTACGTCTTCGAGTCCGCCTGTCAGATCCAGATCTCTGCCCAGTCCGGCGGCGCCGAACTCACCGAGGTCGACCCGCAGATTCTGCAAGGCATCGCCCATGCCATGAAGGTACAGACCGGCGGCATGGGCGGCCAGTTTGCCTGGCCCGCCCTGCTGCGCAAGCTCGACAGAATCGACCCCGGCTATCGCAGTTAGAACACCGCTCCGGAATCAAAAAAGGGCATCCAGATGGATGCCCTTTTTTGCAGCATCAGCTGCGGCGAATACGGTAGAGACAGTGCTCAGCAAGCGCGTGGCCGGATGGCAGATCAGGGTGCATGAATGTCTGCGCATCGGGCTGCATTCCCAGGCGCTGCATTACGGCCTGTGAGGGTTTGTTCGGCACCGCCGTGAACGCCACAACTTCATCCAGCTGCAGCTCATTCCACGCAAAATCCAGCGCGGCTCTTGCGCCCTCTGTCGCCAGACCTTTGCCCCAGTATGGCCGGGCCAGCCGCCAGCCCACTTCCACGCAGGGTGAAAACGGTAGCTCTGCTGCGGGAGTGTGCAAGCCAATCATTCCTGCCAAGTGCCCGGTGGCTCTATCTTGCGCAACCCAGAATCCCCAGCCACGCTCGGCAATCAGAGCCTCGGCCTTGGCGGCCAGGGCATCGCTGGCCTGTCTGTCCAGCACGTTGGGGAAGTAGCGCATGACTTGCGTGTCCGCATTGAGCGCGGCAAACTCCGGCAGATCCTGCGGCGTCCATTGCCGCAGAATCAGCCTTGGTGTGGTAAGGCACTCAGACTTCGCCACGCAGCTTTTCGATGATGCCGTTGAGCTCCTCCAGCGAGCCGAACTGGATGGCGATCTCGCCCATTTCCTGCTGCTTGCCGTGGCGACGCACGGTCTTCTTGATGCGCACCTCTACATCGGCCGTGAGCAGGTCGGACAGCTCTTCCTCGATGCGTTTCACGTCGCGCGACTTGCCATCCTTCTTGGCTTTCTGGCGCGTCAGATTGAACTCGGCACCGATCTTCTTGACCAGCGACTCGGCCTCGCGCACCGACATCTTCTTGGCTGCGATCTGGTTGCCTGCCGTGATCTGGGTGGCTCGGTCCAGCGTCAGCAGTGCTCGTGCATGGCCCATGTCGATATCGCCGGCCATCAGCATGGTCTGCACGGGCTCGGCCAGATTCAGCAGACGCAGCAGATTGGTGGCGGCGCTGCGCGAGCGGCCCACGGCCTGCGCGGTCTGCTCGTGGGTCAGGCCGAACTCCTTGACCAGGCGGGCCAGCCCCTGCGCCTCTTCAAGCGGATTCAGGTCTTCGCGCTGAATGTTCTCGATCAGCGCCATGGCCGCAGCGGCCTCGTCGGGCACTTCGCGCACCAGCACCGGAACCTCGGACAGACCCGCGATATGCGCGGCACGGAAGCGCCGCTCGCCGGCAATGATTTCGTACTTGCCGGCGTTGTCGCCCCTGGAGAGCTGGCGCACCAGAATCGGCTGCATGATGCCCTGGGCCTTGATGCTCTCGGCCAGCTCATACAAGGCACCTTCGTCCATGCGGGTGCGCGGCTGGTACTGGCCGGCCACCATCACATTGAGCGCCAGGCTGCTCGGCAGATTGGCCTGCTGCCCGCTCGCAGCGACCTGCTCTGCTTCACTGACCTTGGGGCCCAGCAGGGCTTCCAGACCTCGTCCCAGGCCCTTGGGTTTCTTAGTCACCATTGCTGAATTCTTTCTTTAAAGGGAGAGCAGCAGCTCATGCCCGGCTTCCCACAGTCCCAGTCCGCTGGCCGTGTTGATATGGCCTGCGGCGCCCGCATTCACGAAGCGGCTGCCCCAGCCCTGTGCCATGGCCTGCGCGCGCGCTACAGAGCAATTGGGGTCGTTCTCGCTGCCCACCAGTATCGACGGGAAGGGCAGCTTTTGCAGCAGCACGGGCGACCAGCCCGGCAGGACGCCGCGCAGACTCTCCTGCTCGGTGTCGCCGGGTGCCACCAGCAAAGCTGCGCGCACCTTGCTCCTGGCAACCTGAGAATGTGCCGCCCACCAGGACACCAGCACGCAGCCCAGGCTGTGCGCCACCAGGGTGACGGGAGCCGGAGCGTCGAGCACGGTTTCCTGCAGGCGAATGCTCCAGTCGCCGCGCAGCGGATGCTGCCAGCTATGCTGCTCCAGCCGCTGGTAGCCATACCGGTCCTGCCACAGACTCTGCCAATGGCCGGGATCGGAGTTCTGCCAGCCGGGCAGCAGCCAGACATGCTGCGGGTTCAGTGCTTCAGAGGTCATGACGGTTGGCGATGGCTGGATGGGAGACTGGGAGCTGTTTCACGTGAAACACTCACATTTTCTTGATGCGGCGCACCATCTCTTCGGCGAACTCGACAAAGGCCTTGCTGCCCTTGGCCGAGGCATCGAACACCACGCCGGGCAGGCCGTAGCTGGGGGCTTCGGCCAGGCGCACATTGCGCGGAATCACGGTATCGAACACCTTGTCGCCGAAATGCTCCTTGAGCTGGTCGCTGACCTGCTGCTGCAGCGTGGTGCGCGGATCGAACATCACGCGCAGCAGACCGATGATCTGCAGGTCGGGATTCATATTGGCATGCACCTGCTTGATGGTGTTGACCAGATCGGTCAGGCCTTCCAGTGCAAAGTACTCGCACTGCATGGGCACGATCACGCCATGCGCCGAGCACAGACCGTTCAGAGTCAGCATGGAAAGCGAAGGCGGGCAATCGATCAGCACGAAGTCGTAGTCGGCGGCCACGGCCTGCAGAGCGGTCTTGAGGCGCTCGTTGCGGCGCTCCAGCGAGACCAGCTCGATCTCGGCTCCCGACAGCTCGCGGTTGGCGCCCAGCACGTCATAGCCGACTTGCTCGGACTTCTGGGCCACTTCCTTGACGCTGGCGTTTTCCAGCAGCACATCGTAGACCGTCAACTCCAGCGCGCGCTTGTCCACGCCGGAGCCCATGGTGGCATTGCCCTGCGGGTCCAGGTCGATCAGCAACACACGCTGGCCGACCTTGGCCAGACCGGCTGCAAGATTGACCGTGGTCGTGGTCTTGCCCACTCCACCCTTTTGATTGGCAACGCAGAAAATTTTGGCCATTGAACTTCTCTTTTAGTTGGCGGCCAGCTTGAGGCCAAAACCGATCAGAAACACACCGGCTGTTTTTTCCAGCCACTTCACCACGGCCGGGTTGGCACGCAAGCGCTCTGCCAGCACCGTGGTCAGCATCACCACGATGACGCTGTAGATAAAGGTAATTGCTGCCACCGTGGCTGCCATCACACCAAAGGTGATGACGCCCTGATGCCGGGCCGGGTCCACGAACATGGGAAAGAAGGCCATGTAGAACACGATGGCCTTGGGGTTCATCAGGGTGATCAAAGCACCCTGGCGGAAATACTGGCGCGGCTGGATTTCAATGGCCGGCGCATCGCCAGGCTTGGCCGTGAGCAGCTTGTAGCCCAGCCAGGCCAGATAGGCCGCCCCCACCCATTGCACGGCATGGAAGGCTGCCGGATAGGCTGCCAGCACCGCAGCCACGCCGGCTACAGCCAGCCACATCAGCACCTGGTCGGCAGCCATCACACCCAGACAGCAGGCGACACCGGCTCTCCATCCGCCCTTGCCCGTGGAGGTAATCAAGGCCAGATTGCCTGGTCCAGGGATCAGCAAGAAGACGGTAACGGCGGCTGCAAAAGCGCCGTAATCAGAGATGCCAAACATTCAAACCCTGCGCGATGGAAAACAGCAAGTTTATGCGAGGGCCGTGACCGACGCATCTGCATTGCACAGATGTTGCCTGACACAGTATGTAAAAAGGCACTTTGCTCCCCTTGGAAACAAAGTGCCCGACCAAGCTTTACCGCTCAAGAAGCCAGTTTCAACCAGATCACGCAGCGCTCGGCATCCAGGCCGGGAACCTGTAATGGTTCCACGTGAAACACCTTCACATCGGCAGGCAGCGCAGCAATTTCCTCATCAGGGTGCTTGCCCTTCATGGCAAACCAGATGCCATCCTCGGCCAGAGCCTTGCGCGACCAGGTGGTGAAGTCCACCAAGGACGCAAAGGCGCGGCAGCTGATGACCGGATACCGGGTCTTGAGGTTTTCCACCCGGTCATGAATGCCGCGCAGATTGGACAGGCGCAAGGCTGCAGCCACCTGCTGGATGAAAGCGGCCTTCTTGCCCACGGTATCCACGCAGTTCACATCGATCTGCGGGCAGCAGATGGCAAACACCACACCGGGCAGACCACCGCCGGAGCCCACGTCCAGCAGCGGCAGGCGCTTGCCTTCCTCCAGCGGCAGGCGGCTCACATGCCGCAGCAAGGCGGGCACGGCGGCCAGGCTGTCGAGCAGGTGATGCGTCAGCATCTCCTGGGGATCACGCACCGACGTCAGGTTGTAGACCTTGTTCCATTTCTGCAGCAGATCCATGAAGGACATCAGCAGATCGATCTGCGCCGGAGCCAGTTCCAGCTTCAGTGCCTGAACGCCCTGCTCCAGTTGGGTACGCAAAACCTGACTCATGCGGAAGCCTCTTCGTTCTGATTGGCAAAGCCCTTGAAGCCGCCTTTTTTCAGATGCACCATGAGCAGCGAGATGGCGGCAGGCGTCACTCCCGAAATACGCGAAGCCTGACCCAGGGTTTCGGGCCTGTGCTTTTGCAGCTTCTGGCGCACCTCGAAGGACAGCGCCGCCACCTGCATGTAGTCGAAGTCCAGCGGCAGGCGCAGGCGCTCGAAATGTGCAGCGCGTTCGACTTCATCCTTCTGGCGGTCGATATAGCCAGAGTACTTGGCGGCAATCTCCACCTGCTCGATCACTGGAGCGCTGAGTTCACCCAGAGCCTCGGGCTGCACATCGGCAGATGCATACCGGCCCTGGTTCATGCCCATGAGCTTGTCGTAGTCCACACCCGGGCGACGCAGCAGATCGAACAGGTTGTATTCGCGCTCCATGGCCTTGCCCAGCACGCGCTCTGACTCTTCCGCTGCCACAACGCGCGGGTTCACCCAGGTGGACTTGAGGCGCTCTGTTTCACGTGAAACAGCATCGCGCTTGCGGCTGAAGGAATCCCAGCGCGCATCGTCGACCAGCCCCATCTGGCGGCCCGCTTCGGTCAGGCGCATATCGGCATTGTCTTCACGCAGTTGCAGGCGGAACTCGGCGCGGCTGGTGAACATGCGATAGGGCTCGGTCACGCCCTTGGTGATCAGATCGTCGACCAGCACGCCCAGATAGGCTTCGTCACGACGCGGCATCCAGGGGCCTTCGCCACGGCACTGCAGCGCTGCGTTCAAGCCGGCGAACAGGCCCTGGGCGGCCGCCTCTTCATAGCCGGTCGTGCCATTGATCTGACCCGCAAAGAACAGACCTTGAATTTGCTTGGTCTCGAAACTGCTCTTGAGCGAGCGGGGATCGAAATAGTCGTACTCGATGGCATAGCCGGGACGCAGGATATGGGCGTTCTCCAGACCCTTCATGCTGCGCACCAGTTCGTACTGGATGTCGAACGGCAGGCTGGTGGAGATCCCGTTGGGGTAGAACTCGTGCGTGGTCAGGCCTTCGGGCTCCAGAAAGATCTGATGGCTTTCCTTGTCCGCAAAACGGTTGATCTTGTCTTCCACGCTGGGACAGTAACGCGGACCTACACCCTCGATCTTGCCGGTGAACATGGGACTGCGGTCAAAGCCGCTGCGGATGATCTCGTGCGTGCGCGCATTGGTGTGCGTGATCCAGCAAGGCATCTGCCGGGGATGCATGGCACGGTTGCCCATGAAGCTGAATACAGGCACTTCACCCTCGTTCACGCCGCCAGGCATGCCGTCGCCGGGCTGTTCCTCGCACTGGCTGAAATCGATGCTGCGGCCGTCGATGCGGGGGGGCGTGCCGGTCTTCAGGCGCCCCTGTGGCAGCTTGAGTTCCTTCAGGCGTGCCGACAGGCTCACGGCCGGAGGATCGCCGGCACGGCCTGCTGCATAGTTGTTCAGGCCCACGTGAATCTTGCCATCGAGGAAGGTGCCCGCCGTCAGCACCACGGTGCGGCTGCGGAACTTGAGACCCACCTGGGTGACGGCACCTACCACGCGGTCGCCCTCCACCATCAGGTCATCCACGGCCTGCTGAAAGAGCCAGAGATTGGGCTGGTTTTCCAGCATCTCGCGAATCGCGGCCTTGTACAGAATGCGGTCGGCCTGGGCGCGCGTGGCGCGTACGGCCGGGCCCTTGGAGCTGTTCAGGATGCGGAACTGGATGCCGCCCTTGTCTGTCGCCAGGGCCATGGCGCCGCCCAGGGCATCGACCTCCTTGACCAGATGGCCCTTGCCGATACCGCCGATGCTGGGGTTGCAGCTCATCTGCCCCAGGGTTTCGATATTGTGGGTCAGCAGCAATGTCTTGCTGCCCATGCGCGCAGCGGCCAACGCAGCCTCGGTGCCGGCGTGGCCGCCACCGACCACGATCACATCAAATTCCTGTGGGTACAACATATTCCTGCTCCGGGCCAAGCCCGGCCCTTGCCCCTGCACGAAGCAACCATGCCTCGGCTCTCACGGCAGGCGGACATGTTCTCGCGCCATGTCCAGCCCTGCTGGGGAACCTGCAATTTTCCCACCATTGGCGCAACAATGCCTTGCCAGGGGGGTTTCACGTGAAACATGGCGGCCTGAAGCCCAGCCTAGATGTTTGCCCTGATAGCCCCGTCTATGCATGAAAAATGCAATCGCTCTGTGCTGCAATCACTGCATGCAAATTCTCATTTTTGCGGGCAGTACCCGCCAGGACTCATACAACCGCAAGCTGGCCAAGGTGGCAGCCTCCATCGCGGAACAACAGGGCGCACAGCCCAGCCTGCTGGAATTGTCGGACTACGACATTCCGCTCTACAACGCCGACCTAGAAGCTCAGGGAACGCCTGCCGACGTCATTCGCCTCAAGCAGGCCATGCACAGCCATGCAGCCTGGATTGTCTGCAGCCCCGAGTACAACGGCAGCTACCCTGCCCTGCTCAAGAACGCGATTGACTGGGCCTCCAGCCCGGTCAAGGGCGATGCACAGTGGTCTGATGGCGTCCTGCCCTTTCGCAACAAGGTCGTCGGCATGGCCAGTGCCTCGCCTGGAGGTCTAGGCGGCCTGAGAGCCCAGTCTCACCTCGCAGCGCTGCTATTGAATCTGGAATGCTGGGTAGCACCGCGCAGCCATGCCGTGAGCCATGCTGCAGAGGCTTTCGATGCCCAGGGTCATCTGCTGCGTACACAGAACCAGCAAGGCATGGAGGCTCTTGTGCAGCAGGTGCTGTGGGCTGCAGGGCGCCTGGGCTGAGCAATCTCCTCTCCGATCCGGACTTCTGCCGGCTGCGCATGCATATGAAGTGCAACCGGTTTAGCATGGGCGCTTGTCTTTTCATTGCATAGAGAGCCACTCACCATGAAGCTTTACTACAGCCCCGGCGCTTGCTCCATGTCTCCGCACATCGTGCTGCATGAAGCAGGCCTGCCGCATGAAACCGTGATGGTCAGCACCAAGAGCCACAAGCTCCAGGACGGAACGGATTACTACGGCATCAATCCGCTGGGTTATGTGCCCTTTCTGGTGCTGGACAACGGCGACACCTTGCACGAAGGTCCGGCCATTGTTCAGTACCTCGCCGACCTGGCCCCCGAAAAGAACCTGGCGCCGGCCAACGGCACCGTGGCCCGCTACCACCTTCAGGAATGGCTGAACTTCATCAGTACCGAGGTGCACAAGGGCTTCAGCCCCTTGTTCAGCCCCGCAACGCCCGAAGACTTCAAGCCTGTGCTGCTCGGCAATCTGTTCAAGCGCCTGAGCTGGGTCAACGAGCAGCTCGCCAACAAGTCCTATCTGATGGGCGATCAGTTCACCGTGGCCGATGCCTACTTTTTCACGGTCACAGGCTGGGCCCAATTTGTGGGCCTGGACATCTCTGAACTCCAGCACCTTCAGGCTTATCGCGAGCGCATTCTGGCGCGCCCCGCAGTGCAGGCTGCCATGAAGGCAGAGGGCTTGCTCAAGTAAGTTTTTCGACATCCATGCAAACTCAAAAGCTCGGTACCCACCGAGCTTTTTTCATCTGGAGTTCTGCATGACCTCATTGTTCGAACCGATTGAAGCAGGCAGCCTGCGTCTGCCCAACCGCATTGCCATGGCACCGCTGACGCGCAACCGCGCCCCCGACGCGATACCCACGCCGCTGATGCAGACCTACTACGTCCAGCGCGCCTCCGCCGGTCTGCTGATCAGCGAAGGCACGGCCATCAGCCACCAGGGACAAGGCTATGCCGATGTGCCCGGTCTTTATGACGAAGAGCAACTGCGGGCCTGGAAAAAAGTCACCGATGCCGTGCATGCCAAGGGTGGCCGCATCGTCACCCAGCTCTGGCATGTGGGTCGCATCTCCCACAACGTGCTGCAGCCAGACAGCCAGTCCCCGGTCGCGCCCTCCGCGCTGACGGCCCGCTCCAAGACCTATGTGATCGACAAGCAGACGGGGCAAGGCCAGTTTGTCGCCACCTCGGCACCGCGCGCACTCCGGCAGCAGGAGCTGCCGGGCATTGTTCACAGTTTCGCCACCGCCGCGCGCGAAGCCGTACAGTCGGCGGGCTTCGATGGCGTGGAGCTGCATGCAGCCAACGGCTATCTGCTCGATCAATTCCTCAAGACCGGCACCAACCAGCGCAGCGACGACTACGGCGGCAGCATCGAGAACCGCGCCCGTCTGGTGCTGGAATGCGTGCGCGCTGTGGCCGATGCCATCGGTGCCGGCAAGGTCGGCATCCGCATCTCGCCGGTCACACCCGCCAATGACATCGTGGACGAAAACCCGCAGGTGCTGTTCGAATATCTGGTGCGCCAGCTCGCCCCGCTGGGCCTGTCCTATATCCATGTGATCGAAGGCGCAACAGGCGGTCCGCGCGAGCTGGCGGATCGTCCCTTCGACTACCAGGCACTCAAGCAGGCCTATCGCTCTGCAGGCGGCAAGGGAGCCTGGATGGTCAACAACGGCTATGACCGCCAGCTGGCCGCGCGCGCTGTGGAAAGCGGCTATGCCGATGTCGTGGCCTTCGGCAAGGCCTATATCTCCAACCCCGATCTGGTACATCGTCTGCGCGACGATCTGCCGCTCAATGCCTGGAACAGCGAACGTTTCTACGGGGGCGGTGCCGATGGTTATACCGACTACCCCTCGGTTGCCAGCCAGTAACTTCAATCCATCAAGCCTCCAGTCCTTTCTCTGATTTGGCTGGAGCCTGTCGAATAAAAAGCGAAAGCCCGGTGCATCACTGCAACCGGGCTTTTTTCATGGAACGAGCCGCTCAGGAATGAGCCGCTCGGGGCTCAGGCATGTTCCAGCAATTGCGCCTTCTGACCAGGCAAAGCAGTCTGAGCGGATGCAGGCACCGACGGTGCCATGCCGGGATGGGCTGCGCCTCTGGGGCTGCGCATGACTGCATGCATCGCGCCGCCCGCCAGCTTGAACTGGCTGACCAGCTGTGCCAGTCGCGCCGCCTGCTCGCGCAGCGATTCTGCGGCGGCGGCAGACTCTTCCACCAGGGCCGCATTCTGCTGGGTCATGCGGTCGATATCACCCACGGCCTGATTGACCTGGCCGATGCCCAGCGACTGCTCGCTGGACGCCGCCGTAATCTCGCCGATGATGTCGCCCACACGCTGTGCGCTGTCCACGGTCTCCTGCATGGCCTTGCCTGCGCTCTCCACCTGGCGCGCGCCCACGTCCACGGTCTGCACGCTGGTGTTGATCAAGGACTTGATCTCGTTGGCGGCCTGGGCCGAACGCTGGGCAAGGCTGCGCACCTCGGCCGCCACCACGGCAAAACCACGGCCCTGCTCGCCGGCACGGGCCGCTTCCACAGCGGCATTCAGCGCCAGGATATTGGTCTGGAAAGCAATGGAATCAATCAGGCCGATGATGTCGCCGATCTTGCGGCTGGAGGCCGAAATCTCCTGCATGCTGTTGACGGCCTGGCCGACGATCTCGCCGCCCTGCACGGCCGTCGAAGAGGCCGAGGCTGCCAGCTGGTTGGCCAGCTGCGACGACGATGCGGTCTGCTGCACCGTGGCCGTCAGCTGAGCCAGCGACGCGACGGTTTCCTGCAGATTGCTGGCAGTCTGTTCGGTGCGGGCCGACAGATCCTGATTGCCCGTGGCAATTTCCTGGCTGGCCGTGGCGATATTGCCGCTGGCATCGCGCACCTGGGCCACCGTGGTGCTCAGCGATTGCTGCATCTGGTCCAGCGCACGCTGCAGATCCGTCAGCTCATCCTTGCCGCTGACCTCGGCCCTGTGCGACAGATCGCCGCCGGCAATCGTCAGTGCCATCTGGCGGGCCACTTCAAGCGGACGGCAGATGGACAGCATGTTCAGCAAAGTCAGCGGAATCACCACCACCAGCGCCAGGATCACGGCCGCCACAAACATCCAGCGTGTCTGGTCGGCCACGTCGCGCTCGGCTGCGGCCAGTGCATTGGCCTGCTCACGCAGCAAGTTGTCCAGCTGCGCCAGCAGCTTGTCGGCCTCCATGACTTCGGCCAGAGCCTTGCCGCTCATGCGGTTGGCCGTGGTGGCCGAGTCATAGCCACCGGCTTCAAGCTGGCGCGCAACAGGTTCGAAGAGCTTTCGATAAGCGTCGATGTGCCCAATGATGCTCTTGGTCAGCTGTGCGTCCTGCGCGTTCTGGTCGGTCACAAACTTGCCCAATGTCACCTTGGATTTGTCGATGAACATGACCCATTGCTGATAGGCCTTGCGCACCTCTTCGGGCTTTTCGTACTGGATGACCATGTCCTTCTCGCTGGAACGGATGCCACCCAGCTCGGTGCGCAACTGCGCCATATGGCCCGATTTGACAAAGGCGTTGCTCAGAAACTCCTGGCTCATGTCCTGGATGCGGAACATGCCCAACATCCCGGCGCCCCCCAGCAGACTCAGCAACACCATCACCACACCAATGGCGCCCAGCATGCGCGTGCGGATGGTGAAGCCCCGCATCATTTCCAACAGACTCATGAATCCCTCTCCACTTTGAACGACTGGCATTGTCGGGCCAGAACTTGCAAATTGTTTCAGATTGTCACCGACACCAAGAAAACCCCGTGACTGCGATGCCCAAGCCATGGCGATCAGCAATATGACAAGTTCTTATCGGCAGTCTTTGCGGCTTATCAACCCTGCCGGCTTCATGTCTTGTCAAAGGCTTGACCTTGCCATGATGTTAGGGTTAACCATTCAAGACATGGAGTCCGCCAGTCCGGTCGACTCACTTTCTGAAGGAGCCATCCATGCAACAAGTTTTTGAAGTTCAAGGCATGACCTGCGGCCACTGCGAACGCGCCGTCACCAATGCCATCCAGGGCGTCGATGCCCAGGCGCAGATCAAGATCGACCGCGCCGCCAACCGAGTGGAAGTCGAAACCGGCGCCAGCCGCGAGGCCGTGGCAGCCGCCATTGCCGAAGAGGGCTACAAGGTAGCCTGAGCGCAGCCTCCCCTACCGCGCCAGCACCTCACGCGAGCCATCAGAAGGCCGCTGGCGCGTTTTTTCAGGATCGTCCATGCCCAACCACCCATCGACACAAAAAATCGCTCAGAACTGGCCTGTCGTCATCGGCGAGGCTGCACGCCGCGCCGGGGTTTCTGCGCGCATGGTGCGTCACTACGAGTCACTGGGCCTGCTGCCACCCGTGCACCGCACCGACAGCGGCTATCGCCAGTACACCGAAGCCGATGTGCATGCGCTGCGCTTCATCCGCCGCGGGCGCGATCTCGGCTTTTCCATGGACGAGATCGCCACCCTGCTCGGCCTGTGGCAGGACCAGGGCCGCGCCAGCAGCCAGGTCAAGGCCATTGCGCAAAAGCACATCGCCACTCTGACCGAGCGCATTGCCGCCATGCAGTCCATGCAGCGCACACTGCAGACTCTGGTGCATTGCTGCCACGGCGATGACAGGCCTGACTGCCCCATCCTCGACGACCTGGCCAGCGCGGACACCGACCTGACGCCGGCCCATCACGAGCCCAGGGCTCCCACTCCGAGAAGCAGGCGCAGGGCTGCAGCCTGAGGCGGCTTGCGGGTTTCACGTGAAACCATCGCCGCCCACGCAGGGCAGCGTCAACAACGAGACATGTTGCACTGCAGCAAATACTGCAGAATACTCTGTGCGATGAATGCGGTTGCTCTCATTCATCTTTTCAAATCACTCAAGCACAAGCATTGCCGACGCGATGCAGGAGACAAACCATGAGCACCAGAGACATCTTCGTTGTCAGCGCCGCGCGCACGGCCATCGGCACTTTTGGCGGCAGCCTCAAGGACGTTCCCAACGCACAGCTGGCCACCACCGTGGTCAAGGCCGCCATCGCGCGTGCCGGCATCGCTGCCGACACCGTGGGTCATGTGGTGATGGGCAACGTCATCCCCACCGACACGCGCGACGCCTACCTGTCCCGCGTGGCGGCGGTGGACGCCGGCTGCCCCATCGAAACCCCTGCCTTCAACGTCAACCGCCTGTGCGGCTCTGGCCTGCAGGCCATCGTCTCGGCAGCTCAATCGATTGCGCTGGGCGACTGCGAAGTGGCCATTGGCGCCGGCTCCGAATCCATGAGCCGCGGCCCCTACTTCGACATGTCCGCGCGCTGGGGCGCACGCATGGGCGATGCCAAGAGCATCGACTACATGCTGGGCATCCTGCACGATCCCTGGCAAAAAATGCATATGGGCATCACCGCTGAAAACGTGGCCGAGCGCTACAAGATCAGCCGCGTGATGCAGGACGAGCTGGCCGTCATCAGCCAGCAGCGCGCCGCTGCCGCCATCGAGGCCGGCCGCTTCAAGGAGCAGATCGTTCCCGTGGAGATTGCCAGTCGCAAGGGCGTGGTGCTGTTCGACACCGACGAACATGTGCGCGCGGCCACCACGCTGGACACCCTGGCCGGCATGAAGCCCGCGTTCAAGAAGGAAGGCGGCACGGTCACCGCCGGCAACGCCTCCGGCATCAACGATGGCGCGGCTGCCGTGCTGATGATGAGCGAGCAGGCACTGAAGTCTTCCGGTGCCAAGCCCATTGCCCGCCTGGTCGGCTACGCCCACGCCGGCGTCGAGCCCGCATACATGGGCATCGGCCCGGTCCCAGCCACGCAGAAGGTGCTGGCACGCACCGGTCTGAAGATCGAACAGATGGACGTGATCGAAGCCAACGAAGCCTTCGCCGCCCAGGCCTGCGCCGTGATTCAGGAGCTCGCTCTGGACCCTGCCAAGGTCAACCCCAACGGCTCCGGCATCTCCCTGGGCCACCCTGTGGGTGCCACCGGCGCCATCATCACCACCAAGGCGCTCTACGAGCTGCAGCGCACTGGCGGCCGCTATGCGCTGGTGACCATGTGCATCGGCGGCGGCCAGGGTATCGCCGCGATTTTCGAGCGCGTCTGATCCCCGCGTTTCCGGGAACCTGAAATGCCCATGAAAAAGGCCTGCCAGAGTGATCTGGCAGGCCTTTTTTGATAGCTTCTTGCGCTTTCTAGTGCTTGATTTCAGCATTAATAAATACTGAATTCATTGCCTGGAAAGCGCAGACAGCTACAGCATAAATAGCGTCAAAACGGTGCCTCTTCCGGGGCCGTATCGGCGGGCGCCGTGGCCGGCCCGGTGACCGTCCCCTGGCTCCGCCCCTGTGCCAGACGCACGGGCAGAGTTTCTGCGGCAGGAGCCGACGACAGCGATGCAGGCAGGCCGTCGCCCAGGCCCGTGCGCCCTTCCCCGCCCAGCGCCTCGATCAGATCGGGAATCAGGCGCGAGAGCTCGCCCGTGGCAATCGCCACATCGGTATCGAAACCGCCATCGTCCTGGCTGTTGCCGTCCATCACTGCGTCGAGCAACGCGATCTTCTTGATCTGCAGACCTTCGCTGAGCACAAAGCTCACGCGGTCGTCCCAGGTCATGGCCAGCTTGGTCGGCAACTTTCCATGCTCGATATGCTGGCGCACCTCGTCGATATCGAGCGGGTGGCGCGCATAGCGCACCACGGCCTTGGACTCATCGGCGGCCTTGAGCTCGCACTCGCGGTCTATGGAAAAACCTGCAGGCGGCTCCTGCGTTATCAGCCAGTGCGCCATGGCGGCCTGCGGACTGGTCTGCGTATCCAGCAGCGCCACCGCAAAGCCCGGCAGGCCTTCGACCAACAGCGTCACGATCTCGTCGGCACGGCCTTGTGCACTGGTATCGAGCACCAGCGTGCGCGCCTGCGCATCGATCCAGACCCACATGGCTCCCTGCTTGGTGAAGGCCATGGGCAGCAGGTCCAGCTTGGCCTCGTCCTTGAGCTCTTTCTTCTCCTTCTTGCCGGGCTTGCGGCCCTCGGTCTTTTCGATGTGCTCGGCCTTCTCGTTGACCTTGCGGTTGAGCACGCTGGCCGGCAGCATCTTGGACTCGCTCATGAAGCGCATCACCCACTGTCCGGCCACGCTTTCCGCCAGCGGGCCATGGGCCTCGCCGCGCGGCGGCACCCAGCCCACGGAACGCTCCTGGGTCGCACCGCACTCCTCAAACACCGTCTTTTGCAGCGCATCTTCGAGCTGCTGCAGATCGCCCTGCCAGCTCTCGGCAATGCGATAAACAATCATGTTCTTGAACATCAAAAACCTTTGCTAAACCTTCAATCGTCGCCAGCTCCTGCAGCTGGATCTCGCGGAAAAAAATCGGCCGCCAATGCAGCCCATGCATGCATTGTTGCGCAGTCGCAGCCACTCAAACTTATCAAATCTTTACAGAGCGGCTGCAAAACCTCACGTCTCAGAAACATGGGGGGTCCACACTTCAGTCATCCGCTACCGAATGCCCATTCAGGAGCAAGACCAGGCGGCCACTTCTTCCACTTCAACCGAAAAGGAAACAGACATGACCCGCTTTCGCCAGACATTGACCAGCGCCGCTGTGGCAACCGCCCTGCTCGCCTCGCTGAGCCTGCCCAGCTTTGCCCAGACCACCGCTGCCGCCGAGCAGCCTGCCGCAGCCCAGAAAGCGCCAGAGCCGCACAAGCACCAGCGTGGTGACAAGCGCGGCGACCGCATGGAGCATATGAAGCAGCGCATGGAAAAACTCAAGGCCGATCTGAAGCTGACGCCTGCGCAGCAAACTGCCTGGACCACCTACACCCAGGCCATGAAGCCCGGTGAACGCCCTGCCCCCGGCGACCGCGAAGCCTTTGCCAAGCTGACCACGCCCGAGCGCATCGACAAGATGCGTGAAATGCGCGGCAAGCGCATGGCGGAAATGGACCGCCGTGCCGAAGCCACCAAGGCCTTCTACGCCCAGCTCAATGCCGAGCAGAAAAAGACCTTCGATGCGGCCACCCTGCACATGCATCACCAGCGCGGTGAGCACCATCATGGCCATCATGGCGGCAAACCCGGCCAGGAGCGTCCCGCAGCTCCAGCCCCTGCGGCAAAGTAAGCCGAGTTCAATCGCCTTCTCCATAAAAGCCCCCGGTCGTCATGACCGGGGGCTTTTTTCATTTCGATATCAATTGGCTGACTACCAACGCAAGCGCTTGCCGACAGAACATTTATTCACAAGCTTCTAAATTCATATCCACAGAGGGAGCGAAATCCAGGCATGACCCAAGCATTGATGTCGCGACCAGATTCAAAACATTTAGATGGCAATTGACATGAAAAAACTGCAATTGGCAACGAATCTCGTAATCCCGATGCTGATCAGCCTGGGCAGCCCCATGCTTCATGCACAGCCTGTTCAAGCATCGACGACCGGCCTCTATCTGCAATACGGCTCGGCGGAGCACAGCACCGACAGCTGGACAGGCGGCGTCATCCTCCCCTGGAACTGGAGCTACGCCCTTGGCTCGGGTCGGATGACGGGTTACTGGGATCTCTCTGTCAGCCGCTGGTCGGCCGACTATCAGGGCGGCAATCGTTCAACCTGGGTTCTGGGAGCACAACCCACATTGCGCTGGCGCCCCTCTCAAGGCCAGTCTCCCTGGTTCCTGCAAGCCGGCCTGGGCGTGAGCTATGCCATCAACCACCGCTTCATCACCGATCACAAGGAATTTTCGACCCGCTACAACTTTGCCAGCCATATAGGCATCGGCTACCTGTTTGGCGAGCAACTGAAAAACGAGATCAGCCTGCGCTTCGAGCACCAGTCCAATGCAGGCATCAAGCGCCCCAATCCGGGAGAGAACTTTCTTCAGCTGCGATACGCACGCCACTTCTGAATTCCCGGGGCAGCGCTATCCGGGTTGACCTGGCCGCTCAACGGGCGGCTTTTTTCATGCTTTGCAGCGGTTGCACGGCCTGTGAATAAACATGGTGATAAAAGCCAAGGAAATTTTCTGTTTTCCACAGCCAGGCTGGCTTCTGGAAAGTTGTTCCCAAATCAATGACATCGGCAGCCCATGTAAGGGCACAGACTTTGGAAAAGTCTAAGTTATTGATTTTAAATTAACTTAATTACTTATCAACAATTAAGTGGACTACTTACTATTACTACTAAGTAAAAAGATAAGACTAGAAATAACAACTTTGGCCGAAGTGTACACAGCAATCGTAGATGGTCTGAATAAAAAAAGAGGCTGATCAGATCGGCTTCAAGAAGTTCTTGCTACATCACACCCTTGACATCCGATGTGCTCAAGCATGTCTTCATCAGTTGTTCACTATAAAAATAATAGCTAACAGAGTATATATATCAACGGATAAAGAGAATTTATTGCCCATCAACAGAAAAATGGATTTCTGTGGATAAGCAGATATCAACTTTCATGTTTTCCACAAAAATATGGAAGAAGGCCAAGTTGTTCATGGATCGAGGACAGCAGCAACCGTCATTTGTCTCCATGTTTGTCATTACGCAAGATGCTTGATTTGCCTTGAGTTTTTAAAGTTATCAACACCAGATGCCAAGTCTTACTACTACGACTATATTTTTATAAAACTTCTAAAGAACAACTGAAGGCAAAGTCGCAGGCAAGAGCCCGGGCCATGCAAAACTGCAGCTGATCAGGCGCTCCAATCCCTTTGATTCAGAGGGAAGTTCAGAAAAAAAGGGCTTTGGGAAAATTGACGCGCCAGATCTCGAAAAATTGGCGTAAGATGCGCCTCCTCAATGATCGGAGGTGGGGATAAATTCCCATTGAAGAGTCTTTGAAGCGACTGTTATCCACAGAATGTTATGAACAGCTGGGGGAAACTGGCCAGAAGTGCGTGCAATCGATATCAGCCATGATTGCGCCCTACTCATTCAAAAAAATTCAATGATCTATAGATCCTTGTTTTAAAAGAACTTTTCGCTTGTCGGTGGAGCAAGACCCGGACCAGATATGGCAAGCACTGGGAAAGTGCGGCACCCGCCAATACCGACAGGTCTGAAATCCGGAGTTGCTCAACAACCATGGGGTATGCAGCGCACCTGCCCGGCTGCGCCGCTTCGGGCAAGACCTTGCGGGTTGCCAGTCCTGCAAGACGGATGCCGTCTCGCATTGCCCGGCAACTGTTAGAAAAATTACAACTGCGCGGAGTGCGCCGGGACTGAGTGAACGTGCGCAGGAAGGGCGCTGCAGCAGTGCAGAAAAGAGCCATGCTGCAAAGGCCTGGAGCGCTGAAAACCTGCCTCAGGAATGGCGCAAAAGAGCAGCGAAACGGCCTTGGATCAGCAGTGTGAAAGGCGCGCTTCGCTCAGGACTTCAAGGCATTGAAACAGGGCGCCGTTGCAGCGTGAAGGGCGGCAGGCCCTTGATGAGCAATTGGCCGTAGCTGGTGCCCGTCAGGCGGCGGTCATAGCAGTACACATGGGCCTGGTCTTCCTCGGTCCGGATGGCACGGCCTACCCACTGGGCCAGGCGAATGGCCGTGGCCGGCACCACCAGCTCGTTGAAGGGGTTGCGGCCGCTGCTGCGCAGCCATTCGGCTCTTGCCTCGCCAACAGGGTCATCGGGCGGAGCAAAGGGCAGCTTGGTGATGAACAGGGACTCGCAGAGCGCTCCGGGCAGGTCCAGTCCTTCGCCAAAGGACTGCATGCCGAAGATGATGGAGGGCTCGCCCATCGCCACGGCCTCACGATGGCGTGCCAGCAGAGTCTGGCGGGGCAGGGCGGTCTGCACCAGCACCTGGTTGCGCATGCTGGTGGAAAGCGCATCCACGGCCTGGCGCATCTGCTCGCGGGATGTGAACAGGACCAGTGCGCCGGCCTCTATGCGGCTCAGATCGTTCAGCAGGGCCTCGACCATCTCCTCGGTAAAGCGGGCGGCTTCGCGCGGGTCTGAGGCCGTTTCACGGGCCACCAGAGTGCCCTGGCGCGCATAGTCGAATGGGCTGGGCACTTCCAGCGTGGTGACGGAATCGTCATTGGCCAGCCCCGCTTCGCGCAGAAAGAAGTCGAAGTGGCCGCAGCTGGTCAGCGTGGCGGATGTCAGCACCGCACCGCGTACCTGCGACCACAGGTGCTGGCGCAGGGTGGAGCCGGGCTGTATGGGGCTGGCATGGGCCTTGACCACGATGAACTCGCCGTCCATCTCCAGCGTGAACCACTTGGCATGGGGCACCATCTTGCCGTCGCCATCGCTCTCGTTGTTCTGCAGCAGCAATTGCGTGGTGTTGAAAATGGCTTCCAGCCTGGGCGCCAGGGCGCCTACCTGCGCATAGACGGTGGACAGGCGCTGTGCTTCCTCGGGTTGTTCCTTGATTTCGGCACGCAGGGCCTTGGAGACGGCACGCAGCGCATCCAGAAAGCCGTCGGCATGGTGCGCAATCTGTCCCAGAGGCTCCAGAAGGGCCTCTGGCAGCATTCCGCGGGGTGCCCGTACCCTGGCTGGCCCATAGCTGTCTTTCTGCGATTTGAGAGTCTCTCCGTAGTGCTCCATGACCAGTCGCGCCAGCTCCTGCATCTGCTGGCGCAGCTGACCCGCATGCTTGGGCACGTCGGCCAGTTCCTCGACTTCGGCGACCTGGTTCACGCGCAGCGCACGGCTGGCCAGCTTGTCGATCCAGCCCAGGCGGCTCAGATCCATCTCGCCGGCAAATTGGTCCAGAGCCGTGGAGGGCAGGTGGTGGGCCTCATCGAGCACGAGCAGGCAATTGTCCAGCTCGGGCAGCAGCTTGGAGCCCAGCGAGGAAAGCAGCAAATCATGATTGGCGACAATGACTTGCGCCGCCACCAGGTCTTTGCGGCGTTCGTAATAGACGCAGTTGCCGAAGGCCGGGCAGTGCTTTCCGGTGCATGAAGAGGACTCGGCTGCCACGGGGCTCCAGGCCTCGGCCTCAGGCGGGGTCTCCAGCGAATCGCGGTCGCCGTTCCAGGCCTCCGTGGCCAGCGCATCGGCCATGGATTTGTAGAACTGCATGCGGGCCTGCAGTTCATGCTGAGGACGGCTGAACTTGGTCTGGCCCTGCTCATCGCCAAACAGATCGTCCATCTCGTCCTGTGCTTCCCCCGTGCTCGCCAGACGTTCCAGCTTGAGTTTGCAGACAAAGCGGCCACGCCCCTTGGCCAGTGCGAATTTGAATGGCTGGTCCAGCTTTTGCGCCAGAGCCGGCAAATCCTTGTTCACCAGCTGTTCCTGTAGCGCCACCGTGGCTGTGGAGATCAGCACGCGCGTGCCGCGCGACAGCGCCATGCGAATGGCCGGAATGCTGTAGGCCAGCGATTTTCCGACCCCGGTTCCGGCTTGCACGACAGCGATGGCACGACGCGGTTCTGGCTCGCCTTCATCGACTTTTCCGAGCTGGGCCTGGCTCAGCGTTTGCGCGATCTGGGCCGCCATTTTTCGCTGTCCATCACGACTGCGAAACCCCGGCATGGCCCCGACCACGGCATCAAAGGAATTCAGGGCCTCTTCAGCCCACTTTTTTTCATGCATTTCAGCGTTTTTTGAGACGCAAAGACGCTGTGCTTTGGCGTTTTATAAGTATTCGTACAGAGATATGTATCAAATAAGATTGAATTTCTTATGTGATACGGCATACAAAACAGGGGAGTTTGTATGTTCTGCGCTTGTATCTAGTGGGCGGTTTCAATGAAACTTTTCCACCACTTGTATGTGACTTGTTCATTGTAGTTGTGGATTTCGTCCATGGTAGTTACCAAGAAACTTATCCACAGAGATATCCGAGAATTGGCCTGTACATATCCTGGAGACAACCATGTATTCATGTCTGTGGATATGGTTGTTAAATTTTTATGAATAAAAAGCTTTTTCTAGATTTCGATACTGCTGAGATTTTTCGGGATCTGCATAGTTTTCAAGCGCTGTGAGTAAGTTTATCCATGGCTTGTATCGCTCTTGCAGGGTATGGAGTTCTCGGTTTATCCACAGGTTCGAAGGATCTGCTCATGAAGGCATGCAGGCTCTGAATTTTCCACTGATGACGGTCATGCCGCTGGTTTGTATGCCAGAGCGGTCATTTCTGTTGAAATCCGGGATGCGGAGGAGGGAGGGGCGCAATCTATCCACTGCGTGGATAACTTCAAAGCTCTACTTTTGATAGTAGATATCCATTGCTTATCAATGGATTGATCGTGTTTTCTGAGGAATTCAGAGATCAGGCGTGGCCTTGGCTTTGGTCACGATTTTTGGCTACTTTTAATACTCATGTATGAAAAAATACATGAAAAATGCCTGTTTTTTGAGCAATTGACAGATGCTGTCAATGAATTGCCTGAAAAACGGGCAATTCGTCGAGTCTGCAGGCTGATTTCCCTGTTCAACCCTGGCCCGGCTGCTCTCTGGTCGTGCTTGTACCTGTGTCCGGTCTTACCAAACCGTAATGCGTGTGTCATCCACGCAGCTGGGGGCTGTTCCTAGCATGGTGGCATCACTGCAAGTGAAGCCGCGGACCAGCTCGTCACTTGCCAGTCATGGAAAAGGGTGAACGATGAACAAAAGCCTTGTGGGACTGCCGGGAGCGGCACATTTACCAAACTGGACATGGGCAAGACTGCCGGTGGTGGCTGCGGCCATTGCCGTGGCGGGTCTGTTGGGTGGCTGTGATGCCTCCAAGGCCACCGAGGAAGCGAAGAAACCGGTTGCGCAGCTGCCCAAAGGCTTTATTCAGGTCAAGCCGGAATCCGTGAAGATGCTGGAGATCGCGCCCGTGGCCGATCCGCAAGGGGTGCAGATGGCCTGGGCTCCTGCGCACGTGGCGTTTGTCGAGGATCGTGTGGCTTCGGTTGCAGTGCCGTTATCGGCGCGTGTCGTGGCTGTCAATGCGCATGTGGGCGATATGGTCAAGGCCGGTGATTTGCTGGCGACGCTGGTCAGCCCCGATGCACTGCGCACCCGCTATGACGTGGCTGCGGCCAAGACCGCACACGACGTGGCTGTGGTGGAAGCCCAGCGCCAGCAGACCATGGTGGACAAGGGCGTGGGCGTGGAAGTCGATCTGCGTGCCGCGCAGGCCAAGCTGCGTGAAACCTCGCAGGAGCTTGGTCGTGCACAGGGCACGGCAGCGCTGCTGGGCTCCGGTGGCGGCGATCGGATCGAGCTGCGCGCACCGCGTGCCGGCATCGTGGCCGAGCGCAAGGCTGTGGTGGGTACTGCTGCCGAGCCGGGAGCGGCGCTGTTCATGATTGGCGATCCCCAGGCCATGAATGTGGTCGCAGAGGTATTCGAGTCCGATCTGCCCGGCATTCGTCTGGGCAGTTCCGTGCAGGTCGAGGTACCGCAGCTGCCCAAGCCGATCAAGGGCACGGTCCGTCATCTGGGGGCTACGCTGGACAAGGAGTCGCGCCGCGCTGCCGTGGTGGTGGAGCTGAGCGAACAGAACCCGGTGCTGCGTCCCGGCATGCAGGCCAAGGTGGGCGTGCAGTTGTCGAATCTGCAGGAGATGCTGATTCCCGTCACTGCCGTGCTCATCAAGGATGAGAGCCGCAGCGTGGTCTATGTGCAGCATGAGAACAACCAGTTCGAGGCACGCGTGGTGACGCTGGGGCGTCCATCGCGCGGCATGGTGCCGGTGATCAGCGGCCTCAAGGTCGGTGAGAAGATCGTGGTGCGTGGTGGCCTGCTGCTCGACGGCGCGGCCAGTCAGCTGCTGTAGTCCCGGCAGGAGTCTGAACCATGCTGCGTTCATTTATTGCATTTGTCGTCCATCGCCGGCTGCTGGCGCTGTGCGCCACGCTGGCGATTGCCATCTATGGCGTCTACGCCTATCTGCAGACGGCCATCGAAGCCTATCCTGACGTGACCAATGTGCAGGTCGGCGTGATCACCCAGGCACCGGGGCTGGCTCCTGAAGAAGTGGAGCGCCAGATCACCCAGCCGCTGGAGCGTGAGCTCAACGGTACGCCGGGTCTGATATCGCTGCGCTCGGAGAGCTATTTCGGCCTCTCCATGATCAACCTGGTCTTCAACGACGACGCGAAAAGTTTCACCGCGCGCGCCGAGGTTTCGCAGCGTCTGCCGCAGGCGGATCTGCCCAACGGCGTGACGCCTGAAATGGCGCCTGACTACACGCCGCTGGGCAAGATTTTCTACTATCGCCTGCAAAGCGACAGGCACACTCTGGCGCAGCTGCGCACCGAGCAGGAATGGCATGTGGTGCGCGTGCTCAAGCAGGTGCAGGGCGTGGCCGACGTGGTGAGCATTGGCGGCTTCGTCAAGGAGTTCCACGTTGAAGTGGACCCCGAGAAGCTATACAGCCTGGGCCTGTCTCTGGACGATGTGAGCGATGCACTGTCCAAGTCCAACCGCAACGTCGGCGGTGGTCTGATGCGCCGCGGCGAACAGTCCTTCATCATTCGCGGTATCGGCCTGTTGCGCAATCCGCAGGAGATTCAGGATGTGGTCGTTGCCATGCGTGGCAAGGCTCCCGTGACCATCGGCGACGTGGCGCGTGTCGCGCAGTCGCATACGCCGCGTCAGGGCTCGGTGGGCATGGACGACCAGAACGATGTGGTGCAGGGCATTGTGCTGCTAAAGCGCGGCGCCAACCCTTCCATCGTGCTCGATGACATTCATGCCAAGGTCGATGAGCTCAACAGTGGCGGTCTGCCTGAAGGCATGCACATGGTCACGAACTATGACCGCTCCGATCTGGTGGGCCATACGCTCAAGACCGTGCAGCACAACCTGCTGTTCGGGGCCACGCTGATCGTGGCCGTGCTGTGGCTGTTCCTGCGCAGCCTGCGTGGCTCGCTGATCGTGGCCACCGTGATTCCGCTGTCGCTGCTGGTGGCCTTCATCGGCCTGCACTGGCTGGGCATGCCCGCCAATCTGATCTCCATGGGAGCCATCGACTTCGGCATCATGGTGGACGGTGCCGTGGTGCTGGCCGAGAACATCATCCGCAATGCACGCCAGCGCAAGCCGCAGACGGCGAACGACATGCGCCACATCATTGTGGATTCGGCCGTTGCCGTGGCCAAGCCCACGCTGTTCGCCATGGCCATCGTGATTGCGGCGCTGATTCCCGTGTTCTCGCTGCAGAGCATCGAAGGCCGCATCTTCCGCCCGCTGGCCATGACCTACAGCTTTGCCCTGCTGGGTGCGCTGGTGTTTGCCATGGGGCTGGTGCCTGCGCTGTGCGCCCTGATGCTCAAGCCCAAGCACGTGATGGTGGAAGAGCCCAAGATCTTCGACCGCGCGCATCATGGCTACCAGCACTGGATCGCCAAGGTGCTGGGCGCAGCCAAGCGCCGCACGGCCGTGATTGCCGTGTTTGTGAGCGTGCTGGTGGTGGCCGGGGTTTCAGCCAAATGGCTGGGCACCGAGTTCCTGCCCGAGCTCGATGAGGGCGATGCCTATGTGCTGGTGCAGATGCCTGCTTCCATCTCGCTGGAAAAAGGCCAGGAAGTGCTGCGCGATGTGCGTCTGCGTCTCAAGGTCTTCCCCGAGGTGATCACCGTCACCACGGAGCAGGGACGCCCCGAATCGGGAACCGACAACGAGACGCTCAATCTTGCCAAGGTGCTGGTGCGCCTCAAGCCCCATGGCGATTGGCGCAAGGGCTTGACCAAGCCCGCGCTGATCGAGGAAATGCGTGCGACGCTGGGTGAAATTCCCGGCGTGGCCTTCAACTTTGCGCAGCCCATTCGCGACAGCGTGGAAGAGTCCACATCGGGGGCGCGCGGCCAGGTGGTACTCAAGCTGTTCGGCCCCGATATTCCCACCCTGCGCGGCATTCTTCAGCAGACCAAGTCGCTGGTGAAAGGCATCGACGGAGTGGTTGACCTGGATCTGTATCGCGATGCTCCGGCACCGCAGGTGCATGTGCAGTTCGATCGCCAGGCGCTGGCACGCCAGGGCATCGCCATGGAAGACGCGCAAAAGACGCTGGAAGTGGCTCTGGCAGGCAATGTGGCCACCACTCTGTGGGAGGGTGAATTCCCCGTACCGGTGCGCGTGCGTCTGCCCTATGTGGACCGCATGGACGAGGAGCGCATTCGCAACATCGCCATACCGCTGCCCGATGGTGGTTCGGTCCCCCTGGGATCGGTAGGTACGGTCAGCATGAAGATCGGCAACTCCTCCATTTTCCGCGAAGGCAATGCGCGCTATATGGCGCTCAAGTTCAACGTGGAAGGCCGCGATATCGGCTCGGTGGTGAAGGACACGCTGGCCACCTTCAAGCAGAACGTGAAGCTGCCCGAAGGCTACCAGGCCGTCTGGGGCGGCGAGTGGGAGAACCAGCAGCGTGCGGCTGCACGCCTGAAGGTGGTGGTGCCGCTGTCTCTGGTCATCGTCTATGCCCTGTTGTTCGGCGCGCTGGGCCAGGCCCGCAGCGCCGGCATCATCCTGCTGTGCGCACCGTTCGCCATGGTGGGTGGCATCGCAGCCTTGCATCTGGCACACATCGAGCTGTCCATCAGCGCGGCCATCGGCTTTATCGCCTTGCTGGGTCAGGTGGCTCTGGCGGGCTTGCTGGTGGTCTCTGCGGTCGAGGATTTGCGCCGCCAGGGCATGCCCCTGATGCAGGCGCTGATCGAAGGTGCAGCCGAGCGCATGCGCTCCATCATTCTGGTGGCGCTGCTGGCGCTGCTGGGCCTGCTGCCCATGGCTCTGTCTACCGGCGTGGGTAGCGAAACCCAGCGCCCCTTTGCCTCGGTCATCGTTGGCGGCATGGTGGTGCTGCCACTGGTGGCGCTGGTGCTGCTGCCCGTGCTGTATGCCTTGCTGGGCCCCAAGAACATGTTGACGCAGGAAGAACGTGATGAAAGCGCTCAAGATGAATAAGTGGCACTCTCTGGCCATGGCCGCAGCACTGTGCTGCGGTGCTTTCAGCGGCATAGGCCATGCTGCCGAGGCTATGGATGCAGCCGCACAGAGCAATGCTGCAGCGGGCCGTCTGGCGGCCCCTGCACAGCCTGTGACCCTGCAGGAATATCTGCGCATCGTCGTGCAGAACCAGCCCAATCTGGCGGCAGATCGCATGCAGCTGGATCTGGCAAAGGCAGACAGCAAAACGGCTGCCACCATACCCAATCCCGCCATGCACTACTCCAGCAAGCGCGGAGAAAAGGAATGGGGTGTGGAGCAGGCCATCCCCATCTTCGGCCAGCGCGGCATGCGCATCGAGAACGCCAGGCTGGGCGAGAAGGCCGCAGCGGCGAATGCCGACGTGGCGGTCGCCGTCACCATGAGCGATGCAGCCCATGCCTTCAATGAGCTGCTGGTGGCCCAGCAGCGCTATCAGGTGTGGTTGGCTGCCCGTGATGAGCTGGAGAAGGCCGGCAACATCGTCAAGGGCCAGATCGAAGCAGGCACGCGCAGCCGCTATGACGGCGCGCGCCTTAACCTGCAACAGGCACAGATGAGCATGCAGGTCAGCAAGGCTCAGGCCGCCTTGCGGGATGCAGCATCACGCGTGGCCAGCATTGCGGCCTTGCCGCAATGGCAGGTGCGTGTGGAAGGCAGCCTGCAGGCCACTGACATTCGCAAGGCAGCCAGCTACGAGCAGCTGTGGAACCAGGCGCAGACCCAGTTGCCGAGTCTGCGTGCCGCGCAGGCCGAGCTCGACAGGTCGCGCCAGAAAATCAAGCTGGAGCAGCGTGAAGCATTGCCCACGCCATCCTTTGGTCTGGCCCGCATTCGTAACAGCGTGGACGGCAGTTTCAACCAGGTGGGCGTGAGCGTGGAGATCCCGCTGTTCGACCGCCGTCAAGGCCCCATCGAGCGCGCCAAGGTCGAGGCCGATCAGGCCGAGCTGCGCCGCGATGCGGCTGTGCTTGCCGCCCAGTCCGAGCTGCAGCGCGCCTTGCAGCAGCTGTCGCTGCGCCGAACGGCCGTGCGCGACTACGAGAAGGAAGGGCTGGCGCAGATTGCGCCGCTGCACCAGATGGCACAAGACGCCTACAAGCTGGGCAAGGGAACGATTCTGGAGCTGATCGATGCACTGGGCTCGATCACCGAGCACAGGCTGGAGCATCTGGAGCTGGTCAAGGACATGTTGGATGCGGAGTGGGAAGTGCGTCTGGCCAGCGGCGATCTGCCACAGGTGCAGCCTTGAGCGAGGCGAGGGAGATGGCACAAACCCCTGTACCACCTCCTGATGCTGCTGCATCGCCGGCTGCGAAGGTGGAGGCAACGGCTTATAGTGTCTGTCCACCAACGGCCAGAGACAGACTCAGCATGTACCGCTACCTCATCATCGAAGACGATGCGCTCAACGCGCGTTACATCGCTGAAGGGTTGCGCCAGCAAGGCGCGCATGTCAGCGTCTGCGGTGACGGCGTGCAAGGCATTGCACAGGCCGTTGGCGAGAACTGGGATGTCATCATCCTCGACCGCATGTTGCCCAATGGCTTTGACGGGCTGCAGATTCTGCAGACACTGCGCTCCATGGGCAAGCAGACACCGGTGCTGGTGCTCAGTGCCTTGTCTGCCACGGATGAGAGAGTGCGCGGGCTCAAGGCCGGCTGCGATGACTATCTGACCAAGCCCTTTGCATTTTCCGAGCTTGCGGCAAGGCTCGAAGCCCTGGTGCGCCGCGCCCAGATCCCGGCTCCCACGCGCGAGATGCAGGTGGCCGATCTGCGCGTCAACCTGATTTCGCGCAGCGCAGAGCGCGCCGGCCAGCCGCTGTCGCTGCAGCCGCGCGAGTTCCGTCTGCTGGCGTTTCTCATGCAGCACGCGCACCAGATCGTCACGCGCACCATGCTGCTGGAGTCGGTCTGGGATTACCGCTTCGATCCGCAGACCAATGTGATCGACGTGCACATCAGCCGCCTGCGCAGCAAGGTGGACAAAGGCTTTGCCACGCCTCTCATTCATACCGTGCGCGGTGTGGGATACAGCCTTTCGGACCAGCCGCAAGACCTGCCCGAGGTGGTCTGATGATGCGCTCCAGACCCTGGAGTTCGCTGGCCTTCAGGCTGGCACTCAGCTATGGCGGCCTCCTGGTTCTGACCATGGCCATTGTGCTGGCCGTCTTCTATGTGCAGACTGTGGGCGTGGTGCGGGTGAGGCTCGACAAGCAGGCCGAAAACCATGTGCGCAGACTGACCGAGCACTCAGCCAAATACGGCCCCGGAGCGCTGGAAAGCGAGATACTGCAGACCATTCGTGACGGTGTGAATACCGACACGGAAATCCTCATTCTCATGAACCCGCAGGGCGAGACCATTGTCAGCAATGCCGAGGTCTATCCTCCGCGCAAGCTCAGCATCATGGGCGTGCGCGAGCTGACCGTGAAGCGCAACGGGCGGCTGATGGTGGGCCGGGTTGCCGTGGTTGAAATGCCCAATGGCAATCTGCTGGCCGTAGGCAGCGACATGCAGCTGCAGCGCGACATGGAGGAGCTGTTCGGTCAGGCCAGCTTGCTGGCGGCCGTTGCAGCCTGCATCATGGCCCTGATCGGTGCCATGGTCTTCAGGCGTGTGGTGGATGAGCGCGCGGCAGCCATTCGCAACACCATGTCGCGCGTTGCGGCGGGCGATTTGCGACAGCGCATTCCGGTCGATCAGCGCGGCGATGAATTCACGCTGCTCAACCGCGATATCAACGCCATGCTCGATCGGCTCGAGCAGTTGATGGAAGGCATACGTCATGTCTCCAACAGCATTGCGCACAATCTCAGAACGCCGCTGACGCGCATCCTGCTGCGCCTGCGCAACGCACAGCAGGCCAGCCCCGAAATGCAGTCCGCCACGCTGGCGCTGGTGGCCGAAGAAGTCGCTGAACTCGGTGTGGTGTTCGAGAAGCTTTTGCAGATTGCCGAAGTGGAAAGCGGAGCCAGCCGCAAGAGCTTTGCGCCGGTTGACCTGCAGGCCTTGCTGGTCGATGTGGTGGACTTCTACGAGCCGCTGGTGGAAGACGCCGGCGGCATTCTCAGGCTGGATGTGCAGCAAGGTGTTCAGGCCCTGGGCGATGGTGACTTGTTGGCCAGCGCCGTCTCCAATCTTGTTGATAACGCTATCAAATACGGAGCATCATCCAGCGACATTCATGGCGCTGACGTGCTGTTGCGTGCGGCCCCGGCGCAGGAGCAGGGCAGCGATGGCGCATGGGGGGTGGAGATCACCGTGCAGGACCAGGGACCGGGCGCAGATCCTCAGACCCTGGAGAAAATGACCACCCGTTTCTATCGCGCAGAATCGGATCGCCCAGGCTACGGACTGGGCCTGGCCAGCGTGCTGGCCATTGTCCAGCTGCATGGCGGCAAGCTCAGTTTTCACAACGCCAATCCGGGCATGGTGGCGCGCATCTGGCTGCCTGCCGTGGCCGATGTCTGAAGCGCTGCCCAGAAGCTTTCAGATCTGCGAAAGCGCCTTGTTGCCGTAGGCACAGAACCCCGGTTTGGGCCCCTTCTTGGGATGCAATCTGCAGGTCTCCGGGCGCTTTTCATAGACCGTGCAGCGGCGCGTGTTCTTGTCCAGAAAGTTGCAGTCTCCGCCTGCCCGGCGGGCCATGGTGAAGATCTCGTGCTTGGGGTTGAAGTGGTCGATCAGGCGCATCTTCAGCAGCCGCTTGGCGATCAGCTTGGGCTCGATGTTTTCGACCTCGAACGGGTCCACCAGCTCCAGGCGCACCAGATCAGGCAGGCGTACCTCCAGCGGCATGGTGCAGCAATTGGCTGCGCAGCTGTCGCACATGCCGGCCTTGTACTTGCTCCAGGTTTCCAGGCGGTCGACGTCAACAATGCGGATGGAGGATTTCATTTCGGGTGGGGCACTTCTGGGAGAAGCGCGATGCTGCCATGAGATGTCGATGTCTGCCTTGCGTCATTGCTATGAGCAGACCCGGCTCATGGGATTGAGCCGGCTGCGCAGCAGCCTACACTGCACAGGCATATCACCATCCACGGGAGAACGATTTTGGCAAGCCAAACCACGCTTTACTACGCAGCTGGCACCTGCGCGCAGGCCGTACTGATTGCGCTTTATGAGGCCGATGCCCAGTTCACACTCAAGACGCTGAGCTTTGCCGACAACGAGCAGCGCAGCCCCGAATACCTGAGCATCAACCCCAAGGGCAGAGTGCCCGCGCTGGCCACGGAACGCGGCGTGCTGACCGAGACTCCGGCGCTGCTGCTGTATGTGGCGCAGACCCATCCGCAGGCCCGACTGGCGCCGCTGGAGGACCCCTTTGCGCTGGCGCAGATGCAGGAATTCAATGCCTATCTGGCCTCTACCGCGCACATCGCCCACGCCCACCGTCCGCGCGCTTCGCGCTGGGCCGACGACGAGGCCGCCCAGGCCGCCATGCGCGCCAAGGTGCCGCAGAACATGCGCGACTGCTTTGCCGTGATCGAGCAGCATTATCTGGGCGACAAGACCTGGGTGATGGGCGAGCAGTTCACCGTGGCCGACGGCTATCTCTACACCGTGGCCGGCTGGCTCAAGGGCGACGGCGTGGACATCGCCGAATTCCCGCGCGTGGCGGCCCATTTCGAGCGCGTGAAGGCCAGGGCTTCGGTGCAGAGGCTGGGCTGACGGCATCTCAAATGCCGGACGTGAAGGGATAAGAAATACGCCTGCCAGCGTATCGGTGAATCGCCATAGCGCTTGTGATGAGGGCTGTGGCAGGCCTGATTGCGTCCCAATGGGAGAGGGCCATAGGCTCTCTTCACGGTACGCGATAGCGCGATCACTCGCTCAAAAAAGTGGGCAAGGAAATCATGGGTCTGAGCCAGGCTGGCACCTACAGGGTCCAGGCCATGGGTAGTGGACCGGTGCCGGAAAAGGAAAAAAGCCTATTCGGCAGAAATCATCGAAAAGGTGAATGGCGTGTTCGAGGTCGAATTGACCGACGGTGAGCAACTTCTGTATGTCGGTGGTGTGCTTAAGGGCCAGTTGTTGTAAGAGCAGATGCTGATCAAGCGGTCTGCAAGGAGCTGTTCAACAGCTCACCGGATCTGCGCAATTCGCTGTGCAACACCATCATGAATGGCCTGGGGTGATCGGCAAATAAGGTGCAACTAGACATTGAGTTCCGAGTGGCTTCCGTGTATCTGGGCAAATTTATGCAATGCTGAAGGCAAAGGCGGATTTGGATTCCCGGAACCAGCGTAGTTCCGCTGCAGCAGCACGGCCCAGAGCTGGCAAATCCCATCTTGTGAACATCGGGTGTGATGCTGAAATTGCTCGAATTTCAACGCAAATCAGCCTGAAGCGATCTCCTGGTAGCCGCTAGCCGCTATCAGATCCATGGCCTCGGTGCTCTTGGCTTTGGCCACAGTGGCAGGCGTGTGCCTGATCCTGGACCGTCCCGGGGTCTCCAGAACCACTCTCCCCTTGGCGCACATGCATGGGCCATTGCGTGCGCTAGGCGTTTTCACACTGCTTTTGATCCGTGACACGGTATTTGTCATCCCCTTTTAAGCTAGGGAAAACAATGATTTTGGATATATTTATTTTTAAAGTAATACGTGCCATATTCATCCAAAATCATAAATGCCCGTTCCCACGCGGGCCCTGTGAAGGATCTTGCGATGGCAGAACGTTCGTTTGTCGAAGAGGTCAAGAAGCTGCGCCTGGGCGCGGGCGAGGTATTCCACGGCGAGGGCATCCTGGCAGTGACAAAGGCTCTGCTGGAGTCGGGCGTGAACTACGTCGCGGGCTACCAGGGCGCGCCCATCTCGCACCTGATGGACGTGCTGGCCGATGCGCAGGACATCCTGGCCGAGCACGGCATCCGCTTCGAGAACAGCGCCAGCGAGGCCACGGCCGCCGCCACGCTGGCCGCGTCGGTCAACTACCCGTTGCGTGGCGCCGTGACCTTCAAGGCCACGGTGGGCACCAACGTGGCGTCCGATGCGCTGGCCAACCTGGCCTCGGGCGGCGTCAAGGGCGGCGCGCTGGTGATCGTCGGCGAGGACTATGGCGAGGGCTCGTCCATCATGCAGGAGCGCAGCCACGCCTTCGCGATGAAGTCGCAGATATGGCTGCTCGACCCGCGCCCCAACCTGCCGGGCATTGTGCAGGCTGTGAAGGACGGCTTCGAGCTGTCCGAGGCCAGCAACACGCCGGTGATGCTGCAGTTGCGCATCCGCGCCTGCCATGTGCACGGCCAGTTCACCGCCAGCGACAACCGCCGGCCGGCCTACACCATCGAGCAGGCCATGGCCCGGCCGCAGCGCGACGTGGACCGCATCGTGCTGCCGCCGGCGAGCTTCCTGCACGAGCAGGAAAAGCTGAAGCAGCGCTGGCCGGCTGCCGTGCGTTTCATCGAGGAGCGTGGGCTCAATGAGTTCTTCGCCGAAGGCGCGGACGACATCGGCATCGCCTGCCAGGGCGGCAGCTACAACACGCTGATCCGCGCGCTGCAGCAACTTGATTTGGCCGATGCCTATGGCAACACGCAGATTCCGCTGTATGTGATGAACGTGGCCTACCCGCTGGTGGATGGCGAGCTGCTGCGCTTTTGCGAGGGCAAGCGCGCCCTGCTGGTGGTGGAAGAAGGCCAGCCCAACTTCGTCGAGCAGAACGTGGCGACCATCCTGCGCCAAGCCGACTCGGTTACCCAACTGCATGGCAAGGACGTGCTGCCCGCCGCGGGCGAGTACACCACGGCCGCCGTGCTCAAGGGGCTGCGCGCCTTCCTCGAAGCACATGGCCGGCTGCAGCCGCAGCCCGCGCCGCGCAAGATCATTCCGCTGCAACCTGCTCCGCCCGAGCCGGAGCGCCCGATCGAGGCCAGCGTGCAGGCGCGCCCGCCGGGCTTTTGCACCGGCTGCCCCGAGCGGCCGATCTTCACCGCCATGAAGCTGGTCGAGCGCGAGCTGGGCGAGCACCATGTAAGCGCCGACATTGGCTGCCACCTGTTCTCCATCCTGCCGCCCTTCAACCTGGGCAACACCACGATGGGATACGGCCTGGGCGCCGCAGGGGCGGCGGCCTTCAATCCCCCGCAGCCGAAGGAAGGCGGCAAGCGCGTGATCTCGGTCATGGGCGATGGCGGCTTCTGGCACAACGGCCTGACCAGCGGCATCGCCAACGCGGTGTTCAACAAGAGCGACAACCTGACCATCGTCGTCGACAACAGCTACACCTCGGCCACCGGCGGGCAGGACATCCTCTCGTCGGCGGCACAAAACCCCACGCGCAGCACCAACCATGCGATCGAGAAGGCGGTGCGCGGCGTGGGCGTGAACTGGGTGAAGACCGTGCGCCGCACCTATGACTTGAAGACCATGGTCGGCACGCTGCGCGAGGCGCTGACCACCAAGGAGCAGGGCCCCAAGGTGCTGGTGGCGCAAAGCGAATGCATGCTCAACAAGCAGCGCCGCATCAAACCGCAGCAGCGGGCCGCGGCAGCGCGCGGCGAGCGCGTGGTGCGCGAGCGCTTCGGCGTCGATTCCGACACCTGCACGGGCGACCATTCGTGCATCCGACTCTCCGGCTGCCCGTCGCTGTCTATCAAGCCCAACCCCGATCCGCTTCGCACCGACCCGGTGGCGACCGTTATCGACAGTTGCGTGGGCTGCGGCCTGTGCGGCGAGGTGTCGCACGCGGCCGTGCTCTGCCCCTCGTTCTACCGCGCGCAGATCGTGAGCAACCCCACGCGCTGGGACCGCCTGCGCCAGCGCCTGCGCGGCGCCGTGATCGGCTGGCTGCAGGGCCGCGACCAGCGCCGCCTCGACCGCCATGCCTTTTGAGCTGACACTGCCATGAAAACCCAACCCATCAAGATTGCGATCCTCGCCATGGGCGGCGAGGGCGGCGGCGTGCTGGCCGACTGGATCGTCGACCTCGCGGAGCACAACGACTACATCGCCCAGACCACCTCGGTGCCCGGGGTGGCGCAGCGCACCGGCGCCACCATCTACTACGTCGAGCTGTACCCGGCGGAGCAGGCGCGCCGCGACGGGGCGCAGCCGGTGCTGGCGCTGATGCCGCTGCCGGGCGATGTAGACGTGGTGCTGGCATCCGAGCTGATGGAGGCCGGCCGCGCGGTGCAGCGCGGCCTGGTCACGCCGGACCGTACCACGCTGATCTCCTCCACGCACCGCGTCTATTCCATCGCCGAGAAGACGGCCATGGGCGACGGCCGCGTGGACGACGCCCAGTTGCTGGCCCATGCCGGGCGCGCCGCCAGGCGCTTCGTGCGCTTCGACATGGCCGCGGCTGCGCAGGCCAGCGGCAGCGTGGTCAGCGCCGTGCTGTTCGGCGCGCTGGCGGGCACGGGCGTCCTGCCCTTCAACCGCGCGCAGTTCGAGGCCACGATCGAGCGCGGCGGCGTGGGCGTCAAGGCCAGCCTCGGGGCCTTTGGCGGCGCATGCGATCAGGCGCAGCAGGCGGACAGTGCATCGCCTGCAACGGCAACAGCCGCAGCCGCAGCCGCAGCCGCAGCCGCAGCCGCCGTGGCCACGCCGCGCGATCCCCAGGTGGCGGCGCTGCTGCAGCGCGTGGAGCAGGGCTTTGCGGCCGACGCGCGGCCAGTGATCATCGAGGGCGTGCGCCGCATGCTCGACTACCAGGACCCGGGCTATGCCGCGTTCTACCTCGACCGGCTGGCGCGGGTGCAGGCGCTGGCCGAAGGCTCCGGCCTGCTGCTGCGCGAGACGGCGCGGCATCTCGCGCTGTGGATGAGCTACGAGGACACCATCCGCGTGGCCGACCTCAAGACGCGCGCCCAGCGCTTTGCGCGCGTGCAGTCCGAGGTGGGGGTGCAGCAGGGCCAGCAACTGGCGATCAATGAATTCATGCACCCGCGCATCGAGGAGATCTGCGAGACCCTGCCGGCCGGCCTGGGTCGCTGGCTGCAGCGCCCGCATGCCGTGCACCGCCTGCTGGCGCGCTTCACGCGCGAGGGCCGTGTGGTTGTCACCAGCTCGCTGCGCGGTTACCTGTTGCTGTGGGGCCTGTCGCGGCTGCGCGGCATGCGGCGGCGCACGCTGCGCTACGAGATCGAGAACACGCGCATCGAGCAGTGGCTGGCGCACATCGAAGCGGCCGCGCAGCACAACCCCGCGCTGGCGGTGGAGGTGGCGCAGTGCCAGCGCCTCGTCAAGGGCTACAGCGACACCCATGCGCGCGGCCTGGCCAACTACCTGTACCTGATGGACGCGGTGCGCGCAGCGGGCCGGCGCCTGGCCCCGGCCACGCTGCGCGAGCTGCGCGAGGCAGCGCTGGCCGATGAACACGGCAAGACATTGCGGGCCGCGCTCGCGCGCCATGCCCTGGCCTGAAGGAGAACCTCCATGGAAACGATTGCTGTCGAAGTCGTCGCCGCCGACCAACTGAATCCGCTGATCCGCCGTTTCACGTTGCGCGCGGCGGATGGCGGCCTGCTGCCGGGCTTTGCCGCAGGCGCCCATGTGCGTGTGCAGGTGGGGCTGCCGGGCGAGGCTCAGGGTGAGGTGCAGGACTGGCGCCACTACTCGCTAGTGAACACCGATGCCGGCGCCGATACCGGCCTGCCGCAGCCGCACTACACCATCGCGGTGCGCCGCGAGGACGAGGGCCGTGGCGGCTCGCGCTGGATGCATGGGCTGCAGCCGGGCCAGTGCATCGCGATCGAGCCGCCGAAGAACGATTTTCCGCTGGGCGCGCACGTGGGCTGCGCGGTGCTGGTGGCCGGGGGCATCGGCATCACGCCATTGGCCAGCATGGCGGCGGCACGCCGCGCCGCTGGCCTGCCGGTGCGCATGCTCTACGCGGGCCGCAGCCGTGCGCTGATGGCCTTCCTGCCAGAGCTGCAGGCCCTGCTTGGCGAATCGCTGGCCGTGCATGCCGATGAAGACCGGGGCGCGGCGCTGGATGTGGCCACCTTGCTCGACGGCTGCGCCGGTGAGGACCAGCTTTATGTGTGCGGCCCGCGCGCGATGCTCGACGCGGTGCTGGCGGCCACCGATGCGCGCGGCTGGCCGCGCGAGCGGGTGCATTTTGAGCTGTTCACCACGCCGGTGGCGGCCGTGGGCGACCAGCCCATCGATCTGGTGCTGGCACAAAGCGGCCGGCAGCTCACCGTGCCGGCCGGCCAGTCCATCCTCGACTGCCTGATCGAGCACGGCTGCGATCCGCTGTTCGACTGCAAGCGCGGCGAATGCGGCGTCTGTGCCGCCGAGGTGATCGAAGGCGAGATCGACCACCGTGATGCCGTGCTCAGCGCCGCCGAGCGTGCCGGCGGCAAGGTGATGCAGATCTGCGTCTCGCGCGCCCGCAGTGCACGGCTGGTGCTCGATCTCTGAACCTGCGCTTTTCCTCTTTGCCTCTCCCACCGATCCGAATCCAGGAGCCTGCGATGAAATCCACCACGCTGTCCCGCCGCCAAGTGCTCTCCCTGCTGCCGCTGGCAGCGGCGCCCTCGCTGGCCCTGGCCGATGGCAAGCCTATCGAATGGGTGGTCGGCTACGCCCCCGGCGGCGGCTCCGACACCGTGGCGCGCATGCTGGCCGAAGCCATGGGCAGGTCCATGGGGCGCAGCATCATCATCATCAACAAGCCCGGCGCCGGCTCGAACATCGCGGGCGACTACGTGGCCAAGGCGCGCGACGCGGAGCACATGGTGTTCACCGCGGACTCGGCCGTGATCGCGGCCAACCCCTTCCTCTACAGCAAGCTGACCTACAGCGCGGAAAGGGACTTCGCATCGGTGGGCACCATCGCCCGCTTTCCGCTGGTGCTGGTCGTGCAGCCGAATGCCAAGCCCAGGAATCTCAAGGACTTCATGGCCTGGGTGCGCAGCGATCCTGCGGGCATGAGCTACGGTAGCCCCGGCACCGGCAGCCCGCACCACCTGGCGACCGAGCTGTTTCGCCAGCAGACCGGCCTGACGCTGACGCATGTCCCCTACCGCGGCGCGGCGCCGGCCATTGCCGACGTGGTCGGCGGGCAGCTGCCGTTCATGTTCGTCGACACTTCCAGCGGCGGCGCATTCATCACCTCGGGCAAGGTGCGCGCCATCGGCGTGGCCAGCGCCCAGCGTCTGGCCAGCATGCCCGACATCCCCACGCTGTCCGAGCAGGGACTGTCCGGCTTCGAGGCCTCGGCCTGGCAGGCGCTGGTGGCGCCTGCCGGCGTCAGCGCCGCGACGGTGAAGACGCTGAACAAGCACCTGGTGGACGCGTTGAGCTCCGCCGACATCCGCGCCCGCATGCAGACCCTGGGTATCGAGCCGTTGCCCGGCACGCCGCAGGAGCTGGCCCGCTTCGCAGCCCAGGAGCGTGAACGCTGGGGCCGCGTGGTGCGCGAAGCCAACATCAAGCTGGACTGAAGGAGGGCGCCATGTCCGCCATGTCTGAGTATCGCGATAATCCCGCAGCCATCCGCGCCCTGGTGCGCGACACCGAGGTGCACAAGGACTGCTACATCCATCCCGAGATCTTCGCGCTGGAGATGGAGCAGCTGTTCGCCAACACCTGGATCTACGTCGGCCACGCCAGCCAGGTGCCCCAGCCCGGCGACTACTTCGCGACCACCGTGGGCGACCAGCCGGTGGTGATGGTGCGCCACACCGACCAGAGCATCAAGGTGCTGTACAACCGCTGCGCTCACAAGGGCGTGAAGGTCGCGCCCGATGGCTGCGGCAGCACCGGCAAGTTTTTCCGTTGCCCCTACCACGCCTGGACCTACCGCACCGACGGCAAGCTGCTGTCCATCCCGCTGAAGAAGGGCTACGAGAACACCGGCCTGGAAAGCTGCGAGGCCAGCAAGGGCCTGGCCGCCGTGAGCGCGGTGCAGGTGTACCGCGACTTCGTCTTTTGCCGGCTGAACCCAGAGGGCATGGGTTTCGAGGAATTCTTCGGTCCCTCGCTCTCGACGCTGGACAACATGGTCGACCGCTCCCCCGAGGGCCGGCTCGAGGTGGCCGGCGGCGTGATGCGCTACATGCACCGCTGCAACTGGAAGATGCTGGTCGATAACCAGACCGACACTTGCCACCCCATGGTCGCGCACGAGTCCTCGGCCGGCACGGCCGTCAAGGTCTGGGAGAACGCGCCGGAGGGTACGCCCAAGCCCATGGCGGTGGAGCTGTTCGCCCCCTTCGTGAATCCCTACGAGTTCTTCGAGAACATGGGCATCCGTGTCTGGCCCAACGGCCACGGCCACACCGGCGTCAGCGACTCCATCCACGCCGCCTATTCGCCCGCGCCCGGCTACTGGGAGAGCATGGTCGCCACCTACGGCGAGGAGCGCGCGAAGGACATCCTGGGCGATGTGCGTCACAACACCGTGTACTTCCCCAACATCATGGTCAAGGGCCCGATCCAGACGCTGCGTATCTTCCGACCGCTGGCGGCCGACCGCACGCTGGTGGAGAGCTGGACCTTCCGACTCGTGGGCGCGCCGGATCTGCTGCTGGAGCGCACGCTCATGTACAACCGCCTGGTCAACGCGCCCACCTCGGTGGTCGGCCACGACGACCTGGAGATGTACGAACGCGCCCAGCAGGGCCTGGCCTCGCGCGGCTCGCAGTGGGTGAACTTGGGCCGGCTGTTCGACCCGGCCGAAAAGGTGCAGGAGGACGCGCAAGCAGGGGCCGTGACCAACGGCACCAACGAATGGCAGATGCGCAGCCAGATGCGCGCCTGGGTGCGCTTCATGACGGCCGGCATGCGCGAAGGAGCCGAGGCATGAACACACTCCCGCCCACCGACCGGCAGCTCATCGACTTCGTGCTCGACGAAGCCGCTCTGCTCGACGAGCAGCGCTGGGGCGACTGGCTGGCCCTGTTCACCGACGATGGCCGCTACTGGATGCCGCTGGCCCACGGCCAGACCGACCCGCGGCTCCATGCCTCGCTGCTGTACGAAGACCGCTTGCTGCTGCAGGTGCGCATCGAGCGCCTGCGCGGCGCGCGCACCTTCTCGCAGCAGCCCGCGAGCCGCTGCCACCACCTGCTGCAGACGCCGCGCGTGATGGCGCGCGACGATGCGGCCGGCACCTACACCTGCCGCACGGCTTTCCACTACATCGAGACGCGCCAGGACGAGCAGACGCTGTACGCCGGCTGGGCCAGCCACGAGCTGGTGTGGCTGGGCGATGGCCAGGGCGACGGCGCGCTGCGCATGCGCCTCAAGCGCGTGGACCTGGTGAACTGCGATGCCGCTTTCGGCAACATGCAACTCTTCATGTGAGGCCCCTTGCGATGTCCACTGCCATTGAATCCTTCGCACCTGCCGGCCGCACATTGCCAGCGATGCTGGAGCAACAGTGCCGCCGCTTTCCCGAGCGCACGCTGCTCGTCGCGGGCGATACCCGCTGGCGCTACGCCGATGCGCTGCGCACCGCCCAGGCCATGGGCGCGGTGCTGCAGGCCGCCGGCCTGCGCGCCGGCGACCGCGTGGCGCTGATGTGCGGCAACCGCGCCGAGTTCCTGCAAGTCTTCCTGGGCTGCGCCTGGATCGGCGCTGTCACCGTGCCGGTCAACACCGCCGCGCGCGGCGCCACGCTGCGGCACATCCTGGCCAACTCGGGCGCGCGGCTGTTCGTGGCCGAGGCCGAAGGACTGGCGGCGCTGCGCGGGCTGGAAGACCGCGATGGTCTGCCGCTTGAGCGCGTGTGGCGCATAGACGCGCCGCAGGAACCCGGCACCGAGCCTTTTCCGGCACCGGGTGATGCGCTGGTGGATGCCGCACCAGTGCAGCCCGGCGACACGCTGGCCATCCTCTACACCTCGGGCACGACAGGTCTCTCGAAGGGCGTGTGCTGCCCGCATGCGCAGTTCTACTGGTGGGGCCGGCACACCGCGGCGCTGCTGGAACTGGGCGACGGCGAGGTGCTGCTGACCACGCTGCCGCTGTTCCACACCAACGCGATGAACGCCTTCTTCCAGGCGCTGCTGACCGGCTCCACGCTGGTGGTGGAGAAGCGCTTCTCGGCCTCGGGCTTCTGGGCCGCGCTGGTGCGGCACCAGGCCACGGCCACCTATGTGCTGGGCGCGATGGTGCCGATCCTGCTGTCCAAGGAAGCGACGCCGCACGACCGAGCGCACCGCGTGCGCATCGCGCTGGCACCCGGCGTTCCGCCGCGCTTTCATGCACAGTTCAGAGAGCGCTTCGGCATGCGGCTGCTTGACGGCTATGGCTCCACCGAGAGCAACTTCGTCATCGGCCTTGATGCCGAGCAGCGCCCCGGCAGCATGGGCCGCATCGTGCCGGGCTTCACCGCGCGGGTGGCCGACGAGCACGACGAGGACGTGCCGCCTGGCACGCCCGGCGAGCTACTGCTGCGCGCCGACGAGCCTTTCGCCTTCGCCACCGGCTATTTCGGCATGGCAGACAAGACCGTGGAAGCCTGGCGCAACCTGTGGTTCCACACCGGCGACCGCGTGGTGCGCGATGCCGACGGCTTCTTCACCTTCCTCGATCGGCTCAAGGACGCGATCCGCCGGCGCGGCGAGAACATTTCATCCTACGAGGTCGAACAGGTGCTGCTGAGCCACCCGGCCGTGGCCGTGGCGGCGGTGTTTCCGGTGAAGAGCGAGCTGGCCGAGGACGAGGTCATGGCCGCCATCGTGCCGCGCGAAGGCGCCGCGCTGGACCCGGTGGAGCTGGTGCGTTTCTGCGAGCCGCGCATGGCGTATTTCGCGGTTCCGCGCTACCTCGAATTCATGGCCGCGTTGCCCGCCACCGAGAACGGCAAGGTGCAGAAATTCAAGCTGCGCGAGCGCGGCATCACCGAGCAGACCTGGGACCGCGAAGCGGCCGGCATCCAGCTCAAGCGCTGACCCGAAGGAGCTTCCATGCGAGCTTTGCCCTTCCTGAAACGATCTTTGGCCCTGCTGCTGTGCAGCGCCTGCCTGGTCTGCGGCGCAGCCGCGCAGGATGCCTATCCCGGCAAGCCCATCCGCATCATCGTGCCCTTTCCACCCGGCGGCGGCAGCGACCTGGTGGCCCGCACCGTGGCGGCGCGCCTCGGTGAGCGCTGGAAGGTGCCCGTCATGGTGGACAACAGGCCCGGTGGCAACACCATCATCGCTGCCGAGGCGGCCGCCAAGGCGGCGCCAGACGGCTATACGCTGTTCGTGGCCATCGATTCCACGCTGGCCATGAACCAGAGCCTGTACGGCAAGCTGCCCTACGACCCGGCCAGGAGCTTTGCGCCGGTGACGCTGGCCATCACCATGCCCATGGTGCTGGCGACGCACCCGTCGGTCAGTGCGCGCACGGTGTCCGAGTTGCTGGCGGCGGCGCGCGCGCAGCCCGGCAAGCTGGCCTATGCGCATGGTGCCATGCCGGCGCAGGTGGCGGGCGAGGTCTTCAAGAGCGCGACCGGCGCGGACCTGCTGGCCGTGCCCTACAAGGGCGGCGCGCCAGCGATGACGGACACGGTGGGCGGCCAGGTGCCGTTGATCTTCGATGCGCTGGGCCCGGCCATGCCCTACATCAAGGGTGGCAAGGTGCGGGCGCTGGCGGTGACCAGCGCGCAGCGCAACCCGCTGCTGCCCGATGTCCCCACGCTGGCCGAATCCGGCGTGCCCGGCGTCGATCTGCTGACCTGGATCGGCTTCGTGGTGCCGGCCGGCACGCCCCAGCCCGTCATAGCCAGGCTGCACCAGGAATTGGCCAGCATCCTGCAGATGCCGCAGACGCGCGAGCTGCTGTCCGGCGTGGGCATGACGGTGGTGGCCGGCACGCCCGCGCAGTTCGCGCAGACCATCCAGGGCGACACCCAGAAATTCGGTCGCATCATCCGCGCGGCCGGCATCAGGCTGGACTGAACATGACCGCATACATCCGACGCAGGGGCTACGAGGGCGTGGCGCTGGCCGTGCCCGTCACCGTGCCCTACGAGCGCTACTCCATCCGGGGCGCGCACTGGTTCCTGGGCCAGGCCGTGCGCGGCCTGCTTGCGGGCAGCGGGCTGGCCAAGGAGCAGATCGACGGCCTCACGGTCAGCAGCTTCTCGCTGGCGCCCGACACGGCCGTGGGCGTGACCCAGCACCTGGGCCTGTCGCCGCGCTGGCTGGACCACATCCCCACCGGCGGCGCCTCGGGCGTGATGGCGCTGCGCCGCGCGGCCCGCGCCGTGCAGTGCGGCGACGCCGAGGTGGTGGCCTGCGTGGCGGCCGATACCAACCATGTGGATTCGTTCCGCCAGACGCTGGGCGCGTTCAGCGACTTCGCCCGCGACGCCAGCTATCCCTATGGCGCGGGCGGGCCGAACTCGATGTTCGCCTTCATCACCGCGAGCTACATGCGCACCTATGGCGCGCAGCGCGAGGATTTCGGCCGCATCGCGGTGGCCCAGCGGGCGAACGCGCTGTGCAACCCCAACGCGCTGTTCAAGAAGCCGCTGACCCTCGATGAGTACATGACGGCGCGGCCGATCTCCGATCCCATACACCTGTTCGACTGCGTGATGCCCTGCGCCGGCGCCGAGGCCTTCCTAGTGATGGCGCCCGAGCGAGCGCGCGACCTGGGCCTGCCGCATGTGCTGCTGCGCGGCGCGATCGAGCGCCACAACGCCTATGCCGACGACCCGGTGATGCTGCGCGGCGGCTGGCGCATGGACTGCGCCGACCTGTATGCCCAGGCCGGCTTCGCGCCGCAGGACATCGACCTGCTGCAGACCTACGACGACTACCCGGTGATCGCGATGATGCAGATCGAGGACCTGGGCTTTTGCGACAAGGGCGAGGGCCCGGCCTTCGTGCGCGGGCACGACCTGACGCATGCCGGCGACTTTCCACACAACACCAGCGGCGGCCAGCTCTCGTGTGGGCAGGCGGGCGCGGCCGGCGGCTTTCTCGGCATGACGGAGACCCTGCGCCAGCTCACCGGCCAGGCCGGCGAGCGCGGCGTGGCCGGTTCGCGCACTGGTCTGGTGGGCGGCTTCGGCATGGTGACCTACGACCGCTGCCTGTGCACCGGGGCGGTGATCCTGGAGACAAGCGAATGAAAGACCCCCACGTTCGGCACTGCGTGTGCTCACAGCCCCCCGAGGGGGCGCGGCGCTCTCCTTGGGGCGGCCCGGCGGAGGCGCCATGACCATGCCCTTCATCAAGCCCCCGCGCAAGAACCCGGTGCTGCGCACCCCGCAGATCAACCTGCCGCCAGCCGCACGCGGCCGTGTGGCGCTGGGCCTCACCGCTGCGGCGGCCGAAGGCCGCTTCGCGCTGCAGGTTTGCGCCGACTGCGGCGCCGTGCAGTACCCGCCGCGTGAGGCCTGCCACCGCTGCCTGTCGCCCGAGCTGCCGTGGCAGCCGCAGAGCGGCGCAGGCGAGCTGCTGGCCACGACCACGCTGGCCCACAGCAACGACCTGTATTTCCGCGAGCGGCTGCCCTGGCGCCTGGGCATGGTGCGGCTCGACGCAGGCCCCAGCGTCATGGTGCACCTGCATGGCGAGGTCGGCGGGGCGCCCCAGCGCGTGCGCGTCGGCGCACGCCTCGACCGCGCCGGCCAGGCGGTGCTGATCGGATACCCCGAGAAAGGAACGGAAAATATGGCTGACGACCCCATGCTGCGCGAGATGGCCAGCGACCCGAAGTACCGCAAGGTGCTGGTGACGGACGGCAAGTCCGCCACCGGCCAGGCCGTGGTCCGTGCCATGGTCAAGGCCGGTGCCGACCTCGTCTGGGTGGGCCACGCCGAGCCCTGGAAAAAGCTACCGGGCCTGGCGGAGCTGGCGGCCCTGCCGCAGGTCGTGCTGGTGCCGCTGGACGTGACCGACGAGCGCTCGGTCAGCACCCTGGCCGGCCAGATTGGCGGCAAGGTCGACATCGTGGTCAACACGGCCGAATTGCACCGTGGCTTTGGCATCGCCGCGCGGCGCGGCACTGACGTGGCCAAGGCCGAGATGGAGGTCAACTACCTCGGCCTGCTGCGGCTGGCGCAGTGCTTCGGCCCGGCGCTCAAGGGCCGCGCGGCCGACGGCGCCACGCATGCCACGGCCTGGGTCAACCTGCTGTCGATCTATGCGCTGGCCAACTTCCCGCCGCACGGCACCTTCTCGGCCTCCAAGGCCGCGGCGCTGTCGCTGGCGCAGTGCCTGCGCGCCGAGATGCGGGCGGCGGGAATCCGCGTGATCAACGTCTTTCCCGGCCCCATCGACGACGAATGGAACCAGAACCTGCCGCCCCCGAAGCTGGCGCCGGCCGCGCTGGCCTCGGCCATCGTGAAGGCGCTGAAAGAGGGCGTGGAAGACATCTACCCCGGCGACGTTGCCCAGGAATGGCTGGAGCGCTGGCGCCACAACCCCAAGGTACTGGAGCGCGAAATCGCCGCAGGAGGATATTGACATGCAGACCCCCCTCGAACTCCTTGGCGGCATGGCGCTTGCCATCGCCACCGGCCGCATCCGCATTGTCGACCTGACGCAGACGCTGAGTCCCGATTTCCCCGCCATCGCGCTGCCGCCCGAGATGGGCCAGTGCCAGCCCTTCCGTATCGAGCAGATCTCGGCCTACGACGAACGCGGCCCCGGCTGGTACTGGAACAACTTCTCCTGCGGCGAGCACACGGGCACGCACTTCGACGCGCCCATCCACTGGATCTCAGGGCGCGACCTGCCCAACAACGCGGTGGACAGCATCCCGCCGCAGCACTTCATCGCGCCGGCTTGCGTGATCGACTGCAGCGCCCAGGCGGCGGCCGACCCCGACTACCTGATGGGCGTGGCCGACATCGAGCGTTTCGAGGCCGCGCACGGCCGCATTCCCGAGGGCCACTGGGTGCTGATGCGCACCGACTGGGCGCGGCGCTGGTCGCAGGCGCGCGATGCCGAGGCCTTCCAGAACTTCGACGCCAGCGGCCAGCACACGCCCGGGCCGGACACCGAAGCCGTTCGCTTCCTGGTCGAGCAGCGCGGCGTGCTGGGCTTCGGCACCGAATCCATAGGCACCGACGCCGGCCAGGGCTACCACCTGCGCCCGCCGTACCCTTGCCATTCGCTGATGCACGGCGCCGGCAAGTACGGCCTGCAGTGCCTCACCAACCTCGACCAGTTGCCGCCCACCGGCGCGCTGGTGGTGGCGGCGCCCTTGAAGATCGAGAACGGCAGCGGCAGCCCGCTGCGCGTGCTGGCTCTGGTGGAGGGCAAGGCATGAAAGCGAACACGAGCGCCCCCTTGGGGGGCAGCGAACCTCGCGCAGCGGGGAGCGTGGGGGCCAACAAGGTCGCGGCGGTGACGGGCGGCAGCGCCGGCATCGGAAAGGTCATCTGTGAACAACTGCTGGAGCAGGGCTACGAAGTCGTCTCGCTGGCGCGGCGGCGCACCGAGATAGCCCACCCCCGGCTGCACAGCATCGAAGTAGACCTGGCCGACCGCGCCGCCACGGCCGAGGCCGTGCAGGCCATGGTGCGGCGGTACGAGATCACCACCATCGTGCACAACGCCGGTGTGATCCGCGCCGCGCTGCTGCCCGACGTGAAGCTCAGCGACCTGGATGCGCTGGTCGACCTGCACCTGGGCTGCGCTGTGCAGATGCTGCAGGCGGCGCTGCCGGCCATGCGCGCGCGTCGGTTCGGCCGCGTGGTGCTGCTGTCGTCGCGCGCCGCGCTGGGCCTGGCCACGCGCACCAGCTACTCGGCCACCAAGGCCGGCATGCTGGGCATGGCGCGCACCTGGGCGCTGGAGCTGGCGCCCGAGGGCATCACCGTCAACGTGGTCGCGCCCGGGCCCATCCGCACCGACATGTTCTACGACGTGGTGGAGCAGGGCAGCGACCGCGAGCGCCAGCTCGCCGCCTCGGTGCCCGTGCGCCGGCTCGGCGAGTCGGCCGACGTGGCGCGCGCCGTCGGCTTCTTCGCCGATGCGGCCAACAGCTTCGTGACCGGCCAGGTACTCTACGTCTGCGGCGGCACCAGCGTCGGCAGCCTGGCACTGTAGGACCATTTCCAGGAGCATATTGATGGCCTCACGTTTTCACTCTCCACGCCGCCGAGACCTGCTGGCCTTGGCAGGGGCTATGACCATGGTCGGCACTCCGGCGCTGTCCCAGGCTGTCTGGCCCGGCAAGCCCGTACGCTTTGTTGTGGCTTTTCCTCCGGGAGGATTGGCCGATGTGCTGATGCGCCTGCTGGTACCTCAACTGAGCGAAGCGCTTGGTCAGCCTGTGATTATCGACAACCGTAGCGGTGCCAGCGGTAATGTCGCTGCAGTGGAGGTGGCACGCAACGGCAGCGATGGCCGCACCTTCCTGGTCAACGTGACCACGCTGGAGTCGGTCAATCCGTTGATGTTCGAGCGCATGCCGATCCAGCCTGCTAAGGACCTGCAGCATGTGGCGCTACTGGCCAATACCCAGTTGTTTTTGGTGACGCGGCCAACGCTGGCGGCGGACACGCTGGCCGAATTCGTGGCCTATGCGAAGGCCAACCCCGGCAAGCTCAGCTACGGATCGGCCGGCAACGGCACCACGCCGCATGTGGGCGGTGAGCTGTTCAAGCAGGCGGCGGGCATCACCGCGGCGCACATTCCCTATCGAGGGGCAGCGCCGGCAATCCAAAGCGTGATGGCCGGCCAGGTCGACTATGCGCTGGTGCCAGGCACGGTATTTCCCAGCGTAAAGGCCGGCAAGCTCAAGCTGCTGGCCGTGGCAAGCCGACGTCGGCCATCCTATGCTGCCGATGTGTCCACGATTGAGGAGGCTGGTTTTGGCAAAGTCTACGTGGACACGCCGTTTGCGGTCTATGCGCCAGCAGCGATGCCAGCGGCCCACGTGATGCGCATGAACCGTGAACTGAACAGGTTGCTCGCGCAGCCTGTCATCAAAGCCCGGTTTGCAGAGGTCGGAGCCGAACCAATGACGCTGTCGCCCGCTGAACTGACGGCCATGGTCGGCGAGGAAGAGGCGTTGTTTGGTCCTATCGTGAGGACGCAGGGCATCAAGGCGGATTGAAGTGAATCCGCCTCTCAGCCCGGAGGCAGGTGTAGCTCGATGATGCGCCGTAGCGTGACCTTGAGCGCTTCGGCGCGCTTGAGGCCGAAGGGCTGCAGCACTCGCAACTCGTGCTCCTTGGCCTTGCGGATCAGGTCGGCCACAATAGTCTGGCCGGCCGGCGCGATGCGCACCATGGTGAGACGTCGGTCGGTATCGTGCGCGAAGCGCTCCACATAGCCCTTGGCTTCCATGCGATCAAGAAGGCGCGTGACAGTTGGCTGCTTGCTGACCGAGATCTGCGCCAGGCGGCCGGTGCTGATGCCGGAGGTGCCTGTCAGCGAGGCTAGGATTCGCCACTCGGTGATTGAGAAGCCCTCGGACTCGACCACAGTATGGAATTCAGCTGAAATTAGCTTGCTGGCCTGCGCTAGCAGCGCCGGCAGATAGTCTTCAACAAAAGGCATGGGAGGCAGCGCATGCGCCTCCTGTGAATCCTGATCCATACTGGTACCCACGTCGCCCGAGGACATCAAACGTCGATATTCCCCGCCCGCAGCGCATTGTCTTCGATGAAGTTGCGGCGCGGTTCGACCTCGTCGCCCATGAGCATGGTGAAGACGCGGTCGGCTTCGATGGCGTCGCCGATCTTGACCTGCAGCAGGCTGCGGACATTGGGGTCCATGGTGGTTTCCCAGAGCTGCTCGGGGTTCATTTCACCCAGACCCTTGTAGCGCTGGCGACCCGTGGTGCGCTCGGCTTCGGAGATCAGCCAGGCCATGGCCTGACGGAAGTCGCCGACCTTTTCGGTCTTGGCCTTCTCGCCTTCGCCGCGCGTGACCTTGGCGCCTTCGCCCAGCAGGCCGACGAAGTTCTGCGCTTCGTCGGACAGGGCGGCGTAGTCATGGCTGCGCACGAACTCCTGGGTCAGGATGGAGCTCTTGATATTGCCGTGGTGATGGCGGCTGATGCGCAGGATGGGGTGCTCGCTGTTGGGGTCGATCTCGGCCGTCACATCGGCGGGCACGCCGGTGGTGGTCAGCTCGCGCAGCTTGGCTTCCAGAATCGGCGCGCACTCCTGGGCGTCCTCGATGGTGTCGAGCTTGATCTGTACGCCGTCGGCAATGGCGCGCAGGGCTTCGGCATCCATGAAGTTGGACAGGCGCTCGATGACGGTTTCGGCGGCCAGGTGCATGTTGGCCAGCTTGGCCAGTTCTTCGCCCTCGACGGTGCGCGGATTGTCGCCGCCGGTGTTCACGCTGGCATGGTTCAGCGCGATCTTGAGCAGGTATTTGTTGAGGGCCGGGCCGTCCTTGAGGTAGAGCTCTTCCTTGCCGTTCTTGACCTTGTACAGCGGCGGCTGGGCGATGTAGATATGGCCGCGCTCGACCAGATCAGGCATCTGGCGGTAGAAGAAGGTCAGCAGCAGAGTACGGATGTGGGCGCCGTCCACGTCCGCGTCGGTCATGATGATGATGCGGTGGTAGCGCAGCTTGTCGGGGTTGTAGTCGTCGCTGCTGCTCTTGCCCGAGTCTTCGCTGACCTTGCCGATGCCGGTGCCCAGGGCCGTGATCAGGGTGATGATTTCCTGGCTGGACAGCAGCTTTTCGTAGCGGGCCTTTTCCACGTTCAGGATCTTGCCGCGCAGCGGCAGGATGGCCTGGAACTTGCGATCGCGACCCTGCTTGGCGGAGCCGCCGGCGGAGTCACCCTCGACGATGTAGATTTCGCACAGCGCAGGATCTTTTTCCTGGCAGTCGGCCAGCTTGCCGGGCAGGCCCATGCCGTCGAGCACGCCCTTGCGGCGTGTCATTTCGCGGGCCTTGCGCGCGGCTTCACGGGCGCGGGCCGCCTCGATGATCTTGCCGCACAGGATCTTGGCGTCGTTGGGGTTTTCTTCGAGGAAGTCGGTCAGGCTCTTGGCCACGATGTCTTCCACGGGCGCTCGCACTTCCGAGCTGACCAGCTTGTCCTTGGTCTGGCTGGAGAACTTGGGCTCGGGCACCTTCACGCTGAGCACGGCGCACAGGCCTTCGCGCATGTCGTCGCCGGAGACTTCGACCTTGGCCTTCTTGGCCATTTCGTTGTCGGCGATGTATTTGCCGATCACGCGGGTCATGGCGGCGCGCAGGCCGGTCAGGTGGGTGCCGCCGTCACGCTGGGGAATGTTGTTGGTGAAGCACAGCACCTGTTCGGCATAGCTGTCGTTCCACTGCATGGACACTTCGACACCGATTTCGGTGCCGGGAATGCCGCCATAGGTTTCTGCAGGGCGCGAGCCGTTGGCATGGAAGGTGGTGGGATGCAACACCTTCTTGGTGCCGTTGATGAACTGCACAAAGCCCTTGACGCCGCCGGCGCCCGAGAAGTCGTCTTCCTTGCCGTCGCGCTCGTCCTTCAAGCGGATGCGCACGCCGTTGTTCAGGAAGGACAGCTCGCGCAGGCGCTTGGCCAGGATTTCATAGCGGAACTCGAAGTTCTCCTTGAAGATTTCCTGGTCGGGCAGAAAGTGCACCTTGGTGCCGCGCTTGTCGCTGGCGCCGACCACGCGCATGGGCGAGACTTCGGCGCCGTCCACGACTTCGATCAGGCGGTTTTGCACAAAGCCGCGCGAGAAGTCGATTTCGTGGCGTCGGCCGTCGCGGCTGACGGTGAGCTTGAGCCAGACCGACAGCGCGTTCACGCAGGACACGCCCACGCCGTGCAGGCCGCCCGAGACCTTGTAGCTGTTCTGGTTGAACTTGCCGCCGGCGTGCAGCTCGGTCAGCGCGATTTCGGCAGCCGAGCGCTTGGGCTCGTGCTTGTCGTCCATCTTCACGCCGGTGGGAATGCCGCGGCCGTTGTCGATGACGGACAGCGAACCGTCGGCATGGATGGTGACCAGAATGTCGTCGCAGTAGCCGGCCAGCGCTTCGTCGATGGAGTTGTCCACGACCTCGAAGACCAGGTGGTGCAGACCGGTGCCGTCCGAGGTGTCACCGATGTACATGCCTGGGCGCTTGCGCACGGCTTCCAGGCCTTCCAGGATCTGGATTGCGCCTTCGCCATAGCCGCCTGCATCTGCGGCGGTCTGGGTGTCTGGCTTGTTCTCTTCGGTCATGAAATTACCTTGCTGCTACAAGGTCAGGAGCTGTTGGCGCCTGACCTGCATAACTTTCAAATGAATACTTGCCTGAAATCATTACAGGACGAGCGGTAGCTGCTCCTGTTATTTCAGGCAATGAAATGGCTGGCTGCGTTCGGTCCACTCAGATGCGCATGGGCATCACGACGTACTTGAAGCTTTCGTTCTCGGGGATGGTGACCAGTGCCGAGCTGTTGCCGTCCTGCAGATCGATCTTGACCATGTCCTGGCTCATGTTGGTGAGCACGTCGATCAGATAGGTCACGTTGAAGCCGATCTCGATGGTGTCGCCACCGTAGTCGATATCGAGCTCGTCCATGGCTTCTTCCTGCTCGGCGTTGTTGGACGCCACGCGCAGCGTGCCGGGCTCGACAGACAGGCGCACGCCCTTGAACTTGTCGCTGGTCATGATGGCCGTGCGCTGCAGCGATGCCAGCAGCGGGGCGCGGCCCAGGGTCACGCTGTTGGTGTGGTTGCGCGGAATGACGCGGTTGTAGTCGGGGAACTTGCCTTCGACCAGCTTGGTCACGAACTCCATGCCGCCAAAGGTGAACTTGGCCTGGTTGTTGGCAAACTGCATCTCGATGACGGGCTGGTTCTCGCCGCTGGCGTCCGACAGCAGGCGCTGCAGCTCCAGCACGGTCTTGCGCGGCAGAATCACTTCCTGCTTGATGGGCACTTCCACATCCAGCGTGGCGCTGGCCCAGGCCAGGCGGTGGCCGTCGGTGGCCACCAGGCTCAGGGTGTTGCCTTCGGCGACGAACAGAATGCCGTTGAGGTAGTAGCGGATGTCCTGCACGGCCATGGCAAAGGAGACCTGGCCCAGCAGGTCCTTGAGCACCTTCTGCGGCACGCTGAAAGCGGGGCCGAAGGCGGCCGATTCCTGCACCAGCGGGAAGTCTTCGGCGGGCAGGGTCTGCAGCGTGAAGCGGCTCTTGCCGCCTTTCAGAATCATCTTGGACTGCTGCGTCTCCAGGCTCACGGTCTGGTCGCCGGGCATGGTCTTCAGGATGTCGATCAGCTTGCGGGCACCGATGGTGGTGGTGAAGTCGCCGGCGTCGCCGCCCAGCTCGGCCGTGGTGCGGATCTGGATTTCCAGATCACTGGTTGTCAGCTGCAGTGCATTGCCGGTCTTCTTGATCAGCACATTGGCCAGAATGGGCAGCGTGTGGCGGCGCTCGACAATGCCGGCCACCGATTGCAGGACCGCGAGAACTTTGTCTTGTGTGGCTTTCAGGACGATCATGTCAACCTCAGTGATTTAAGTGCGCATTTGTTTTGACGCGGCGGCATCCGCAGGGCAGGGCGGACGCTCCCTCATGCCGCGTGAATTCCCCATTTTGCCCTGTGTGAGTGACATTCATGGGGGAGTTTTTCAGAGCGTGGTCATGATCTCTACGTCGGCGCGAGCAGATCGTGAACACGCTCTTAACCCTTGAGCGTTTGTTCCAGCACATGCAGCTGCTGGTTCAACTCGGTGTTGGTCTGGCGCTCGCCCGCAATCTTGCGTACGGCGTGCAGCACCGTGGTGTGGTCGCGGCCGCCAAACAGCTCGCCGATCTCGGGCAGGCTTTTTTGCGTCAGCTCCTTGGCCAGGTACATGGCAATCTGGCGCGGCCGGGCAATGCTGGCCGGGCGCTTCTTGCTATACATGTCGGCCACCTTGATCTTGTAGTAGTCAGCCACCGTCTTCTGGATGTTTTCCACAGAAATCTGGCGGTTCTGAATACTGAGCAGATCGCGCAGCGCCTCGCGGGCCAGCTGGATCGACACTTCCTTCTGGTTGAAGCGCGAATAGGCCAGGATCTTGCGCAGCGCGCCTTCGAGCTCACGCACGTTGGAGCGCACGTTCTTGGCCACGAAGAAGGCAACTTCCTCGGGCATGTCGGCGTTCTCGGCGCGGGCCTTGTTGATCAGAATCGCCACGCGCATTTCCAGCTCGGGCGGCTCGATGGCCACCGTCAGGCCCGAGTCGAAGCGCGAGACCAGGCGCTCGTGAATATTGGCCAGACCTTTGGGGTAGGTGTCGGACGTCATCACGATATGGCTCTTCTTGGCCAGCAGGGCCTCGAAGGCATTGAAGAACTCTTCCTGCGTACGGTCCTTGTTGGCGAAGAACTGCACATCGTCGATCAGCAGCAGGTCGAGCGAGTGGTAGCGTTCCTTGAACTCGTCGAAGGTGCGGCGCTGGTAGGCCTTGACCACATCCGAGACGAACTGCTCGGCATGGATGTAGAGAATCTTGGCGTCGGGCTTGTCCTTGAGCAGCTGGTTACCCACAGCATGCACCAGGTGAGTCTTACCAAGGCCGACACCGCCGTAGATGAACAGCGGGTTGTAGAGATGACCGGGCGAGCCTGCCACATGCATGGCGGCCGAGCGCGCCATGCGGTTGGCCGTACCTTCGACCAGCGTCTCGAAGGTGAGGGCCGGGTTCAATCGGGTGCGGAAAACCGGTGCGCTGGCCTCTTCGCTGGTGACGGTGGGCACGGCGACATTGTGCGTTTGCGGTGCAGCCTGCTGAGTCGATGAAGGAGGGCGCACATAAGTACGAACAACGCTTTCCCGCTGAGCAAGTGCTAACTCAAGAGTGACGGGTTGGCCGTAGAGCGACTCCAGCATGGCCGAGATGCGGCCTGCATACTGGGCACGGATCCAGTCCAGCTTGAAGCGGTTGGCCACATAGACGGTGACCTTGGAAAAATCTTCTGCAACGAGTGCCGTCAGCGGCTTGATCCAGGTGTTGAATTGCTGCTCTGGCAGCTCCTGACCCAGTTGCTCAACGCAGACCTGCCACAGGGCCTGGCCTGCATCATTGGTTGGTTCCTCTGTCAT